>JBCQUE010000011.1:0-52779 GCA_047174325.1 Rikenellaceae bacterium | reverse complement strand
ATGCGAAATCTCGCTGCACAGCGCTGTGTCCACTCGGGCGTTGATAGGTGGATGAGATTTTGCAGATCGTGTCTTGGGGTGTGAGGGAGCGTACTTAATGTACGTGACCGAATACCTCAAGGCAGTATATGCGAAATCTCGCTGCACAGCGCTGTGTCCACTCGGGCGTTGATAGGTGGATGAGATTTTGCAGATCGTGTCTTGGGGTGTGAGGGAGCGTACTTAATGTACGTGACCGAATACCTCAAGACAGGATCTGCGAAATCTCGCCGCCTTGCAACGCCCGAAGTTTATTTTGTTTCGCCTTTGGCTGTATGCGTGGTCTTATTCCACGTCTCGAAACGTCTGATTGACTGATAGTTGTAGTTGTTGTAGTGGTGTGTCAAACCCCAGCGCAACACCTCGGTTGGCGACTTCTCGCTATCGGCTGTTCTGTTGAGACCGATTGCGTGTGGCGCACCAGCTATCACCGTCATAATCTCGAAGTTAACGCCATCGGGAGACCACTGAATGGTGTTCTTCTCCACGCCATCTGTTGTGATGAGTGCCGCTACACCGCCGTTGTACTTCCATACACAGATCTCGTGACCGCTATTTGATATTGGGTTGTACTCCGACTTAACGTATGGTCCGAGTGGATTATCCGCAATCGCCACACCGTGTTTGATCTCACGACCGCCCCACGTGATCTCCTCGCCCATTCGCTCCCCTTTATAATATAGGTAGAACTTACCGTTGTAGGGCAAGATGCAGGGGTCGTGAACCTTGTGTGAGTCGAAGTCACCCTTCTTCTCCACGAGGAAACGGTTCTGTGTCGTCCCCTTCCATACGCCTGTGTCGGATGCTTTGATGATCGGCTCAGCGCTCTTGTGCCACGGTCCGTGTACCGACTCAGCCCACGCAATACCGATCGTGTTCTTCACACGCACCTCATAAGGTGACTTCACACATTGATAACAGAGGTAATACTTACCCTCCCACTCCATAATCTCTGTGGTGAACACCGAGCGGTCGTCATACGCACCCTTCTCGCCACGAGCTACAGCTAAGCCCTCCTCTTTCCACGTGATGCCATCCTTTGATGAGGCGTACCAAATGTCGCACCTGTCCCACGGAAAGACCTTGTCGTTCTCGATGTCGCCTGCAAAGCCATCTGTCGGCCCAACACTTCGTGAGTACCACACGTAGTAGAGCCCATCGACCTTGATAATGGCACTAGGGTCACGGCGAACCACACCCTCCTCATAAGCCAAATCGCCCTTCAGATCCATCTCACGATACTCAATGAACCACGAGTTGTCAAGATCCTCACGCCACTGCATCGCACGCTTCATCGCCGCACTCAGCTTGTTGCCCTCAGGCACTCCGTACTTTACGCACTTCGCCTTGATCTGCTCGGCACTCATTCCGCACTTCGCCTTGTCACAGCTCGGAGCTGTGTTGCAGCACGAAGTCGCCACCAAAAGTAGCGCTGCCGCTGCTGCATAAAGTCTGTTTCGTTTCATTTTTTTGTTGTTTAGGTTGTTTTTCTTTGGTAATATCGACCATTATTGTTTTAGGGGAATTATAAGAAGTCCCCTTTATACGTCAACGAGTTATGAGCGATGGAAACCACAACTCATAACCGTTAAGCCTGTTAAAAGGGAGCTAGCTCCCACTCATAACTAGCTATCAGCTGCCGCACTTTGAGTAGCCGCACGCCATACAGACTAGGCAGCCATCTTGGTAAACGAGCGCTGCCTCCTTACACTGCGGACACGCACCCTTGCTCTTCGTTCCATCGGCTATGTACTGCTTCAACGCCCGCTCCACACCAGCCTTCCACGAGTTAATGCTGTCCGAATCGAGGTGCATACCGCCAATCAGCGAGACCACATTTTCGATCGGCATTCCCTGTCGCAACACTCCCGAAATCAACTTCGCATAGTTCCAGAACTCCTCCGAGAAGAGACGTGACACACCGCCAATTGTGTTGGTGTAGCCGTAGCGGTCGGTGTATTGGAAGTCGTAACGTTTGTTGCCATTCGCCTCACGCACCTTGATGATGAATCCCTTCTTGATCTTGGGCGGAATGAAGAGTGCATCCTCCTCGATCTTACCCGTGAAGATCTCATATGGACGACCATCCTGCATACCTACAAATGCGATCCACTTCTCATCGCCATTGCTAAACCTCACCACATCGGCAGGGATCGATTGAGGACGCTTCATCGATGGAGCAATCACCTCCGCTTTCTTCTTCTTCTCGATCAACACACCGTCACGGCAACCATCACGATAGACCGTAATACCCTTACAACCACACTCCCAAGCGGTGCGGTAAACAGCCGCCACAAGCGCCTCATCAACAGTCGATGGTAGGTTAACCGTCACCGAGATCGAGTGGTCGACCCACTTCTGAATCGCACCCTGCATCTGCACCTTCTTCACCCAGTCGATGTCGTTTGCCGTGGCTTTATAATATGGTGATGCCTCGATCCACTTGTCGAGCTCATCATCCTCGATCGTCTCTAGGCGTGTAATATCATATTTGTTTGCATCTAGCCACTTCACGAAGTTGTGGTGATAGACGTTGTACTCCTCGAACTTCTCACCTGTCTCATCGATGAATGTCGCTGTCTTGCCCACATCCGATGGGTTGATCTTGCGGCGGCGCTTGTACACGGGTCTAAATACTGGCTCGATTCCCGAAGTTGTCTGCGACATAAGCGATGTCGTTCCTGTTGGGGCGATCGTAAGCATAGCGATGTTACGACGACCCACGCTGCACATCTTCGCATAGAGCTCAGGATCAGCCTCTTTGATACGCTCAATCATAGGGTTGCCCTCCTCCTTTGCACTGTCATATACCGAGAATGCACCACGCTCCTCAGCCATTGTGACCGATGCACGATACGCCTCAATAGCCAAACACTTATGCACCGAAACAGAGAAATCTGTAGCCTCATCCGTACCGTAGCGAAGTCCCAATGCCGCAAGCATATCGCCCTCAGCCGTGATACCCAAACCTGTACGGCGACCCAACTGAGCCATATCCAAGATCTTGTGCCACAGCTCCGACTCCACACGACGAATATCTGCATCCTCGGGATCAGCCTCGATCTTCTCGATGATCTTAGATACCTTCTCGATCTCTAGGTCGATGATGTCATCCATTATGCGCATCGCCACCGCAGCGTGCTTTTTGAAGAGCTCGAAGTTAAATGATGCCTCAGCCGTAAATGGTCTGTCGACATAGCTAAATAGGTTGAGCGCCAACAAGCGACACGAGTCGTAAGGACACAACGGAATCTCACCACAAGGGTTCGTAGAGACTGTCGTAAAGCCCTGATCAGCGTAACAATCGGGCACACTCTCACGAATGATCGTATCCCAAAACAATACACCGGGCTCGGCCGACTTCCAAGCGTTGTGTATGATCTTGTCCCACAGCTTCTTAGCATCGATCTCAGTTGTGTAGAGAGGCTTGTCGCTCTTGATTGGGAACTGCTGTTTGTATGGCTCACCCGTTGCCGATGCACGCATAAAGTCGTCATCCAACTTGATCGAGACATTAGCGCCCGTCACCTTACCCATATCGGTCTTAGCATCGATAAACTTCTCAGCATCAGGGTGTTTAACCGACAACGAAAGCATCAACGCACCACGGCGACCACCCTGAGCAACCTCACGAGTAGAGTTCGAGTAGCGCTCCATAAATGGGACGATACCTGTAGATGTCAACGCTGAGTTCAACACAGGGCTACCCGTTGGGCGAATGTGTGACAAGTCGTGACCCACACCACCACGGCGCTTCATAAGCTGCACCTGCTCCTCATCGATACGGAAGATACCGCCGTAAGAGTCGGCTGGGTTGCGGTGACCAATCACAAAGCAGTTCGACAACGAGGCGATCTGAAAATTGTTACCCACGCCCGTCATTGGCCCACCCTGAGGGATGATGTAACGGAAGTGATCGAGCAGCGCAAAGACCTCATCCTGCGCAAGTGGGTTTGGGTATCGCTGCTCGATACGAGCGATCTCCGAGGCGATGCGTGTGTGCATATCGCTAGGCGATGTCTCGTAGATGTGACCGAAAGAGTCTTTTAGCGCATATTTGCTGACCCACACCGTAGCGGCGAGTTCATCACCATCGAAGTATAGCCGTGAGGCATCGATAGCATCGTTGTAGTTTACTGGCTCGGGATTGGTCGAGCCCTTTGTGTTGTTTTTCATTTTTGAGTATATCGGTTTATATTTTTCTTTATATTTATTTCTCACACGTTTTCTCACACGTTTTCTCACACGTTTTCTCACACGTTCACTATCCGCCCAAAATAGAGGGCGAACGGGATTACAAAGTTGGGCAAAACATTTGAGGGAATCAAGTATCAGCGGTGATAAGTTTTTAACAAGTTGTCAACAACTATCACCAACGCACCTCTGGCGCTGATTTTGATTTTGTGTGAGGTGAAAATTTGGTTTAGTTAAAAATAAGTCGTAACTTTGTGGTGATTGAGCATTGTTGACAAAAGCTCCGCTTGAGACGACAATCCTGAGACAACAACAACGACAATAAAACCTAAACTTAATTATATGAAACTAAGAGTTACTCTCGCTTGCGCTCTGTTCGCAATGCTCACGGCACTCACTAGCTGCTGCTGCAACACTTCAGCAGTGAAGATCGACCGTGAGAATGATTTCAACTTCGATTGGAAGTTTACACTTTTGGAGGACACCGTAACCCTCAAAAAGACCCCACTTGATGATTCAAAGTGGCGTGATGTTCGCCTCCCTCACGACTGGAGCGTTGAGGCTTCGTTCGATGAGTCGTTGGAGGGTTGCACGGGTTACCTCCCTGGTGGCGTTGGTGTCTATCAAAAGCACTTCGCTACTCCTTATAATAAGGCTGATAAGAGTACCTTCGTTCTCTTCGATGGTGTCTATAACAACGCTAAATTTTGGCTCAACGGCAAGTATCTTGGCGAGAATCCTTATGGATATTCACCAACATATTTCGACCTTACAGAGGTGCTTAACGCTGAGGGCGAGCAGAACGTCTTGACCGTCTATGTCGACCACTCACGCTACGCTGATAGCCGTTGGTACACAGGTTCGGGTATCTATCGTAACGTGAAACTCATCACGCTTGATAAGGTGCACATCCCGATTTGGGGCACATTTGTAACCACTCCCGAGATCACTGCTGAGGCGGCTAAGGTTAACATCGAGGTCTCTGTCGAGAATCAATTGGCTGAGGCACTTAAGGTTACGCTACAGAGTGTGATCTACGATGGCTGTGGCTGCGAGGTGGCTACTGCCGTGGGCGACTACTCAGTGGTAGGCAACGGAGTAGCTAAGGTAAACCAAGTGGCGAGCGTCAAGAGCCCACGCCTGTGGGACACCGAGAACCCTAATATGTACAGGGTGGTGACATCACTTCTTGTTGATGGCAAAAAGGTCGATGAGTACACCACTCCATTTGGTATCCGTAGCCTCGTATTCGACAAGGATAAGGGATTCTTCTTGAACGGTGTCGAGACATTTGTTAAGGGTGTTTGCCTACACCACGATGCTGGTTTGGTGGGTACTGCCGTGCCAAAGGGTGTATGGCGCAGACGTTTTGAGGTGTTGAAGGCTGGCGGTGTGAACGCTATCCGTACCTCACACAACCCATTCTCGGAGGAGTTCCTCGACCTTTGTGACGAGATGGGACTATTGGTGCAGAATGAGATCTTCGATGAGATGGATAACCCAAAGGATAAGCGTTTCAACTTCGCTGAGCAAGAGCCTTTGTACCGCACCGATGGTTATGACAAACACTTCCAAGAGTGGGCTGAGAGCGACTTGAAGCGTGTATTGCGCCGTGACCGCAACCACCCATCGGTATTTATGTACAGCATCGGTAACGAGATCGAGTGGACGTACCCAGAGTATAAGCACGTGAGCGGTCTGTGGGACAAGGGTGCTGGTGGCTACTGGAACGCTACACCAAAGCTTACTCCTGCCGAGATGAAGGCTCGCTACGATGCGCTCCCTCCTCAGAAGTATAACTTGGCTAAGACATCAGAGAAGTTGGCTAAGTGGGTGAAGGAGATCGACACCACTCGCCCCGTGACATCGAACCTAATCATCCCTGTGGCTAGCTGCGTAACGGGCTACGCTGCATCACTCGATGTTGTTGGATTCAGCTATCAGATCAAGCAGTACGATTGGTGTAAAAAACACTTCCCAGAGATGATGTTCACAGGAAATGAGAACACAGGTCTATTGAGCGAGTGGAGATCAATCACCGACAATCCGATGGTCTTTAGTATGTATATGTGGACAGGAATTGACTATATGGGTGAGTCGACAGACGATTGGCCTCAGAAGGCTTGGCCGGGCGATATGGTCGACCTCGGTGGATTCACTAAGGCTGGATGGAACCATTTCAAGGCTATCTGGAAAGATGAGAACCACCTAGCGATCCAAACGCACGTGAAGCAGAAGGATCAGTATATGCAGAAGGGCGGAAAGAAGATCAAGAAGAAACCATCAACAAATTGGGAAAACTATAAATCAGAGGAGATGTGGAACTACACCGATGGCGAGCAGATCGTTGTCGAGGTGGTTACAAACCTCGCTGAGGCTGAGCTGCTGCTCAACGGCAAATCGTTGGGTTCTAAGAAGTTGGCCGACAATCAAGATGACCTAATTATGCGCTGGACAGTGCCTTATGTCGCTGGCGAGCTCGTTGCTAAAGGCGTTGATAAGTCGGGTAAGATGGTTGTGACTAAACTCAGCAGCGCTACAGAGCCAGCTAAATTGGTTGTCGATGTCGATAAATCACAGCTCGCTGCCGATGGTTATGATGTCGCTCACTTGGTCGCTCAAGTTGTCGATAAATCAGGCGTTGCCGTTAAACACCTCGAAAAGAGAATCACATTCAAAGTCGAGGGAAAAGCAAACCTCCTCGGTGTAGATAACGGCTGGAACAAGAGCACACAAGATTATCAAAGCGACAATGTCGAGACACGCCTCGGTCGCTGCTTGGCAATCATTCAGTCTGAGCGTGGCGTTGCCGAAACAGTCTCAGTCACCGTCTCAGCTGAGGGTCTCGCACCCGTAACTGTCCAGATCGCTGTCAAGTAGAGCTTAGCTGTGGTCACGGCTGTGGGCTTATCTATGGTCAGGGCTGTGTTCACGGCTGTGGGCTTGACTTTGGGCTTATCTATGGTCAGGGCTGTGTTCACGGCTGTGGGCTTGACTGTGGGCTTGACTTTGGGCTTATCTATGGTCAGGGCTGTACTGCCCTAATGCCGGGCGGGCAGGCAGCTAGCTGCCTTTTAACTGGCTGGCGCTGGGTGGGCGGCTCTTCGAGCTACAAAATATCTCTCTGTAGATCTTACGAAAGTAAACTTTCGACTATCTACAGAGAGATATTTTTATGTCTGCCTGCGGCAGACATCACCCACCCATCGTGCAACCCATCGCAACACCCATCGTGTCACCCATCGTGTCACCCATCGCTGCACCAATCGCAACATCCATCGTGTCACCAATCGCAACACCCATCGTGTAACCCATCGCAACATCCATCGTTGCAGAATCTTCTCTCAGCGCCTGTTCAGTTCAGCGCTACTCAGCGCTACTCAGTCTTACCCAGTTCTACTCAGCCTTACTCAGCGCTACTCAGTCTTACCCAGCGCCAGCCAGCTAAAAGGCAGCTAGCTGCCTGCCTGCCCGGCATTAGGGCAGTACAGCCCTGACCATAGATAAGCCCAAAGCCCAGACCACAGACGTGTCTACTCAGAGACGCTATCGGCGACAACGGCAGCGACAGCGACATCACCTGTAACGTTGACGGCTGTGACGAACATATCGAGTGGGCGGAACAGGGCGATGATGAGTGTGATACTCTCCACGGGGATACCCACGGTATTGAGGATCATAATGAGGGTAACGAGTGCGCCACCAGGGATACCGGGCGTACCGACTGAGGCGATGAGGGCTGTAGCCACCAACAGCAGCAGCTGTCCAGCCGAGAGGTCGATATTCATCACTTGCGAGATAAAGACCACTGTCACAGCGAGATAGATGCTTGTTCCATCCATATTGATTGTGACACCCATTGGAAGTGTGAACGATGTTATATTTTGCGGAATCTTGAGATCTTCGTTAGCCACCTTCATTGTTGTGGGGAGTGTTGCAGCGCTAGAGCTAGTTGAGATCGCCATCAGCTGCACGGGGATCATCGCCCTCATATAGTCGCCAACACTACTCTTCGTGAGGAATTTAATCGCCAATGGATAGACCACCAGCGCCATAATGAGGAAGCCGATAAGGGCGGTGAGGAAGTAGTAACCCAGAGCTCCGAGCAGTGCTGTATCGCCATCGCTAGCGACCATCACACTAGCCATCAGAGCGGCTATTCCCACTGGGGCGATATTCATCACCATATCGATACAGCGGCTGAGGATCGAGTCGAGATCGAGTACCAGCTGTTTGAAGGTCTCCACACGTTCGCCCTTAAGAGTGACGATTGCCACGCCCAAGAGGATCGCCAAGACGAGGGTCTGCAGCATCGATGTTCCGCCCGATAGTGCATCGATAGCGTTGCTCGGGATCATATCGACAATGGGCTGTAGCGGTGATTGTCCAGCGATGCTGTTGACCCCATCGATGGTGCTAGCCACTTGTGACGAGAGCAGCTCAAAGTGCTGTTGCGACATCTCGCTCGTAACGAGATCACCCGGTCGAAGGATCATCACGAGAGCGATACCGAGCACCGTAGCGACCGCTGTAGAGAGCATATAATAATAGAGTGTTCTGAGGCTGAGCGAGGCGATACGTGCGGTATCCTTAAGGTTGATGATACCCTTAATGAGCGAGACAAAGAGCAGCGGCACGGCGATGAGTTGCAGCAGCCTAATAAACATATCTCCCAGCGGAGTGATCCAATTTACAATCAGGTCGGCACGTCCTGCAAAGACCGCCAACGCACCGAGTGCGAGACCAGCCAGCATACCGATAAATATCAGCCAATAGATTGCGACACCTTTTATCTTCATATCTTCAGTTTTTGGGAAAGTTACAAGTAGTGTAAAACAATATTGCCCTACATACTTTTTGCAAAAATAGTGATTTATTCTCATTTTTTTCTCAAAGTTCTTGACTTTTTGTTAACTTTGTGGAGATCGAATTGTTAACTTTGTGGAGATCGAAATTTTAGCATTATGATGATTACGGGAAATATAGTCGACCTAGAGCGGCGACGGATCTACTTCGGTGAGGTTGTGATTAGGGATGGTCACGTCGCAAATATCGTTGAGATTGGCGAGGAGCGTACGGGGGTGAGCTACTTGATGTCGGGCTTTATTGATTCGCACGTGCATATCGAGAGTTCGCAACTCACCCCTGCAAATTTTGGACGGATGGTTATCTCGCACGGCACGGTTGGCGTTGTCACTGACCCTCACGAGATCGCCAATGTCTTGGGTGTCTTGGGTGTTGAGTTTATGTTGGAGAGCGCCAAAGAGTCACCCATCCGCACCCACTTCACAATACCTTCGTCTGTACCTGCAACGCCCTTCGATCGCTCGGGCGGAGTGCTCGACAGCGGTGATGTTGAGCGGTTGGCGGCATCGGGTCGCTTTGTGGCTCTTTCGGAGGTTATGAATGTCGCTGGGGTGCTCTTTCAGGACGAGGAGGTAATGTCGAAACTTGCTGTGGCTCAGCGCTATGGGTTACCCTCGGATGGTCACGCACCACTGCTCACAGGCGAGGATCTGACCAAATATGCAGAGAGTGGCATCACCACAGACCACGAGTGTTCGGAGCTTGCGGAGGCGGAGGCGAAGATCGCTGCAGGGATGAAGATCGAGATACGTGAGGGGAGTGCAGCGAAGAATTATGAGGCGCTTAAGTCGCTCATCGCTACAGCGCCCGATAAGCTGCTTTTCTGCACGGATGATGCTCATCCTGAGGAGGTTATCACGGCTGGAAATATAGATAAGATCGTGCGGCAGGCGGTGGCTGATGGGTTTGATCTCTTTGATCTCTTGCGGATTGCATCGCTCAGCCCGATTCAGCACTACAGACTTCGACAGGGGTCGCTGAGGGTGGGCGAAGTGGCGGACTTTATCGAGGTGGACAACCTTAGCGACTTCACCACTCAGAGGGTTTTTATCGGTGGCGAAGTGCGTTACGACAGATCGCAAAGCGTTGATAGAGAGCCGATTCCAACGAGACTAATCAACAACTTCAATCACAATAAAATCACCACTAAAGAGCTACAGCGAGCCGTCACTGCCGAGCCGATAACCATAATCGGAACGATCAAAGATGAGCTGATAACAACAGCCGAGAGCTACACGCCACCGATCGCAATGGAGAACCTTGAGAGCGACATAGAGGCTGATGTAGCGAAGATTGTATATATTAATAGGTATCACAACACGCCGCCCGTGGTTGAGTACTGCCGAGGCTTTGGTCTAAAGAGGGGCGCTTTTGCGAGCTCCGTGGCGCACGATTCGCACAACATCACAGCTGTTGGAGTGAGCGATGAGGCGATCGAAAGAGCGGTGAATATGATCATCGAGAGTAGGGGTGGTTTGGCACTTTGCGATGGTGATGATTGCGACCTCTTGCCGCTACCTATTGCAGGGATTATGAGCGACCGATCGGCTGAGGAGGTGGCGAGAGATGGGGAGCGGCTGCAGCGGAAGATCGCCTCGATGGGCTGCACGTTGCGTTCGCCATTTATGACGCTTGCGTTTATGTCGCTCGTGGTGATCCCCGAACTGAAGATTGGCGAGAGGGGTCTCTTCAGCTACTCCAAATTCAACTGGATAAACAAATAATTAATAATTCGTAATTCGTAACAAATAACTTATAACTCATAACTTATAACTAAAAAAATGAGACTTCTAACAGCAATAGCCTCGCTATTAACACTGAGTGCAGCGGCGGCAAATTACCCAACGAGCGAACCTATAAAGTCGATTCCGCTACCTCCCGAGGGTCAGCGATGGATCGTGAATGAGCAGCTTACAGATGAATTTGATGGCGACACACTCGACCAAACAAAGTGGATCGACCACCACCCAACGTGGCGAGGTCGTGAACCTGGACTATTTATGCCGAAAAATATTGCGCTAAAGGGTGGCTGTATGGTGCTGCACGGCGAGAAGATGGAGCGTGATACGGTGATCAAGGGGACAACTTATAACGTCTCGTGTGCCGCTGTGGTCTCACGTGAGCAGATCGCCCACTACGGATATTATGAGTGCCGTTTCAAGGCTAACCAGTCGACACTCTCATCGACATTTTGGTTCTCAACACGTGGCGGAGCTAAGTCTACGGAGGGTCGCCAGCCCAAAGGTGCGGTGAAGGGCAAATTTGGACAGGAGCTCGATGTCTGTGAGTGCATCGGTAGGACGGGCGACTTCAAGGGTAAATTCTTCGCTGACGGAATGAATTCAAATGTGCATTACTGGTTCTCGCCCGATGGCGGTGGCGAAAAGCAGAACATAACGATCAAGGAGACGAGGCTGAAAAATGAGGATGGGTCGAAGCCTGCCGATGGGTTCAACACCTACGGTTGCTGGTGGCGAGATAAAAATAGCGCATCGTTTTACCTCAACAATGGACAGGAGACCCATCGTGAATTTGTGGGGCGAGCAAAGTGGGGCAAACCTTACGACATCAACTTCAACTTCACCGAGCCGATGAGCCTCAATATGGTTGTCGAGACCTATCCATATCCGTGGATTCCACTCCCTACGGATGAGGAGCTTGCCGACCCACAGCGAAACAGAACACTCTATGATTGGGTGCGAGCCTACACTTTGGTCGATGCAGCGGAGGCAAATCGTGGAGCGAAGAGGATGTATATGTTTGAGAGCAGGGTCAACATCGCCGATAAACCAACGGCGTTCGACCGCAAGTGTTTAACCCTATCGCTGCACTACACCTCGCCAGAGGATTGCTCCATAGAGTTAGCGATCTATGATGCAAAATCTGATAAGCAGATCGGCAAAGAGAGCATCAAGGCGGCGGCTGGCTACGCAAACATCAAGCTGGAGAGCTCGGTGGCTCGCAAGGCTAAGAGCGGCAAAGAGTACTACATAGTGGTGAGAATCACCGACGAAAACGGCAACGTTGCGGAGGGCGATTCATTCCTTGCTCGTGCTGAGGAGTGAGGTGGGGAGTTATGAGTTATAAGTTATAAGTTATAAGTTATAAGTTATAAGTTATGAGTTATGAGTTATGAGTTATGAGTTATGAGGGGGTTGTAATGAACAATAATTATTTTTTTATATATACATTTATTTATGAAGAGAAGAGTATTTAGTCTATTGGCGGCGCTGGTTGTTGGCGGTGCTGTGAATGGTTTTTGCGCTGGGGCGGCTGAGGCGGCTGGAGCAACTGAGCAGGCGGTGTTGAACAATATTATGACACGCAGCAGCGTTCGCTCCTACACCTCGAAGCCTGTCGAGAAGGCTAAGATCGAGAAGCTGTTGAGGGCTGGAATGGCGGCACCCACAGGGATGAATAAACAGCCTTGGGAATTTGTTGTCATCACCGATCAGGAGCTTTTATCACAGTTGCCTCAGGTGGCTGGCGGAATGCGAATGGCGGCAAATGCACCGCTGGCGATTGTTGTGTTGGGTGATGAGCGGATCTCAGGGTCGTGGATTTTGGATTGTAGTGCGGCGACTGAGAATATCCTCTTGGCGGCACACGCAATGGGTTTGGGCGCTGTATGGTGTGGTGTGCAGCCAAACAACGAGACGAACCGTGTGGCGAAGATGAAGGAGCTGTTGGAGTTGCCCGATGGAGTCAACGCACTCAATGCAATCATCATCGGCTACCCCGACAAAGAGCCTCAAATTAAAGATAAGTGGAGACCCGAAAAGGTGCACTACAACGGCTATAAAAAGTAGATAGCTATCGAGTGTTGAGCTCAAAAACTACATTTATGTAGATATTTCCTACATAAATGTAGTTTTTGATATTACTGCTTGGCTGTAGTGCTCAATCGGAGTAGACCAACTTATCAGCTTAACTTGCTGAACCTTTGCTGCATAGAGCACTAAACAAACTGTTTTTATCATCTTGTTGTTAAGTTTGGCACACTAATTGATCTCTTTTATTGCATCGTGAGAGGCGTTAACCTATCAACTACTCTCCACCACGAGTTACACAATTTTTATTTTTACGAGGAGACGTTATTATGAAGTATCAAATTTTGAGAGGGGTGGGCAATCTATCCAGAGAGGTGATGAATTTATCAAGAGGTGTGGTGAATCTATCCAGAGTGGTTGTAGCGATATTTGCAGCAGCAGCGACAACGGCAACATTTGCAGAGAGCAACACAAAAATTGCGGCAGCAGCAAATCTGCGCTACGTCCTAACCGAGATAGAACGTCTCTATGAGGCGAAGAATCCCGACGAGAAGCTACAGATCAACTTCGGAGCATCGGGAGCGTTTTATCAACAGATCATCAATGGCGCACCCTACAACCTCTTCCTCTCAGCCGATGAGTTACTTCCGCAAAGAGTTGTCGAGCAGGGTTTAGCGGTGGGCGAAAGCAGGGTCTACGCTTGCGGTAAATTGGCTCTGTATGGCTTGCGTGATGATGTTGCAGAGCAGGGTTTAGCGCTCGTCTCGGAGAGCTCCGTGGAGCGAATATCGATCGCAAACCCACGCACAGCACCCTATGGAACACGTAGCGTGGAGATACTCAAAGCTCAAGGATTATGGAGCTCGGTCGAGCGTAAAATCGTCTACGGCGACTCAATCGCTCAGGCGGCACAATTCGCCACAACAGGAAATTGTCAACTCGGATTCGTGGCTCTATCGCTACTGCTCAACCCCGAAGTGGCGCTCAAAGGGAGCTACTTCATAATCCCCAAGGAGATGTATGCCCCCATCGCTCAGAGCGCTGTGGTGATTAAACAGCCCTCGGGGAGCGAGGCTGCCGCAAAGTTCTTGAACTATCTGCTTAGCGAGGAGTGCAGCGAGATATGGAACAAATACGGATACACACTTTATGAGTGGGAGCTAGCTCCCTTTTAGCTGGCTTGATAGTTAGAAACGTTCGCTCCCTTTTGGCTTGCTTGATAGTTAGAAACGTTCGCTCCCTTTTAGCTGGCTTGATAGTTAGAAACGTTCGCTCCCTTTTAGCTGGCTTGATAGTTAGGAATTAAGCATTTTTTAATTTGAATTTTTATGAAGAGATATATACATTTTATAGAGGTGACCACAGCGCTTATGTTGGCGCTGTTTACAACATTCGCTGCAGCGGCTCAGGTCGAGAGCGCCACAGACACCGAGAGCCTTTTGGCTCAGATCGATGCCCTTACAAAGCGTGTTGAGAGCATCGAGGCGCAAAACTCAGCGGCTAAGAGTGCAGCGTTTTACACCCCCAACCTCTACGGTTCGATGTTGGCCTACTTCAATGTAAACACTTATGATGGCGACCAACGTTTTGCGGTGCGTAATGCACACGTTGGTGTGAGGGGTAACGCCTCAAACAGACTCTCTTACTGCACTCAGGTCAACTTTCACAACTTGGGTAAGGTCTCGGTATTGGATGCCTATATGCGTTACAAGGGTGGAAAGTTCGACCTAACGATCGGTCAGCAGTGGACACACCTCACAACAGACCTCGATAGAACAGGTCCAAAGAGCAGTATCTTCACATCACGTAGCTACGGTGCGATCTACTCACTGGCGTACACCGATGGAACCACGGTCAAGAACTTCGGAAATCGTGATATTGGTCTCTACGGAAACTACACGCTCGGCAACACGCTACCCGTGACCCTCAGCTTGGGCCTATTCAATGGCGCTGGGGCAAACAGCGTTGAGTGGGACGATGATATTAACATCACGGGTCGCCTACAGATCGGGGCGGCAAAGGGTCTGAGCGGCGGCGTGAGCATCTACAGCGGATCAACCGCTTTCGACCAAGATGTAACGATATGGAGTGGTGAGGCGAGATGGGTCGGTGAGGCGCTATTTGTGGAGGCTAACTATCAACAGAAAGATGTCGATATTGTCGGCTTGGGCGAGAGGACACGCACCCTACTCGTGGAGAGTTACTACACAATCAAAGCGCCTAAGAGCAAGATATTCGATAGCTACGTCCCAGCGCTCAGATATGATTATGGCGAAGGGATGCTCTTCACAAATGCCTCTAGCGATGAGCCCGAGGCGCTCGATGCAGGGCGTATCACCGCTCAGATGGGCTTTATGTTGAAGGGGGCGAAGATCCGCTCACGGTTGAGTTTGAGCTACGAAAAGTGTTTTATGGATGAGCGACCAACAGATTATGCTGAGAATCCACTCTTTCAGGATCGTGTGACGGCAGCGGTTACCGTGGCGTTTTAGCCGATGGTTGCTGTTGCTTATAGGCAGCGGTTGCAGTGGTGCTCTAGGCGGTGTGTATTATTGTTCGGTTAATAGTTTTGAATTATATTATTTTTGTTTGATATATGTAAATTTTATAATATATTTGCAGCGTTAGGGATTTAGTAAGACATTTATAGGAGGGAATATTATGACTATAAACGGAGGAATGTTGAGGTTGGATGGTGGGTGTAGCAACTTTGAGAGGGCTAATTGTGAGGGTACTCGTGAGCTCGACTTGATCTTGACGATCATCTCGATGCTCGGCAGCAAGAGTGTCGATTTGGATGGTGTGATAGCGCTCTTGGCGGAGCACCTCAATGCAAATCGGCTCTACCTCACCCTGCTCAATCGAGATAGTCAGAAGATCTCAATCGAGGGGGCGTACGGCTTGACCTCGACCGACTGCAGGGATTGGGTCTATCGAGTGGGCGAGGGTATCATCGGCAAGGTTATCGAGCGAGGTAAAGTTATCTTTGTGCACAACATTGCCGAGTCGAAGGAGTACCGCAATAAGACCAAATCACCGCTCACTATCGATGGTGAGGATGTATCTTTCATCTGCTCGCCAGTCACCTACAAAGATGAGGTTGTCGGGACGTTGAGTTTCCATAAGGTGAAGTCGACGATCGATATTTCACAGGTCAAATATATAACTCGTCTGCTGAAGATTGTCGGTGGATTGATCGGACGAACACTCCGCCGCCGACAGGAGGATGCTGAGGAGATGGCTCAATTGAGGGCTGAGAATGAGTCGCTTAAGGGTGATTTCGTGAGCGGCTTGGCGACAAATATGAAGGGTCGCTCGCACCAAATGAGTGAGCTACTTTCGCTTATAAACAGTGTCGCCAAGACCGATGCAACGGTTCTAATTCGTGGCGAGAGTGGCGTGGGTAAGGAGTTAGTTGCCGATGCAATACACCAAAACAGCAACCGCAAGGATAAGCCTTTCATCAAGGTTAATTGCGCTTCGCTGCCCGACGCACTCATCGAGAGCGAACTATTCGGGCACGAGAAGGGTGCATTTACGGGTGCATCACAGCGACGTATAGGTCGTTTTGAGGCGGCGAATGGCGGCACAATATTTCTCGATGAGTTGGGTGATATTCCCGCCTCGACACAGATCAAACTGCTCAGAGTGCTGCAGGAGCGAGAGTTGGAGAGGTTGGGCAGCACACAGACTATCAAGGTCGATGTGAGGGTGATCGCTGCAACGAATCGCAACTTGGAGCAGATGATACGTGAGGGTGAGTTTCGGGAGGATCTTTACTATCGTCTCAATGTCTTTCCGCTCTATATTCCTGCACTTAGGGAGCGCATTAGCGATGTGCCGCTCTTGGCGAACCACTTCATCGATAAGTTCAACGCTCGTTACGGCAAGGAGATTAAGCGGATTACCTCGGCAGCGATCGATATGCTGATGGTCTATAAGTGGCCCGGCAATATTCGTGAGCTGGAGAACTGCATCGAACGGGGCTGCATACTGAGCACGGACGATGTGTTGCGAGCCCACAATTTACCGCCAACGTTGCAGACAGCCGACTCATCGCAGACGGTGACCTCAGGGCGATTAGATACAATCGTTGGCAACTTCGAGAAGCAGATCATCACCGAGGTATTAACCACAACCAAAGGAAATATGGCGAAGGCAGCGGAGTCACTCGGTGTCTCGGAGCGAATTATGGGGCTGAGGGTCAAGAAGTACGAACTAGATATTACACGATTTAAACCTGCACGATAATGGAATACAGACCAACACAGGAGCCTGATTTAATGAACGAGGCTGCGGAGAGAGTGGAGCGTGAGATCACGTTTGAGCAGTGTGACTTCTCAAACCCCGACCATCTTAATCTATTGGTTGCGCTGCACGGTGAGTATATGTCCGACCCGATGGGCGACCACGCTCCACACAGTAAGCTGCAGCAGTTGCGGTTGGTCGATGCGCTGAATAGTCGTGAGGGGGCAACGGTTCTCTTTGCTTGCGAAGGTGAGCGAGGCTTAGCGATGGCGATCTGCTTTGAGCTCTTCTCTACGTTTCACATCAAGCCTTACCTATATATACACGACTTTATCGTCACCAAAGAGTGCCGCAATAGAGGCGTGGGGCGAAGGCTGATGGAGCAACTATTCAAGATCGGCCGAGAGCGTGGATACTGCAAAGTGACCCTCGAAGTGAGGAGCGATAACCCATCTGCACAGAGCCTCTACCGCAAGAGCGGATTCACACCCTGCACCCCAGATATGTATTTTTGGAATAAAATATTATGAGCATACAAAACGCAATAAATTTTATCGAACGAGCGCCTCAGGATGATGCACTTCGCCGAGCTTGCTACAGCTGCAAAGATGGGGCTGAGCTTCGTGAACTGCTTGGTAACGAGGGGTTTAAATTTGACGAAGAGGAGTTTGAGAACGCCTGCAATATGCTTCACATCAAGTGCGCAGATGAACACGCAGCGTATAATCTACACCAGATTAAGAGTTGGTATCTGATACTCTCGCTTCGATAAATCGCCACAACTCCTCAAGACCCTCGACCATTCGAGCGAGCTCCTCATCGGTGGGGGTTTTATATCCAAAATCTTCGATGGAACAGATCCCCTCGAATGAGCCGATGAGAATAGCCGTGCGCTTGATCTCATCACCCATCTCGGGCTCAAAAGGCAACGCCTCACGATAGAGCATCAGCGGCAAATGGCTCGATGCAATCCAGTCGTGGTGAGCCAAGAGCCCAACCATCAACTGCTCAAAGCTGATCGATATGATGTTGTAAATGAGGTCGTTATCAAACCTTCTTGGAGTAGTCATAAATGCAGCTTTAGCACTCTTTAGATAGTTCACACCATACTCAATAGCACTCTCCGCATCCTGTTCCATTACTTTCTCAGCCGCTTTAAGCTTTGCAAATTCCGCCGCCTCGACTCTCTGTTTGGTTATCTTTTTTTGTAGCTCGCTCTTCATATTAACTCTGGGTAAAATTGTTATACAACGCTAACTTCATATAAGATTGTTATACAACGCTAACTCTGGGTAAAATTGTTATACAACGCTAACTTCATATGATTGTTATTCATATAAGCTTGTTATTCATATAAGATTGTTATACAACGCTAACTCTGTGTAAAATTGTTATACAGCGTCACCAATTCGGTGGGCTGCATATCTCGTTTTTGGGCTGTGCAGATCTCTCGCACGGTGTCGGTCAGCCGTCGCACTGTTGTGATGTCGCACCTGCACCCCATCCCCTGCAGAATGTAACTCAATGTCGATGCTCCTGTATGTTTGCCAATGCGAAATTCGCTCTCCTCCAGCCCCAAATCGGCAGCGGAGATTAGCTGATACGTTGATCGATCCCTCATCATACACTTGGTGTGGATGTCGCTCTCGTGTGTCAAAACAACCTCGCCAACCACAGGTTTCGAGAGGCTGTTTTTGCGTTGCGAGATTTGCTCTACATAGCTACATATTGGAGGAAAGAGACGTTTATTGAGGTTGCACTCCACGCCTGCACTCTTCTCGAAAGCTAGGGCAACCTCCTCCAACGCTGCATTTCCAGCCCTCTCACCCAAGCCATTGACGGTGGTGCTCACAGACTCAGCCCCAGCCAACCACGCCGCCAGAGAGTTTGCACACGCCATCCCGAGGTCGTTGTGTGCGTGAAACTCCAGCGCTAAATTAGGCGTTACGCTCTTCACCACACGCACCAACTCCTGAGAAGAGAAGGGGTTGAGGAGCCCCACGGTATCCGCCAAACGTAATCTACAAGCACCGCTTGCCTCGACAGCTGAAGCAAACTCCTGTAGAAAAGCGTGGTCGGCACGTGAGGCATCCTGAGCCCCTATTGAGACATATTCAAACATATCGAGCCCAAAGGCAACCAACTCCCGAAGCTGTGATAAAACCCAATATCGAGATTTACCCATCGTGTTGAGCAGCTTTTCAGATACGGGCAGCGAGAGATGTACACCATTTGTGTTTGCTCGTGAAGCCTCCTTAATATCCGCAAGCATCGCCCTACACCACGAGAGTGTCCGACAGCTCAACCCCAACGATGTTATTGCCTGCATCTCAGCCAAAGCGAGGCGACCCATCGCAGGGATTCCAGCCTCGATCTCATCGACACCAGCCTCGTCCAACATCTCCGCAAGACGAATCTTCTCCTCCAGCGTAAAGGCTACACCGGGGGCTTGCTCGCCATCACGAAGCGTTGTATCTATAAATATTGGGGTTTTCATTTTTTATTCACTAATTAAGTACTTCTCGCACGGCACACCCTCTTCAAGTGCATCGAGGATCTCATCGACAGCGTCTGTGTCGACAACCTTTCCGTACCACTCATTGTTTGGCTGCACGACGACGATCGGACCTTGCGAGCAGAGGTTGAGGCAAGCGGTGCTGCTCACGGCAACATCCAACCCACGGTCAGCAGCCTCCTCGGCTATATATTGGAGCAGATTCACCGCTCCCATCTTGTTACACGCACCTTGCGCCTCACCTGCAACACGATATGAGTTGCATACTAAAATTTGATACTTTGGCTTTTTCATAATATTTCGATTTTACTGTTTATGCACATCCTTGAGCGTTACCCTTACAATTCGAACCACAACGGAAAGCATCTTGCTTGGCTATAGAGCGGATGACTCTGCCTGTATAGATTCCCTCCAATCCTTCGTCTATGAGACCAGTCATCTCGACTACGTGCAGACCGCTCTGCTTAAGTATTGCCGATGGTGATGGTCCAACTCCGCTCACTAACAGCGCACGGCAATCTTTGAGTAGCTCGGCTAGCTCCAACCATCTGTTCTCTCGTCCGCCCTTTTTGGGTGTTGTGCGCTCCTCGACCCATTGGTAACCCTTTGGTGTCTGGCGATAGATTTGCAGCTTTTCAGCCTCGCCCAAGTGTATATTGACCAACATTCCCTCGGCTGTACCGACCGCTACATATGGTCGATTCTCGGTAGATATTGCGCTCTCACGCTCCACGAACTCACGCATCAGGGCGTGTGTGCCCTCCATATCTTGACCCAAGAGACCAGCGGCATCAGCACGACAACGTGCGCAGTGGCTCATTAGTTTTAGGTGGTCGCTCGCCAATGTTCGCACCTTGAAGAGGAGCTTTGATGACGGCTTTTCGACATCGGCAAAGGGTGTATCGGCAGTCGGGATTAGCGGAATACAGTTGATGATATCTGCGCCCAACTCAGCACAGCGCTTCGCCACACGAGGTATCTCATCCTCATTGACATTAGGCACTAACACGCTATTGATCTTGACGGTGATACCCATCGCTTTGAGCTTAGGGATGCAGGCTAACTGTCTGTCGAGCAGCAATTTTCCGCCTGCCTCGCCACGATACAGCTTCTTCTCGAAACGCACCCATTTGTAGATCTTAGCCAAAACCTTGGGGTCGAGAGCGTTGATCGTGAGCGTCACGTGGCTAACGTTGAGGCGAGCCAACTCAGCGATGTGAGGTTCGAGGTTGAGCCCATTGGTCGACAAGCAGAAGATCTTCTCGGGGAACGCCTCGTGCGCTAGGCGCATCGTCTCCAGCGTCTGCTTTGGATTTGCAAATGGATCACCTGGTCCAGCGATTCCAACGACTGAGAGCTGCCCCAATCTCTTGTCGAGCTCCGTGAGATAACCCACCGCCTGTGTTGGCGAGAGAACCGATGAGACCACACCGGGGCGTGACTCACTTACGCAGTCATATTTGCGGTTGCAGTAGTTACACTGAATGTTACACTCGGGTGCTACGGGTAAGTGTACTCGTGCGTGTGTGTGCTTTGCCTCTTCGTCGAAACAGGGGTGTTTTGCCGTCTCCATAACTTTAAATGTATTTGTATCCAACTGGTGAATTCTCTTGTTTATATTCGATGAGTGCATTTACAACTCTGTCGAATAGCTCCTGCGTTCCTCTATAACCTATATGGTGTATTCTCGATGCTCCAAAGCGGTCGTGGATCGGGAAACCGACACGAATCAGAGGAATCTTGCGCTCTCGTGCTATATAGTACCCCTTTGAACTACCGATAAGTAGGTCTGGCTGAATGTCATCCAAACTATCTTTGATGCTCTCGAAGTCTGTATCCTTACAGGGGAATGGCTCGATGCCTATCTCTTTGCAGAACGCCGCTAAAGCCGAGACGAAATCTGCCTCGCCATAGATCACCGCCTTTTTGCCGAATAGATATTTGTGCGCATCAACATAGGCATCGATTAAGCGACCTCGCTCCATCTCATATTTATGTGGCACGGGACGGTTATACGCCTCAGCTACAGCCTCCATAAATCGGTCGGTCGCCTCTATTCCGATCGGAATCGGCATCGCTAAATTCTCCACTTCACACTCAGCCTGCAACCACTCGCCAGCCGTTGGGATCTGACCCTTTGCCGATGAGTTTTTATAGTTCTTATTGAATCGCTCACCAAACTCGATGACGCACTTTGAGTTGCCCATCGCACGGATCTCATCCACGGGCGTACCTCCTGTTGGAATTAGCTCATACTCAGCTGTGTAGACATTGTCGAGCGTGGTGCTGTAGTCGGGAAATATTGTCGCTTTAACTCCAAAATCTTCTGCAATCTCTTTAAGGTAACGAATATCAGCAGGCGATACCATTCCCGGCAATATTGAGATCTGTTCGCCTCGCTCGGTATGCTTTGCTAAAGTTTTCATCACAGCCAAGACTGTATTGTGAAACCCCTCAGCGTGCGATCCGCAGTAGCTCGGTGTTGAGGTGTGGATAAACTCGGGTAGCTCCTCGTCTATCTTTGCCTCTTTGTAATTAAATATGTGACCTCCGAGATCTTCACCTATAGTCTCCGAAAGGCAAGTCGAAGCGATACCAATGACTTTGGGCTTATACTGCTTTCGGATATTATCAATACTAATTATAAAATTCTTGCTACCACCATAGATTGTTGTATGCTCCGAGAAACTGCTTGATGCAATATCTACGGGCTCTTTGTAGTGGCTAATCATATATCGTCGGATGTATGTCGCACACCCTTGAGAACCGTGAATAAGCGGAATACAACCCTCGATTCCTTTGAATACCAGCGATGCTCCGAGTGGTGCACATAACTTGCAGGCGTTGCGTGATGGCGTATATGTTGGTTTTGTCTCTTTCATCTTTACTCCTCCTTGCCGTTAGTTCGTGTGAATTTCCATATTGGCGTTAGGGCTGTTGCGTAGATCTCCTTTGCGAAGTTTAGCATCCCCTCGTAACCAGCCAACGCCTCCTTGCGTTCGTGGTTGTGGTCGCAAAAACCTAGACCAATCTTGTGGGCTATAGGTCGCTCCTTGACTCCACCGATGAAGATGTCCGCCTTTTTCTCCTTTACGAAGTGTGACAACTCGATCGGATTTGAATCGTCGACTATAACCGTACCCTCATCTGCGAGCTTGCGGATCACATCGTAATCCTCTGTAGTGCCTGTCTGTGACCCAACGATCACCGTCTCGACACCAATCAGACGCAACGCCTTGATGAGCGAGATCGCCTTGAATGCTCCACCTACATAGATCGCTGCTCGCTTGCCTGTTAGTGCCTCTTTATATGGTGCAAGGGCTGGGATTAGTCGTGAAAGCTCCTCTCTGACGAGTTCCTTTGCCTTCTCCATCAACTCATCCGATTTGAAGAACTTAGCTACATCGTAGAGCGCATCGCTCATATCCTCAATTCCGAAGTATGAGACGTGCATAAATGGTGTGCCGTACTGCTCTTTCATCATCTTCGCTAGGTGGATCATCGAGCCCGAACACTGCACCACGTTGATCGCCGCATTGTGTGCATTGCGAATATCATCGACCCTGCCGTCTCCCGTGATCGTTGCGTTGATGTGAATCCCCATCCGTTCGTAATAATCTTTCAATATCCACAACTCACCAGCCAAATTAAAGTCGCCCAAGATGTTGATACTGAACTTAGGCGTAGGCTTATCGAGCGTTCCAACCAACCGAAATATCGCCTCACACGCAACCTTGTAACCATCCTTTTTTGAGCCCTGAAAACCAGCCGACTGCACAGGAATAACCGTCACACCTGTCTCCTCTGTTACCAATCTGCATATCTTCTCGACATCGTCACCGATAACTCCCACGATGCAGGTAGAGTAAACAAATGCTGCCTTTGGGTGATGCTTTTCGATAAGTTCCAATAGTGATTTATGGAGTTTAGTCTCGCCTCCAAATATCACATCAGTCTCCTGAAGATCAGTACAATAGCTTAGTCGGTGTAGCTCAACACCTGATGATAGCGAGCCACGTATATCCCACGTGTAGGCGGCACATCCAATTGGTCCGTGGATGATGTGCACAGCGTCACAGATTGGGTAGATCACAACTCGTGAACCGCAGAATACACACGCTCGTTGGCTCATGCTGCCTGCTAACGATAGCTTTCCACAATCAACGGCCGCTGCTCCATCTCCAGCGACGGCTACCTGCCGCTCTCGCTCTTTTAAAATTGCTGCCATAATTTCCTGTCTCTTTTTGTAAATTTCCTGTGTGCGTATAGGAGCGATCAAACTCCTATACACTATATTATAGCTGAAACTCTATAGTCTCCTCTGAGCAGTTGCGGTCTCTATGTGATAGCAACTCATTTAGGATCGACGTAACGATGTTTGCAGCTCCCTTGTAGCCACTCTTTGTGAAGTAGTTGTGACCTGGACGATCAGCAATTGGGAACCCTAAGCGATAGAACGGAGTGTTCTCATCTCTTGCGATGTACTTACCATAGGTGTTACCGATAAGCAGATCTACGCCCTCCTGCTTGATCCACTGGTGAAGCTGGAACATATCGGCATTAGCACCGCTCTTCCATTTAGCCTCTGGAATGTCCTTCAAGAGCTCTGCCATACGATCCTCGAACTCCTTACCCGCTGTTCCTGTGACGATATATACTGGACGCATATCCATCGATACGAGGAACTCAACCATCGGGATCAAAGTGTCAGGATCACCCCAAAGAGCTACACGCTTGCCATACAAGTGAACCGAAGCGTCTGAGATCAAGTCCAAAAGCTGTCCACGCTCGTAGGTGAGTTCATCCGAAACTGGCACATTTGCGTGACGACTAATAGATGTCAAGAAACGATCCGTTGCCAAGAGTCCAAGCGGAATATCCAACACTTCGAATGGTACTTTGCACTTATTCTCCAACTTGATGCAAGCATCTTGTGTGGTGTATGAGCCGAGCCCAAGTGAGACTTTATTATCACCAACCATCTTAATGTCAGCGATCTTAGCACCTCCATCTGGGTACATCTTATATGTACCTGTCATTGGGCCATCCAATACGCCCGACATATCTGGGAACATAAATGTGCGGCTCTCCATAACCTTGCACATACGCTTGATCTCCGCCTGGTCTGATGGCTCCATCCAACCCGAGATGAGGTTGATTACGTTACGCATCTTGCCTGTTTTGTTGGCGAAAAACTTCACCATCGCAGCCACCTGATTTGAATAACCTGTGACGTGAGTACCTACGTAACTTGGAGTGTTGCAATAAATTACCTCCTTGCCCGCAGGGATCTTGCCATCCTCCTGCGCCTTTGATACGATCTGTGTCAAGTCATCACCGATGGTCTCCGAGAGACAAGTTGTGTGGACTGCGATAACCTCGGGGTCGTAGGCGGTGAAGATTGTATCGATCGCCTGAACCAAGTTCGCCGAGCCTCCAAAGACTGAAGAGCCTTCAGAGAATGAACTTGTAGCTGCCATAATTGGCTCCTTGAAGTGGCGAGTGAGCGCACTTCTGTGGTATGAGCAGCATCCTTGCGAACCGTGGCTATGTGGCAAGCATCCGTGGATACCTAATGCTGCATACATTGCACCGACAGGCTGGCAGGTCTTTGCTGGATTGACCGTCAGAGCTTTTCTTTCGATCTCCTTATCTGTTGTGTGTCTTAGTAACATAATTTTCCTCTCTTTAATTTAACACGTAGCTTGCCTCAACATAAGCCTCGCTCTCCCAAGGTGCTTTCAAATATTTGTGAAGTGAGCTGCAAGAGATCATCTCGATGTCGTGGTAGAAGTTGATCGCTCCTGCAAAACCTGCGTATGGACCTCCTGAGTCGTAGTTGTGTAGTTGCTTCAATGGAATACCCATCTTCTGAACGACATACTTCTCCTTGATACCTGCACAGAATATATCTGGGTGGTACATCTCGATGAGCTTCTCCATCTCGAGGTGGCTCAAATCGTCGATAACGAGTGTGCCATTGCGCATATCTGCCATAAGTCCTTCGTAGTCGTTAAACTCCTTACCATCTGAAATCTTTGTGAGGTGCTCATCTGGCTTACGTTTGTTGTAACGCTCCTCATCTTTGTAGACTGTGATCTCCTCGATGTTACGGCTATCGGCATCAATCTGGATTGTAGGAATCACACGGCGACCCTCATAGTCATCACGGTGTCCGAACTCATATCCAGCAGCAAGGATTGTCATACCCAATTCGTTGAATAGCTCCTGATAGTGGTGAGCACGAGATCCACCGACGAACAACATTGCAGTCTTGCCAACAGTCTTTTTACGAGCCTCAGCAGCGGCTGCCTCCACTCGCTTCATCTCCTCTGCGATCACCTCCTCGATCTTGTCGATCAGCTCCTGATCCTCGAAGTACTCTCCAATCTTGCGAAGAGACTTAGCCGTAGCCTCAGCACCGATGAAGTTACACTTAGTCCAAGGAATACCGAATGAAGTGTTCAACATCTCAGCCACGTAGTTGATAGATCGGTGACACATCACCAAACTCAAATCAGCTGTGTGAGCACGCTCATATTTGTTGATAGTACCATTACCAGACATTGTAGCAATTAGCTCAATTCCACAACGCTCGAACAAGTCCTCGATCACGAAAGCATCACCTCCGATGTTGTACTCACCGAGCAGGTTTACACGATACTTGAACTTACCACTAACAGTGTCGTCGTGTCCAATACAATTCTTATATAGCTGATTGTTAGCGATATGGTGACCTGCCGACTGCGACACTCCACGATAACCCTCACAAGAGAATCCGATGATATTTACTCCAGGATACTCCTCCTCCATCTGACGAGCTACACGATGAACATCATCACCGATAAGTCCCACTGGGCAAGTCGAGAAGATACCGATCGCCTTTGGGTGGAAAAGCTCCATCGCCTCACGGATCGCCTGCTTTAGCTTCTCCTCGCCACCGAATACGATGTTTGAGTCCTGCATATCTGTCGAGAAGCAGTATGGGATGTAGTTCTCCGCTGTATCTGTCTCTGGACGAGTTTGGTTGCGTCGTGTAAGCCACGAGTAGAAACCACAACCGATAGGTCCGTGTGTGATATTCACGATGTCACGAGTTGGACCCATAATAACTCCCTTGCAACCTGCATAGGTACAACCACGCTGTGTGATGATACCTGGCACGGTGCGGACGTTGGCTTGGATCTTAGGGATCAGATCAGGGTCGTTTATAACGATCGCCTTAGTACGTTTCTTGGCCACCTTCTTCGGATATTTCTCAGATACGGTCTCTGCGAACTCCGAAAAATCTGGCAATATTTTTGTCTCTTCTTTCATAAATCTCTTCTGTTAATCGAGTGTAACATCTCCAGTTTCACCAGTGCGGACACGAACTGATTCAAATGTGTTGATGACGAAAATCTTACCATCGCCACTCTTGCCCGTTTGGTTTACCTTCATAATTGTCTCCACAGCCAAATCCTTCTTGTCGTCGGTTACAACGAGTGTAATCATACGCTTAGATTTCAGACGTGGAACATCTTGTATATGCTCGTGGTGCTCAGGATCTATGCCCATCGCCTTCTCCTTGTCGCCGTGACCCTTACCACGTCCTACAACAGGCAGCGCTGTAAAGGATGGTAAATTGACAGCAGAGAGCGCCTCTTTTGTCTCGGTCATCTTGGCGATACGGA
Source organism: Rikenellaceae bacterium (assembly GCA_047174325.1). Classification (GTDB taxonomy): domain Bacteria; phylum Bacteroidota; class Bacteroidia; order Bacteroidales; family Rikenellaceae; genus Alistipes. Next base: position 25,474 of record JBCQUE010000011.1, on the reverse strand, counting down.
TTATTGCCATTATTAACTTCATAATTGTTTGGATTTTGTTGATTAAACCTCTTTATATCCAGAAGATATAGTGTATGATTCTTCGACTGGTGTCACGAAGATCTTACCGTCACCGAACTGACCTGTTGCGCTCGAACGAGCTGAGTTCATAATTGTCTCGATAACGAAATCTTTATCTTTCTCCTTGATGGTGATCATCAGCATCTCCTTAGGGAGCTCATCATAGGTTACGTTGCCAGCCTTGATACCACGCTGCTTACCACGTCCATAAACTGCGATCTTCGTAACGGCTGGGAATCCTGCGTCCATCAACGCCTTCATTACTACTGCCGATTTCTCGGGTCTTACTATTGCTCTTAACAAATACATAATTGTCTGATTTTTATTTAAATTTTAACTTGTGTTATATTTGTTGTATCGTGACCCATTTTTGGGGCTGCGTGAGCATTTTTAACCGGAGCGTACTTTAAGTACGTGAGGATTAAAAAGCGGAGGGAAGTGCCGAAAATGGGTTGCGAGACGACAAATATTTAGTTCATAATTCCGAATGATACAAGTAGTGTCTCCAACTCCTCCATCTCAAGTGGCGTTGGGATAACAAACATCTCGTTGTCGTTGATCTTCTTAGCAAGCGAACGATATTCGTCAGCCTGTGCGTGATCAGGAGCGTGGTCGATAACTGTCTTACGGTTGATCTCAGCGTGCTGAACCATATTGTCACGAGGCACGAAGTGGATCATCTGAGTACCCAACTTCTTTGCGAACTCCTCGATCATATTTGCCTCATTGTCGACCTTACGTGAGTTACAGATCAAGCCACCCAAACGAACTGTGCCGACCTTACCGAACTTCGAGATTGACTTACAGATGTTGTTAGCGGCATACATCGCCATCATCTCGCCCGAGCAGACGATATAGACCTCCTGAGCCTTACCGTCACGGATTGGCATTGCGAAACCACCGCAAACAACGTCACCCAATACATCATAGAATACATAGTCGAGGTGCTTGTCATCGTCATAAGCGCCCAACTGCTCAAGCAAGTTGATAGAGGTGATGATACCACGACCAGCGCAACCTACACCTGGCTCTGGACCACCCGACTCCACGCAGCTAGTGTTCTTGAAGCCCTCTTTCATTACATCGTCAAGGTCGATGTCCTCACCCTCGTCACGAAGTGTATCGAGGACGGTTTTCTGTGCCAAGCCGTGCAACAATAGACGTGTAGAGTCCGCCTTAGGGTCGCAACCCACGACCATTACCTTCTTACCCATCTCAGCCAATCCGGCTACTGTGTTCTGTGTTGTGGTGCTCTTACCGATACCACCTTTTCCATAAATTGCAATCTTTCTCATCGCTGTAAATATTAAAGTGTTTGTTAAAATTTGTTTTTCAATTTTCTTAGTAAGTGGCACAAAGCGTGCCAAAGTCGTTATCGGTATCGCCTTTTTGTTGCATATATTGCGACAATGTGCACGATATTAGCTTGTTAGAGGATTTTGATTTATTAAACATATTTTCAAACAAACCATACTTTCTCTTGCTGCTCAGCTCTAGCTCACTCTCCATCCTACATTTCTGTAGCCCATCATAACGAAAATGTAGCACCGAGCTCGCTAGTTGCTCTATCTCCCACTCATCGTGGCACACCATTAGTGTTATGCTGCCCAACTCACGGTGTGCACTTCGGATCTGCTCCATTAGCTGCAGCTTAATTTCACGATCAAGTGCCGAGAGCGGCTCATCCAATAACAGCATCGATGGATCAGAGGCTAGGGCACGAGCCAAAGCGACCCTTTGTTGCTGACCACCAGAGAGTTGATGAGGTCTACGCCTCGCTAATTGAGTGAGGTCAAATGAGTTCAAAAGAGCCACAACACGCTCATCGTCACGCTCTCGCTGAGCATACTTTATCTGCTGCTCGATCGTCATATTTGGGAAGAGTGCATACTCCTGAAACATCAGTGCGGTGTGCCTTTTTTGAGCCGATACATATATATTGTTAGGGGTGTCGCACCATCTCTCGCCATCAAAACTGAGAAACCCATATGCTGGTCGAGTGAGCCCCGAAATGATTCGCAACAGGGTGCTTTTACCGATCCCCGAAGCGCCACTCAGACAGACCAATTCACCCCGAGGAATCTCGATATTTACACTCAACGTGGAGCGACCAAACGATGTAAGCATCGGGTGTTTTATATCAATCTTTAACATAATTCTCCTTGTGATCTTTGCGATTAAACCTCTGTATGACGGTGAGCATCACTAGCGATATAGTGAAGAGTATCAGTGAGTAACGATTCGCCAAATCGAAATTTAACGCCTGCACCTCATCATATATCGCTATCGATGCAGTACGTGTTTCGGATGGAATATTTCCTCCCACCATCATCACAACACCGAACTCTCCGATTGAGCGAGCGAAGGTGAGAGCGATAGCTGTAACGATGGATGGGGTCATATTGGGAAGCAATATTTTAAAAAAAATATTAAACTTAGATTTGCCTAGAGTTTGTGCCACCATCGAGAGAGTTGGCGGTATTGCGCTAAAACCACTCTGCAGCGGCTGCACCATAAACGGGAGACCAAAGAGGACGCTGGCGAGTAAGATCCCCTCGAACGAAAACGCCAACCCCGTACCGAAGAGTGACGACCAAGCCGCACCAAATGGCGACAGAGGGCTATAAGCCGTAAGGAGATAAAAGCCTAATACAGTGGGCGGTAACACCATCGGCATAGAGATCAGCGCCTCAACCAGACTCCGCCCAAAAAATCGATTGAATGCAAGTGCATAGGCGATCGGTAGCGACACCACAAAGAGTGTCACTGTGGTGCTAAGCGCCAATTTTGCCGTGAGAAAAAGCGTCTCTATAAACTCTGCATCCATCCTGTTTGACCATTTATTACTGATAATTTCAGTCCAATAAGTGTGCCATTCAGCCATCGACCTGCACGTTTTCCCTCTCCGCAACGCTCTATCTTGCTGAGTTACAGCAGTGTGATTATTAAATATATTTAATATTAAAGAGGGTTTATAGGGGTAGACTCCATCAAAAAAGCTACAAAAATGTAAGTTTTCACTACATTCTCGTAACTTCATCAACTTTTATGTATTTTGTTATAATTTTCCTATCTTTGCAACGTTATAACAAAAGGGCGCAAAACGAGCGCTCACAAACAGACGTAGATATGAGCGAAAAAGATAAGAGCAAAGATAAGAGCATCGGAGAGTTCTCCATTACATTCAAAGGTCGCAAACCCGAGGAGGGCGATGTATTAATAAGGAACAAAAAACGCCACCGACAAAAGGGCGAAGTAGTCTCGGGTGCATCAAAAATGCGAGCCGCATACAAAACACGAATGGCTCGCAAAGGGGCTAAAAACAAGAGATAATTGCAGCGGGTCACATCGACCACTGCCTAATCGCTGCGGAGTAATCGGCTGAGTACTTCTCAGCCTTACTCCGCAAATCAGAAATTCTCAGAGATAATCTCCAAGATCTCACCATTAGTAGCGTCATTATCCCCGACCCTGAGTTTAGTAGCGATCAACGTAGCCTTCAGCTCCTTAAGCTTATCTGCATAGGCAGGATCATCGGCAACATTACGTAGCTCCTCGGGGTCACTGCGAAGATCATAGAGCTCAAACGATGTCGGTGTAGGGACGATATAGTTCGAGACCTTCATCCATCCCATCGACTTCTCGCCCTGCTTTTCGGGCTTGTAGTGGCGACCATAGAAGAAGATGAGTTTAAACTCCTTAGTGCGGATTCCGAAGTGCGCAGGAATATCGTGGTGCTCTAGGTGCATCCAGTAACGATAGTAATGCACATCACGCTCCTCAATGCTCTCGCCGCTGAATATCGGGCTGAAATCCCGACCCTGCATATAAGCAGGTTTACTCTCCTTACCAGCCAATGCAAGCAGCGTTGGGGCGAAATCGACGTTACCCACCAAGCGGTCGTTGTGTGTACCGTTAAGCGGACTATTCGGCACCCTCATAATTAGCGGCATTCGGATCGATGTCTCATACATCCAACGCTTATCCTGCAGGTCGTGTTCGCCCAAAATCATACCTTGGTCGGCTGTGTAGACAACGATCGTCTTGTCCCACAAACCGTTCTCTTTGAGGTAGTTAAAGACCCTCTCGATATTATCATCCACGCCCTTTACACAGCGCAAATATCTTCGCAGATACTCATTATAAGAGGCAATCGTATTCGCCTCATCCGACCCCTGATCCTTGATTTTGAAGAGCATCGTGTAGGGTCGATTCTTGTGTCGTGCGCTGATAGATGTACCGATCACCGAATCCAACGAGTTATTCTCGCCACGTGACCCAGCCGATCCAAAACCTGTGCGATCCAACAATCCATCGGGCAGCGGAATATCGACATCAGCGAGGTAATCCTTATATCGTGGCGCTGCTTGGAACATATCGTGAGGCGCTTTATATTGGAACATCACGAAGAATGGCTCATCCGCCTTACGTTTCGTCTCGAACCACTCCAGCGCTATATCTGTCACAATATCAGAGGAGTGACCCTTGTAGTGCTTCTCATTCTGCATAAAGGGTCTGTCCGTGATGTCGCTCGTTGCAAAGGATGGGTTGAAGTATGTACCCTGCCCATTTCCGCCGCTAAACATCGAGTAGTAATCGAACGCTGAGGGCTCGCAACCCAGGTGCCACTTACCGATGAAAGCGGTCTGATAACCCAGCGCCTTCATCTCATTAGCGAGATACAACTGGCTCTCCTGTAGCGTCTCCTGTAGTGTCAACACACCATTCACGTGCGAGTGCTGTCCCGTCATAATCGTGGCACGGCTAGGCGCACTTATCGAGTTGGAACAGAAGCAGTTATCAAAGACCACACCCTCCCGAGCCAGCGCATCAATATTGGGTGTCGGATTGAGCCCAGCGAGCCGACCACCATACGCACCGATTGCGTGTGCAGCGTGGTCGTCCGACATTATATAGAGAATATTATAAGGCTCACTCTTCGCCTTAGTCGTCTCACCCGAGCAGCTACTCATAGATGACGCAGCGGCCGCCCCCATTAGGAGCAGCCCTGCCTTTGCATCATAGCGTATCATTTTACTTGAGCTTTACTTTGTAGACCACAGCCTCATCGAATGGCGCTGAATCGTCTGACACAGAGAACGTTAGCCCGTTTGAATTACGCTCCCACACGACCTTAGCCTTCGATCCCAACATCGAGATCTTCTGCACCTCACGGCTCGATTCGCCACCCTTGGCAAGTGTCTTGATTGTGTACTTCTCGCCCGCCTTTGGTGGAGCTAACTGTATGATGTATAGATAGTTGCCGTTAGTTGTAAAGCGGAAATCAGTGTTAGTAAACTTCACACCACGAGCCACAACGCCACCAAATGTATTGGTCTTAAGTTTAGTCGTTCCCTCACCATAAACCACAAATGGACGGCTCTCATAGATCGCCTCGCCATTGGTTTTCAGCCACTTACCAACCTGCAACATTCCCTCACGCTGCTCACGAGGTATCACTCCATCAGCCGTAGGCGTGATTCCCAAGATCAAACAACCATTTTTGCTGACAATGTCGACCAGCTCATCCACAAGATCATTTGGTGTCTTATTGTTAAGATCCGCCTTCCAGCTCCAACCGTACCACGCATACGACGCATCGGTCAACCACGGGAAATCAGTCTTGCTATCCATACGCCCCTGCTCCAAGTCGATCACCGCCGAGCCTACAGGTAAATCGAGGTTTTTATAGGTCAAGACCACCTCTTGATTTCTCTCCTTTGCTCGCTCGTAGTAATAGTTAACCATCTCCGCACGATCCTTCTCAGGGAGCAAGAAGAGACGGCTATCGAACCACAATAGATCGGGCTCATACTGATCGATCACCTCAAAGATCTTCTCTTTCCAGATGTTCACAAAGCTCTTCGATGGGGCGTACTTCTTCTGCACCTCGCCGTAGAACTGACCACTCGCTGCGTGTTTGCTTTTCGATGAGAAGCTGTTGAATGTCTCCTTAGGTGTCCACTCGCCATAGAATCCCAAGAACTCAGGGTCTGAGGTGTCGATGCGACCGCTCCAGAGGTTGTACCAACCCCACTCCCAACTGTGATGGAACGTGGTGACATACTTCAAACCCTCCGCCTTGATCGCCTTGCCGAGCTCGCCAACCAAGTCTCGCTTTGGACCATAGTTGACCGTGTTGAATCTGTTCACGCTACTGTCCCAATTCGAGAAGTTATCACAGTGCTCAGCCGTGATACCTGCAAACTTAAATCCAGCATCCTTAAACAACTTCGCCCACTCCTTAGCATCGTAACGCTCAGCGGTGAAGAATGGAATAAAGTGGTGATAGTGAACATCTTCGCCATAAGTTTTGAGGTGGTCGGGGCGAATTGTCGCACCAAAACCCTTCTCGATCTCGTCATACATCTGACGTGAATACCACTCGCCCTTACCCATATACGAATAGATACCCCAGTGGAAATATACACCATACTTTGCATCCATAAACCACTTCGGTGTCTCGTGCTGCATCGCCTGTTGCCACAGCTCCTTCTCCTTCCACTCGATGCCGCTCTCGTCCCACACCTGAGCACTTGCCGATGTCGCTAACGCCGCCGCACCCAGCAGCGCTAAAATCCCGTTCTTCATAATTTAGTTAGTTAGGTTTTTATTGTTTTTTGTTCGGTCTTGTCTCGTCAGTGCTACTCAGCGTTACTCAGTGCTACTCAGTGCTACTCAGTGCTACTCAGTGCTACTCAGTGCTACTCAGTGCTACTCAGCGCTACTCAGTGCTACTCCTTCACCTGCGGACGTGCCGCCTTGAAGAACTCATCACGTTTTTTGTGGTAATCCTTGTAGCCCAACATATTGCAGTTGATGTTACTCTTGTTCCAGCTCTCCCACTGGCTGCGCATCTCAGTCGCACGTTTTTGGTTCTTTGCAACGATGTCATTCGTCTCCGAAATATCCTTTGGCAAGTAGAACATCTCGGGCTCTTTTGACTTTGATGTCTGCACGTGCTTAGTTCTATCGGCTGCAACAACTGCCCACGCACTGCCGTTGCCTGCTCTCCAGAATAGGTAGTCGTGTGGTGCAGCCTTGTTCTCGCCCGTGATGTATGGGATCAAATTAATACCCTCCATAGCTGGCGCACTATCAGCATCAGCCCCAGCTAGAGCCACTGCCGTGCGTGAAATATCCAACGAGATAACTGGGTAGTCGTATCTAACACCACCCTTGATCTTAGCGGGCCAGCAAGCCATAAATGGAACGTGGATACCGCCATCATAGAAGCTACCCTTACCGCCACGTAGCGGAAAGTTTACCGAGGCGTTACCACTGTTTGGGCTCGATTCTGATGGTTGAGGACCTCCATTATCGCTGAGGAAGAAGATGAGTGTATTTTCGTAGTCGCCATTCTTTTTCAAAGCCTCGACAACCTGACCCACTCCACGATCGACAATGTCGACCATCGCAGCGTAGGTGCGGCGCTTTGTATCCTTGATGTGTGCATAGCGAGCAATATCCTCTTTGGGGGCCTGCAGCGGTTGGTGCGGAGCGTTGTACGCCACATATAGGAAGAATGGATTATTCTTGTTTTTATTGACAAAATCGACAGCATCGGCACTCAGTGCATCGGTCAAGTAGCCCTCAAATGTTGCTGGTTTATTGTTTCTGATTAGCCCCTGCTTATACGCCTCATCGACCTTCTTGGTGTTGTCAATGCGGAAGTAGTCGTGACCGCCGCCCAAGAATCCATAGAAGTAGTCGAAACCTCGGTTGCAGGGGTGGTGCACCTCCGATGCACCCAAGTGCCACTTACCGATCGCACCTGTCTTGTAACCGCTCTTCTGAAGTCGTGCAGGGAAGAGCACCTCGCTCTCGCTGATTCCCAAGTAGGGGTTGCTCGGATCGTAAGCAGGGTTGGTCTCGAAACCAAAACGGTGTGGGTAGCGTCCCGACATCAAACCAGCACGGCTAGGCGCTGAGAATCCGTGAGTTACATATCCCTGTGTAAAGACTACGCCCGACTCAGCAAGCTTGTCGAGGTGTGGTGTATTAATATCCTTACACCCCGTGAAACCGACATCCGAGTAGCCCATATCGTCCGTCATAAAGATGATGATGTTTGGGCGCTCGTCAGCCGCCTGCGCTGCTGTGCTCACTGCTGCCACACCGAGTAGCGATAGAAGTTCTCTTCTCATTTTTAATCTATTTAGGTTTAGTTATCACAAAGGTAACACTTTTTTTCGGGCACACCAAAATTAATCACACAAAAAGAGGCAGCCCTCAATCACAACCATTTGTGATTGAGGCACTGCCTCTTGTAACCTATTTTTGAGCCGCCCCGTTCAAGCCGCCCCGTTCAAGTCGTCCCGTTGAGCTGCTCTCTACTGCACACCCAATCTCGTCTTCACGGCTGGCGTTAGGTCTGTGACCGCAGCCTCATCGAAGTACGCCAATGCACCCAACGACTCATCATAAACCACTACATAGCTACCCGCCTTAGCCTCTGCCGCAATCGCCTCCTTAGCCTTCTGTAGAATTGGCTGTAGCAACTCATTCTGCTTGCGCTGAATCTCCTGTGTTGCGCTCTGCTCGAACTGCTGCATACGCTGGCTCAGATCCTGCATATCCTTCTCCTTCAATGAGCGAACCGATGCGTTCATTGTCGACTGTGTCTGCTGAAACTCCTGAAACTTATTGTTCAACTCAACCTGCATCGTCTCAAGGTTGTCTTGAAAATCCTTCTGGATAGTCTCCAACTCCTTCTGCATCGTCTTCATCTCAGGCATTCCAACAACGATACCCTGCACATTCACACGTCCCATCTTCTGCGCCGATGCTCCCACAGCCGTGAATAACAACGCTACGAATAGCGCACCTGTAAAAATCTTTTTCATCTTCTTAATCTATTTATTATTATTTATTTATCTATTTTATCTATCGAACCAACTCTGTTTTGTCTATCGAACCATCAAGCCAGCTAAAAGGGAGCTAGCTCCCCTCATAACTCCTAATTAGAACTGTTGCCCCATTACGAAGTGTACCTGACTGCCGCTACGCTCCGTCTGTCCAGCTGGCGGATCAAATCCATAACCCCAATCTACACCCAACATTCCCACGATAGGCAGATACAAACGGATACCAACTCCAGCCGATCGCCTAACGTCATAAGGCGAGAAACTCCTCCACGAACTGAATCCATTACCCGCCTCAGCAAACGTCAAGAGGTAAATCTGTGACGAGGGCTGCAGAACAACTGGATAGCGCACCTCAGCCGTATATTTATTGTACGCAATTGAGTAGTCCGAATTTACAGGATCGAGCTCTCCATCACCATATCCACGCATAGACACAACATCTATACCATAAACGCTGTATCCCGACATTCCGTCACCTCCAACCTCGAAGCGCTCAAAGGGCGATACATTATATTTATTATAGTGTCCCAAGTAACCCATCTTAGCGCTCAACATCAACACCAACTTAGAGTTTTTCAAGAACGCCTGATACCACGTCATCTCCAATTGCCACTTGTGGAACTCCACGAAGCGGTAGCGCTCATCATCCTCCATATCCTCATCCGAGTAATCCTTGCCGTTAAATAGCGAGTAGGGAGGTGTGAGCTGCACCGAGGCGCTAAAGTTTGAACCACGGCGTGGGTAGATCTGTTGATCGACCGAATTGCGAGAGAATACACCCTTCACCGAGAGCAGGTTCGCATTGCCATCCTCCATCAAGAACGAGGTGTAGTCCTGAAGCATATACCTCACATACGACACTTCGCCATAGAGCGTAAAGTATGGATCGGGCCACGTGAGACGCTTACCCAAACCTGCCGAGACACCCACCGTGCGGAAGTACTCCGAGCTCGAATCCCAAGCGTAGTAAGAGTTATTTTGGTCTGAATAGTGAACCGATGTCGAGAATGAGTTTGGCTTACGACCGCCCATCCACGGATCTTGGAAGCTCAACGAGATCGCCTTATAATAGCTACCGTTGGTCTGAGCCTGCACCGAGAGCTTTTGATTTTGCCCCATTGGGTAGGGTCTCCACGCCCCCTTCTTAAAGAAGTTTTTAGCCGATAAGTTATTGAGTGTCACACCGATAGAGCCCACAAATGTCCCCGAACCCCAACCTCCAGCGAGGTTAAACTGATCGGACGCTTGCTCTTCGAGTGCCCAACCCACATCGACCAAATTATTTGAGACGGGTTGAATATCAGGCATTATCGCCTCGGGGTTGAAGTGACCCATCGTGCCGAGCGTACGGATCGTCTGCATCAACAGCGAGCGGTTGTAGAGCTCACCAGGGCGAGTGTAGACCTCACGGCGGATCACATCGTCATCGACACGCATATTACCCGAGATTTTTACATCGTTGATAGTGAACGGGTTACCCTCAAATATCTTCAGCTCCAAGTCGATCGAATCCCGACCGATAATGATCTCCGCTGGGTCGATTTGCGACATCAAGTAACCATCATTTTGATAGAGCGAGAGGATCGACATATCGTCAGGGTTTGCATCACGCCCCACGCCCAAACGTTTATTTATCGTCTTTTTATCATAGGTATCGCCGCTATTCACGCCAAACATCTGCTGCAGCATCTCCGTGTCAAACTTCGAGTTACCGACCCACGTCACGTTGCGAATATAATATTTATTTCCCTCCGAGACCTTGAGTTTGATACCCATATTTTTCTCGTCAATATCATAAATCGAATCCGATACGATCGTTGCATTGCGGTATCCCTTTGAGTTGTAGTAATCGATCAACAACGACTTATCATCCTCATAATCAGAGGGGTTGAACTTCCTGCTCTGGAAGATATTGATACTCTTTTGGTGTGTCTTTTTAAAGCTACCCCTCAACTTTTTAGCATCGATATTTTCGTTCCCCTCAAAGACAATCTCCTGAATCTTCACCTTCTCATTGGGGTTCACGATGAAGAAAACGTTGACCATATTTTTAGCCACGCTATCATTCTCAATCCTTATATCGACCTCAGTATTGCGAAAACCCTTCTCTTGATAAAAATCCTTTATCGCCTTGATATTTCGCTTGATTACATAGTCCGAGAGCTCGCTATTTCGTCTCAACTTTAGCTTCTCGACCAGCTCCGTGCGCTTGCCCTTCTTCACGCCCTCTATCTCCCAATTGTAGACACGTGGCTGCTCCTTCAAGAAGATCTCGATCGTCACCTCATCGCCATCGATCTCCGCCCCAACACTCACATCTGAGTAGCGGCGCTGATTCCACAATCGCTCGATAGCCGAGGCAACAAATGGGCTCGGCAGCGTGATTGAGTCGCCCTCGTTGAGACCAGCCGATGAGCTCAATATTCGGGGGCTAATTGTCTCAACGCCATAGACATTGATCCTGCGAATGAGATACTTGCGTGGCGTTTCGTCCGCCATCACCTCCGCTGCTGTAAACTCAGCACTACGCTCCTCATTAGCGATCTTTTGCGCCTCCGCCTCGCTCAGCTTCACGCCCCCTTTTGTAGCCTCCTCTGGTGGGGTAGCCGCCAACGCCACACTACACAACAAAAGTGTCGTTAGTGCCGTGAGAATTATATTTTTAAACCGATTGCTCAACTCGCTATCTTTATCTATTATTACTTAACTCAAAATCATCATCTAACCCAAATCCGAAAAAATCGAACCCACACTACTTACTCTCGTTTACCAATCCAAAACGCCTATCACGCCCTGCATACGCCTCCAACGCCCGATCAAACGCCTCAGCGCCAAAGTCGGGCCAGAGTGTCTCGGTGAAGTAGAACTCCGAGTAGCTCGCTTGCCACATCATAAAGTTACTCAACCGCTGCTCGCCACTCGTCCTAATCACCAAATCGGGGTCATACTCGGGAAGTGTATCCAACGCCTCCGAGATCATCGTGTCGCTAATCTCTGTAGGCTCAATCTCACCCTGTTTAACCCTCTGAGCAATCGCTGTCACCGCACGGCGTATCTCGTCACGTGATGAGTAGTTCAGTGCCAACTGCATAGTGATCTGTCGACACTCAGAAGTCGCCTCCTCGCTCTGTGCGATCTGCTGTTGCAGCGCCTCCGACAACCTCGTCTTATCACCAATCACCCGAATACGCACACCCTGCTCAAGCAGCGCTGGGGTCTCGGCAATGAAACACTTCGCCATCAACTCCATAAGCGCCTGCACCTCTTCGGTTGGTCGACCCCAATTCTCAGTCGAGAATGCGTAAAATGTGATACACTCCACTCCACGCTCCGCTGCACGGCGCAATACAGCACGAAGTGCCTCAACTCCAGCCACGTGACCATCAACTCGCTCCAATCCCCGAGCCTCTGCCCAGCGACCGTTGCCATCCATTATTACCGCAATACTGCGTGGTACTCTCATCGTTTTCTTCATTAGTAATTTGCAAATGTACAAAAATAGAGCAAACCAAACAATTTTGATCTACATATTTCACCTAAAATTAGCACATTAATATACATTTCGCCACAACTCGCCCTCTGCTCGCACCACAACTCGCCCTCTGCTCGCACCACAACTCGCCCTCTGCTCGCACCACAACTCGCCCTCTGCTCGCACCACAACTCGCCCTCTGCTCGCACCACAACTCGCTAGCTAGCCACCCTAAACTCCGCACTCAACGGCGAGCTATCCACGCAAATCTACGCCCCACATCATCTTATCTCTTAACGTCTGATAGAACGATATATTGCCATTGAGCCCCAAATAAAAGTTACATTTCGCTCGGCGGATCACCACCTGATCACCACCGCCAATTGGGTACGTCCTGTTGTCGAGCGAGATCGCTGCATCGCCCTCACGCATCTTAATCGACATCTCTATTGTGCAGCAGTCGGGCAACATTATCGGGCGCATCGTGATGTTGTGTGGTGCAATGGGCGATATGATCCAACACTCACATTGAGGCGAAACCACCGCACCGCCAACACTCAGCGAGTAGGCTGTCGAGCCCGTAGGAGTAGCCACCACAACGCCATCACCGTGATAAGTAGCCACCGCCTCACCATCGACCGAAGTCGCCACAGCGATCATCGAAGCCCCCTGCCGCTGCACCGAGAACTCATTTGCCGCCATCAACCACTCGCCGCCCGAGAATCCGCCCTTCACAGCCAGCATCGAACGGCTCTCGATACGCAACTCACAACGCTCCATCGTGTCGAAGAGCTCCGTGATGCCGCTACGTGATACACAGGTCAAGAAACCCAGCCGCCCTGAGTTGATCCCCACCACAACAATCTCACGACCCGACAAGCGATGCACACCCTCCAAGAGCGTTCCATCACCACCGATGCAGATCATCACCGTGTCGGAGGGTTGATCGCCAACATCTTCGCCATAGATATTCATCTGGGGAACCTGCAACCCGATCGTCTCTCGAAGTATTGGCGCAAACTCCTGATTTACAATATATTCGTAGCCTCTTAGCTCGATTTCGGTGAGTAGCAATCGAAGATCTGAGGCGGTGTGCGAAACCCTTTGACGAGAAAAAAGAACTATTTTCATCTCTTATTCACTTTTTTTCAGTAACTTTATGGCGCTAATATAATAAAAATTATGGTAAAGTTAAGCGTAAATATAAATAAGATAGCCGTAGTGCGCAACTCACGTGGTGGAGATATGCCCAACGTATTGCAAGCGGCACTCGATATTGAGGGGTTCGGAGCGGATGGTATCACTGTCCACCCTCGCCCCGATGCACGACATATTCGCTACAGCGATGTGAGGGATCTCAAGGGCTCAATTTCTACGGAGCTCAACGTGGAGGGTAACCCTACTGAGGATTTTATCAACCTCGTTTTGGAGGTGAAACCTGCACAGGTGACACTCGTGCCCGATGCCCCTGGGGCGATCACATCCAACGCTGGATGGCAGACTATCGAGCACCGTGAGTTCCTTACCGAGGTGACCAAACGTTTTCACAGTGAGGGGATTAGGGTCTCGATTTTTGTCGACCCGATTGTCGAGATGGTCGAGGGGGCTAAGCTCACGGGGGCGGATCGTGTGGAGCTCTACACCGAGGCTTATGCAGCCAACTATAGCTCAGATCGTGCCTCGGCAATCGCTCCTTATGTGGAGGCTGCTGAGGCGGCTAAACGTTGCGGCTTGGGGCTCAATGCAGGGCACGATTTGAGCCTTGAAAATTTGCGTTACTTCATCGAGAGGATTCCGCACACCGATGAGGTCTCGATCGGTCACGCACTCGTTTGCGATGCACTCTATATGGGGCTCGAAACGGTTGTAGAGCTCTATCAAAAGGAGTTAATGGGGTAGTTATGAACGGGTTAAAGGATAACAAAAAGGCGCTGTCGCTGCCGATATTTCGACATATCTCCGAGGTGCTCACTCACTTGGGGATCGATGGTTATGTGGTTGGCGGTTATGTTCGTGACCACTACTTGGGTCGCCCCTGTACCGACATAGATGTTGTTGTGGTGGGTAGCGGTGTCGATGTCGCTGAGGAGTTGGGGCGGAGGCTTAGGCGTAAGGTCTCGATCTTCAGACGTTTCGGCACAGCTATGCTCCATATCGATGGGGTGGAGGTGGAGTTCGTGGGGGCCCGCAAGGAGTCCTATACGCCCGACTCACGCAAACCAGCGGTGGAGGAGGGGACACTCAGCGATGATCAACTCAGGAGGGACTTCACAATCAACGCAATGGCGTGGTCGCTAAATGACGCTAACTTTGGTGAGCTGGTCGACCCATTTGAAGGGGTGTACGACCTAGAGGATTGTATCATACGTACCCCGTGTGACCCCGATGTAACCTTTTCGGATGACCCCCTTCGTATGATGCGTGCCGTGCGGTTTGCCACGCAGTTGGGTTTCGAGATCGATGATGATACCTTTGAGGCAATAAGACGTAATGCGCACCGCATTGAGATTGTTTCGGCTGAGCGTATCATCGTGGAGCTCAATAAGATAATGATGTCGCCCGTCCCATCAATGGGCTTCGATCTACTTCGCCTATCGGGACTATTGAAGTTGATTTTCCCTGAGTTGGAGGCGCTTTGCGGTGTCGATCGAGTTGGAAAACACGCACACAAAGATAACTTCATTCACACGATGATGGTGTTGGATAATGTCGCCAAGAAGTCGGACGATCTATATCTTCGTTGGGCAGCTTTGGTGCACGATATAGCTAAGCCACAAACCAAGCAATTTGACGCTAAGGTGGGGTGGACTTTTCACGGGCACGAGGTGTTGGGATCGAAGATGATCTTTCCGCTGTTTCGCCGTTTGAAGTTGCCGTTGGGCGAGCCACGCAAGTTTGTTCAGAAGTTGGTGTTTCTGCACCTTCGCCCCATCTCGTTGACCAAGGAGAGTGTTACGGATTCGGCTGTTAGGCGTTTGTTGTTTGAGGCGGGCGATGATGTCGAGGCGCTGATGACGCTTTGCGAGGCAGATATAACCTCGGGCATCGAGTCGAAAGTGAAGCGTTATATGGCTAATTTTGAGCTAGTTAGGGAGAAGATGCACGAGCTAGAGGAGCGAGACAGAGTGCGCAATTTCCAACCCCCAATCACGGGCGAGATCATAATGCAGCGTTATCAGATTCCACCGTCAAACATCATCGGACAGATCAAGGAGAGGATCAAAAATGCAATCCTCGATGGCGAAATCGCCAACGACTACGATGCAGCCTACGCACTTATGGAGAGGCTCGCCAAAGAGGCTGGGCTGGAGTAACGCCCCCAGCCTCTCCTAGCTTTACTCAGCAATTTTCAGCACAGCCAAGCCCATCGATGTGCCCACAGGTAAAACGCTGTTAGGTGGATGAGATTTTGAAGATCGTGCAGAGGGGAGCGACGGAGTGTACTTTAGTACGTGACCGAGCCCCCCTCTGTAGGATCTTCAAAATATCGCCGCCTAACAGCGTTTTACTGGTTCATTGTCGATAGAAACTCATTGTTATCTCTCGTCAGCCCCATCTGCTTCTGTAGGAACTCCATCGCCTCGACAGTGGTCATATCCGACAGGTATTTGCGTAGTACCCAAGTGCGGCTCAACACCTCCTTAGGCAGCAGCAAATCCTCACGACGTGTGCCCGACGAGATGACATCCATAGCTGGATATATACGTTTATTAGCGAGCTTACGGTCGAGTTGTAGCTCCATATTACCCGTACCCTTAAACTCCTCAAAGATCACCTCATCCATCTTAGAGCCTGTGTCAATTAGGGCTGTGGCGATGATCGTGAGTGATCCCTTCTCCTCGGTGTTACGTGCCGCACCGAAGAATCGCTTTGGCTTGTGAAGTGCATTTGCGTCAACTCCACCCGACAAAACCTTGCCCGATGCTGGCTGCACTGAGTTGTATGCACGTGCGAGGCGTGTGATCGAGTCGAGGAAGATCACTACATCGTGACCGCACTCCACCATTCGCTTAGCCTTATCGAGCACCATCTCAGCAACCTTGACGTGACGTGAAGCCTGCTCATCGAATGTCGATGCAACGACTTCAGCCTTTACGTTGCGAGCCATCTCGGTAACCTCCTCGGGTCGCTCATCAATGAGCAGAACGATCATATAGACCTCGGGATTGTTGTCGGCAATAGCGTTGGCGATCGACTGTAGCAACATCGTCTTACCCGTCTTTGGTTGCGCCACGATTAGTGCACGTTGCCCCTTGCCGATTGGCGAAAATAGGTCTATCATCCTGTTGGAGAGGTTGTTATGTGCACCACCCGTCAAGCGGAACTTCTCCGATGGAAAGAGTGGTGTCATAAACTCAAACTGCACACGGTCACGCACCAAGTTGGGTCGCAAGCCGTTGATCTCATTGACACGCACCAGTGGGAAGTACTTCTCGCCCTCACGTGGTGGACGGATCACACCGCTAACGGTGTCGCCTGGTTTGAGTGCAAAATTCTTGATTTGCGCTGGCGAAACGTAGATGTCATCGGGTGAGTTGAGGTAGTTGTAATCTGCCGAGCGGAGGAATCCATAACCATCGGTCATAACCTCCAACACACCTACACCGATCACCTCGCCCGTGAAGTCATCCTTTGTGATTGGGGCATCGTTTCGTTTGTGTTGCTCGATAGGGTCTACTGCTGCACTCTGCTCTGCTGACTGCTCATCTTGCTTATACTCAGGCTGTTGAGCTGAGTGGTTGGGCTGTTGAGCTGAATGAACGGGCTGTTGAGCTGAGTGGTTTGGCTGTTGAGCTGAATGAACGGGCTGTTGAGCTGAGTTGTGCGGTTGATTTAGCGGCAACTGCATCTGCTCTTGATTGTCGTTGTATCGCTGCTTGTGGTTGTTATTTTGCTTACGACCTTTGCGCTGTTGCCTCTGCTGCTGTTGTTGTGTCTCTGCTGCTGCATTTTGAGTTGGTTCAACCACCACTGATGTATCGGTTGTAGCTGCGCCCTCGCCACCCTCTATTGGTAGCGTTGCCTCTATTGTCATCGGCTTGGTTTGAGCTGGTGTTGCAACTGCCTCAGCTTGCGGCATACGTGGTCTACGACCTCTTCGTTTTGGCTGATCCTCCTGTGCAGTTTGCACTTGCGGCTCTTGTGCTGCTTGTGGTTGCGGCTCTTGTGCTGCTTGCGGTTGCTGCTCTTGTGCTGCTTGTGGTTGCTGCTGTGTTTGCTGCTGTGTTTGTGGTGCTGTAGAAACCTCGATGATCTTGGCTGCCAAATCTCTCTTGCGTAGGTTTACATTCTTGACACCCACCGCTTTACCGATGCTCTTCAACTCGGCAAGGCTCTTCGCCTCCAACGCCTCTAAATCTTGCATATATTATCTTTGATTATTTATTCTCGGAAATCGAACCTCGGACGAGGCTCTCATAGAATTGTGCTGCAAAGATAGTGCAAAAAAATAAATTTACAAAGAATATGGCGATAATTGTTTTTTACACAACTTATTCTGCTGTCGTTGCCAACGCCCACCACTCATACTTCCACGTCGCTGCATATTTGCTAGTGGTTGGTGCGCTGGTTGTCACGCCCGAGTAGTAGTCAATCTCTTTCGCTCCTGTGCTTCCACCTGAGCCATCTATATTGGTGTAGAACTTACCTGTGCTGAGTCTACAAGCCTCGGGGAACGCCTTGTTAAACTGTGTGTTATATGCAGTGAGTAGAGCTGTATCTGAGCCATCTGCCGCCACATTTACATACTGTTGCAGGTCGAAGAAGATGTGGTCATCAGTTCGACCCTCGTAGCTCTGCAGAGCGTTGATCTCAGCAGTCGAAAGATCCCTCAGACCGAGCGAATTTTGAGCCGCTGCCAACGCCTCCAACTCACTCGTCACGCAGACCGCCACACAGCCGTATGGATAGGTGTAGTTCTCATAGAAGTCGATGTAGCTCTCGCAAATCCCCTGCAAATCATAATCTGCACCATCATTCGAGAACATATAGGGCATCACAGTCTCATATGGGAATCCAGTCCCCATCACCTCACAAGGCGATGCAACGACATAATCGGTGTAATCCTTGATCCTGTAGAGCATCTCCACCGAGGACATAAAACACATATCGAAAAGAATATAGCCAAAGTGAATATCAGAGGCAGCAAACTCATCCGCAATCTCGCTAATATCGGCAAATCCATCTGTCGAGCTACCGATGTAACGGGTCTGGATAGTGGGGTTAATTGGCTCCCACTCACTCACGTAGTCACCCACGCTAGCCGCTGTAGAGAGCTGTCCCAACGATGATAAGATCCACCCCGTGCCGTGACCACTCATCACCAAATTTAGTCGCTGCTCAACGCCATCGATCTTGGTGTCGAAATCTATATAATCTTTTACTCGCTCCAAAACCCTCGACAGCGATCCCGATGCAAGTGTCTGAAGATCAGCGTACTCCTCGATGATTGTCTCCACGCACTCCCCATCTTCGAGCGTTATCTCCACAAGGTTCGCCTTATACTTCGATGTGGGCAGCAGATATAAATATCGCCCCATACCTCTATCTCCCAAAACGCCCTCTTTGATTGCACTCTTTGCATCGGCAATATTTTGCAAGAAGTAGCTATAGAGGCTCGTACCCGAGAAGTATGTAAGTGTGGTCTGAGCCGCTGGTTTTCGGCTCTGCTCCACATTGAAACTGAAGAGTATCTCGCCACTCGTTGACGAGTAGATGTAGACACACCCCAACACATTGAGGTACTGAGTGTTATTTGCTGTAGTCGACTTAATGATGAGCTCCTCATAAGTGTTCGCCTTGCCGCTCATTGTCGATAGCGAGAAGCCCCACTCAGCCTCCGTATCACCAAGGTCGCTCTTCACAGCAATGCTCCAATCCTCCATCATCGCCATGGTCAAAGTCACCTCCTCGCCACCTGCATAGTCGAAGAGCACACGGTTAAAATCACCATCCGAAATCTCCGTGTCACTTCTGAGCGTGATCTCATTGCTGCTGAACTTCTCCGCATCATCTTTTTTGCAGCCAAGCGCCACAAACATTATTAGCAATATTGTGAAAAATCTTCTCATCTATTTACGCCTCAGTTATTTATATCTCCGTTATTTATACTCTTGTGGTTTCAAATTATTAAATTGCCAACTCCTCTCTCGTTTGTATGTGACGCTGTCGGGTTTGTTCCAATAGATACGACCAAAATCGAAATACATCCCTTTAATCTTCTCACCAACAACAACTTGTGGCGACATAAACGGCACGTACTCCACCGTCCTCGATATAACCATCGCCTTACCGTGCAGCAGATTATCCGCCGCCAACAGATCGAGTGCGTGGTCAAACATCAAGATGTGTCTCGCTGAGCGCTCCTTCACGCCGCTGCCCGTAGCCTTGATCGTCTCGATAATTCGCTCCACCTTGTCGTAAGCATCCCTCTCCCTCGTCTTGTCGCCCAACGCCCCGTAGCCGTACGCCAACATATTCCACACCTTGAGGTTGAATGGATCGTACTTCAGCGCATCTCGCCCCGTCATAATTATATCACGCAGCGTAATCGGGTCGGGTTTATCTGCATCCAAACTCGATGCCAAGAGCAGAAATTTATCCATATAGGGGTTGCTGCTCAGCGGTTTATAATCCTCGCTATAGGCAAAGCCATAATAGAGATAGTGATAATTCGCCGCCGTAAGGGTCGTATCACCCTCCATAAACCGCAACATCAAATTGGGCAAATAGTTCTCCGATTGCGAATTTGTAGTCTGCCGAATTATCTCCGCCTCAATAGGCACAGCAGCCCCAACCCTCAACAGCGACAGCGACATAAGCGCCACCGCCACACAATTAATTACTACTTTACCCCCTTTATACATACATTAATTAATGCAAATCAAATTTAGCGATCAAGGTCTTAAACCTCTCTCGCAACTCAGCTGAGCCCGAAACCAATGGCAAACGCATCTTGTCCTCGATCAGACCCATTGTCGAGAGCGCACACTTCACGCCCGTTGGGTTACCCTCCGCAAACAGCGCCTCGGTAGCCTCCGCCATCTCTGTGTAGAGCTCCTCAGCCTCAGCGTACTTACCCTCCTTAGCCAAGTTAATCGAGCGCATAAACTTCGTTGGGAAGCAGTTAGCCGCAACCGAGATCACGCCATCACCGCCCCTACGCATTACATCAACAGCGATGCCATCGTCACCAGCCAGCACCAAGAAACCCTCGGGTCTATTGTCGATAACGCTCTGGATCTGCTCAATATTGCCCGATGCCTCCTTTACTCCGATCACGTTATCGAAGTCACGAGCTATGCGCAACGTTGTCTCCACGGTCATATTCACACCCGTGCGACCAGCGATATTATACAAAATAATCGGTAGTGGTGAGTGCTCCGATACAACCTTAAAGTGCTGATAAAGTCCCTCCTGTGACGGCTTATTGTAGTAAGGCGTAACGCTCAAAATCGCATCGACACCCCTCAAATCAAACTCACGCAGCTGATCCAACACCTCCGAAGTAGAGTTGCCGCCCACGCCCATAACCAACGGCACACGACCCGCCACACGATTGGTGATAAACATAGCGATCACCGCACGCTCCTGAATATAGAGCGTTGGGGTCTCAGCCGTTGTTCCCAACGCCACAATATAATCTACGCCACCATCGATCACGTAGTCAATCATATTCGCCAATGCCGTGTAATCTACACGTCCCTCTGCCGTAAAAGGAGTTATCATCGCTACTCCTACACCATTCAATTTCTTCATATTACTTATTATTTATTTTTTTATTATTCTCTTCTCATTTAAAATAGGCTCTGTTGCATCTTGTTTAAAAAAGGCTCTGTTGCATCGGTTTTAAAAAAGGCTCTGTTGCATCTCGTTTAAAAAAGGCTCTGTTGCATCGGTTTTAAAAAAGGCTCTGCTGCATCTCGTTTAAAAAAGGCTCTGTTGCATCGGTTTTAAAAAAGGCTCTGCTGCATCGGGCGGCTCTCCTTTTGCTCAGCGCTCTGTTCGGGGGCTACCTCAGCCTCTGTCGTGTTATCGATCATCGTCAAAAACTCCATCTCTGAAATGATCTTAACACCCAGCTTCTCAGCCTTTTGCAGCTTAGCTGGACCCATCTTCTCACCTGCAACCAAGTAATCGACACTTCCCGACACCGCCGCAATATTTCGCCCACCGTGCGCCTCGATCATCGCCTTGATCTCATCACGGCTGTATTGGAGGAATTTACCCGAAATCACAAAGCTTAGCCCATTCAACTCATTCGATGCCAACGCTTTAGCCTCTGTAGCCATCTTCACGCCAGCCGCCTCTAGTCTGCGGATAATCTCCATATTTTGCTCATCGGCAAAGTATTCAGCTATCGCCTCAGCGATCTTCTCACCCACCTCTTCGGTTTCCAACAGCTCCTCACGTCTCGCCACCAGGAGCCTCTCCATCGAGCCAAAGTGACGAGCGATATGCTTTGCCGTAGTCTCGCCCACAAACCGAATCCCGAGCCCAAACAGAACCCTCTCAAAGGGGACTTCGACCGAGCCTCGAATGCTCTGCACGATCCCGTCAGCCGACTTAACCCCCAACCTCGGCAGTGGCGAGAGCTCCCCAGCCTTGAGATCGTAGAGATCCGCCACCGTCCGAACCAACCCCTTATCAAAGAGTAGCTCCACGGTCTCATCGCCAAGCCCATCGATATTCATCGCCTTGCGCCGTATGAAGTGGATGATGCGACCCACGATCTGAGGACGGCAGTGGTACGAATTTGGGCAGTAGTGTTTCGCCTCGCCCTCATCTTTCACCAACTCCGTGCCGCACTCTGGACACCTCGTTATATACTCAAAGGGCACACTCTCCGCCTCACGTGCCGAGAGCTCCACACCCGTAATCTTCGGTATTATCTCGCCCCCCTTCTCAACATAAACTGTGTCGCCAACCCTAATGTCGAGCGCTGCAATCTGCTCCGCATTGTGCAGAGATGCCCTACGCACCGTTGTTCCAGCTAACTGCACAGCCTCCAAATTCGCCACAGGAGTTATCGCCCCCGTGCGCCCAACTTGAAAATCGACACTCAGCAACTTTGTCGCTGCCGCCTCAGCCTTGAATTTGTACGCCACGGCCCACTTCGGAGCTTTGGCGGTGAAACCCAACGCCCGTTGGTCAGCATAGCTATTGACCTTAATCACCACACCATCCGTGGCGAAGGGCAAGTTGTGGCGCTCCCTGTCCCAATGCTCAATGAACGCCTCGATCTCCTCCACAGTGCGACAGAGCCGAACGCTATCTGAGACCTGAAAGCCCCAGCTACGAGCCGCCTCCAAAGCCTCCGTGTGTGAGCCGTAGGGCAACTCTCGCCCAACAAGCTGATACAGCATACAATCCAAACCACGCCTAGCCGTCACTGCTGATGACTGCTGTTTAAGGCTGCCAGCCGCTGCATTGCGAGGGTTCGCAAGGAGTGGTTCGCCAGCTGCCTCACGCTCCTCATTGAGCCTATTGAAGCTGCTGTAGGGCATCAAAATCTCGCCCCTAATCTCAAACATATCGGGGTAGCCCGTGCCCATCAACTGTAGAGGAACGGTACGAATAGTCCTCACGTTGCGAGTGACATCATCACCCCGAACTCCATCGCCACGTGTCACAGCACGGCTCAGCGCCCCAGCCTCATAAGTGAGCGAGATAGCTGTTCCGTCAAACTTCAACTCACAGACAAACTCCGCTCGCTCCACCTCCTTGTGCACACTCTCCACAAATCGCTCGATCTCTTCTGTCGAATAGGTATTCGACAACGAAAGCATAGCGAACCGATGCTCCGCCTGCTCAAACTCTTCGCTCAAATCACTACCCACACGCTGAGTTGGTGAGTTTGGGTCAGCAAATTCGGGGTGTTTAGCCTCCAGCTGCTCCAACTCGTGCATCAACTCATCGAACTCTCTGTCCGTGATCTCAGACTTCGCCTCGACGTAGTAACTGTAGTTGTAGTGGTTGAGCCTTCCACGAAGCTCTTCGATTCTCTCTTGCATCCTTTTTATAACACTTGCATCCTTTTATAAATAGTATTGACGTTGTAAAGGTAGATATTTTCATCTAAATTGAGAAATATTCACACTTTTTTTTAAAACATTTTATCGGTAATTAAATTTTGCTTATACTTGCAGAAAATTTGGGGGAATTATTAGAAGTCCCCTTTAGACGACAAAATAGTTTACAAAAGACAATGGCAGTAAAAAGAGTAATGAAGAAGAGGGTTGTAACAAGTATCCACAACCTACCGCAGGAGTTGCAGGATCTAGTCAAGGCGCACTATCCAACGGGTTACACCGAGGCGATGATGAGAATTGACAAGCCTAATGGCGACTTCTTCTACGCAGTACCCTACGCAACAGATGAGATTGACTACTTGGTGAAGATCGATGTTAAGATCGATGACAAGAGCCACGAGGATGACGACAAAGGATTCTTCGATGACGACCTCAAAGAGGAGCCCGATATGAGCGAGGCGGAGAGTATGGAGGACGAGGAGGATATGTAGCTAATGCTCCATACTCCTTGTTAATGAGCTGATTCAAATTGTTAAAGAGCCAATTCAAAGTTTTTTTAACATTTTTTCACTATATTCTAATATTTTTTTCATATCTTTGAGCGCAAAAGATTTTTGCATCGTTTCTGCTCGGGTCGCTGGCTTATAAGGCTAGGCTATCTGGAGGTTGAGAGATAATAGAGTAAATTTAGAGATTTTATAACGATGAAAAAGGTAGATGTAATTCTTGGATTACAGTGGGGTGACGAGGGTAAAGGCAAGGTTGTCGATGTCCTAACGCCAAATTATAAGGTGGTAGCTCGCTTTCAGGGCGGCCCAAATGCTGGTCATACACTTGAGTTCGATGGTAAGAAGTATGTCTTGCGATCGATCCCGTCGGGTATCTTCCAAGGCGATAAGGTCAATGTCATCGGTGGCGGTGTGGTTCTTGATCCTGTTCTCTTCCGTGAGGAGGCTGAGGCGTTGGCTGAGAGTGGTCACGACCTTACGAAGAGGCTCTACATCTCTAAAAAGGCTCACCTAATCTTGCCTACTCATCGTGCACTAGATGCTGCGTATGAGGCGGCGAAGGGGGCTGGCAAAATCGGCACTACAGGTAAGGGTATCGGCCCAACCTATACAGATAAAATCTCTCGTAATGGAGTGCGTGTTGGCGATATTTTCCTCAATTTTGAGGAGGTCTACAACAAGGCGAAAGCTCGTCATAATCAGATACTTGAGTCGCTCAGTTACGAATATGACATCACCGAGCTAGAGGCAAAGTGGTTGGATGCTATCGAGTATCTTAAGCGCTTCACGATCATCGACTCGGAGCAGACGATCAACGATATGATCAATAGCGACCAGCCGATCTTGGCGGAGGGCGCACAGGGTACACTGCTCGATGTTGACTTTGGTTCGTACCCATTCGTGACATCATCAAACACAGTCTGTGCAGGTGCGTGTACGGGTCTTGGTGTCGCTCCAAACCGCATTGGCGAGGTCTTTGGAATCTTCAAGGCGTACTGCACACGTGTGGGTAGCGGCCCATTCCCTACGGAGCTATTCGATGAGACAGGCAAGCAGATGCGTGATATTGGTCACGAGTATGGTGCGGTGACGGGGCGTGAGCGCCGTTGCGGCTGGCTCGACTTGGTGGCGTTGAAGTATGCTATAATGATCGATGGAGCTACACAGCTCATTATGATGAAGGCTGATGTGTTGAACACATTCGAGACGATCAAGATCGCAACAGCTTATGAGATCGATGGCGAGCAGACTACAGTATTCCCATACAGCGTTGAGGGCGAAATCAAGCCTATATATAAGGAGTTTAAGGGTTGGAATTGCGACATCTGTAGCGTGAAAAATTACGAAGATTTCCCAATCGAATTTAAGGAGTACGTTAAGTTCATCGAGGAGGAGACAGGTGTGCCGATCAAGATTTTGTCGGTCGGCCCAGATCGCTCAGAGACTATCGTTCGCTAGAGCCGAGGGGCTAAGCAGGGGGCTGAGTAAGGCTGAGTAAGGCTGAGCAGGGCTGAGTAGGGCTGAGTAGGGCTGAGT
>JBCQUE010000067.1:0-9759 GCA_047174325.1 Rikenellaceae bacterium | reverse complement strand
TGGATTGAAAACAAGCTAAATAATCGTCCTCGTAAAAGACTCGGATACCTCACACCAAATGAAAAATTTAAACAAATTATTAATATGAATTCAGTTGCATTTGCAGGTTGAATTCAGCAGAGATATAAGTTTTACTGACGGACTAATCACACACGGTATATTCACAAACATCCCTATTTGGTTTTTGCTTGCACTATTTTGGTGTACGGTAGTGTTCTACTTTATTTATAGTGTCACAAAGAGATGGTATTTGCAGGTGTTGTTATCTCTAGCATTTGGAGTTATAGGTTGTTATTTATCTATTGAGGACATATATTTTCCTTTCTATATCGGTCCTGCTTTTACAGCGATGCCATTCTTCTGTTTGGGTTTTATAATAAAGCCGACACCCATATTGCAATCTAATCGATATGATAAAATTGCAACTACAATCTCAATTGCTCTAATCATATCGTACTTTGCAATTGTTTGCAATACACCTCTCGTCGTTTCTTATTTTAAAAATTATATAGATGATGTAAATATGGCTCTACACTATATTATAACTAGTGTTGCAATCATTGCATTTTTGCAGCTGTGTAAGCAAATAAAATACCTGCCATATATATCATATATTGGTAAAAATACGATCACTGTGTTGTCTACACATATGTTACTAATGTCTATAATAGTTAGCACGCTGAATATATTTGGGTATGCAAACTTACGAGCAGCGTATGGGTACTACTATTCAGTTCCATACTTCATTAGTGTAATGGCACTAAGTACCGCAGCGATACCCTTCTGCAAGAGGTATTTGCCATATTTGGTTGGGCAGAAGGATCTTATCAAGAGCAGATAGTGGCGAGTTGTGCACATATTATTAGTACCGATTTACAGTATTGATGTGCAACACAATGGGTAGCACGGTGGGTGCAGTGATGACAGCCGAAGGCTGGCATAAAAATATTGCTATGCAGATCGTCGAAAGTTTACTTTCGTAAAGATCTGCATAGCAATATTTTGTAGCTCGAAGAGCCACTGCAACCACCGCAAGCCAGTCAAATGGCAGCTAGCTGCCTGCCCGCCCGGCATTAGGGCAGTACAGCCGTGACCAACAAAGAGACCACAAATGTGACCATAAACGTGACCAACAGCCGTGACCAACAGCGTGACCAACAGCGTGACCAAAGAGGTTACCCTCGCCTCTTCTCGAAGAAGTAGCTTTTTTGGCGGCGTTTTTCATCTTGTGATCGGGCGACGTAGAGCGGCTCGCCTGTGTAGGGGTCAGCGCCTGTGTAGAACATTACGGAGGAGAGGGTCATTGGTGTGGGGGTTAGATCCTGCACCTGTTCGAGTGAGAAGCGTAGTTTGCCCAGCACCTTTTTCGATAGCGCCTGCATATCTCGTTCACCGCACCCAGGGTGTGACGATATGAAGTATGGGATGAGCTGATAGGGGAGATCACTACGTTTGCATATCTGTTTGAAATCGGCGTTCAGCCTCTCAAATTGCGTGAATGGCGGCTTGCGCATTAGGTTCAAAACACGCTCCTCGGTGTGCTCGGGTGCAACCTTCAATCGTCCCGATGTGTGGTGTCGCACAACCTGCTCCAAGTAGGGCGAGCCATCGAAGAGGTCGTATCTAATTCCGCTGCCGATATAGGCACGTTTCACCCCCTTCACGCCCCTGATTTTGTCGTAAAGTTTCAGCAGTGGGCGGTGGTCGTTATTGAGGTTTTTGCAGGGCGCAGGGTGCAGACACGAGGGGCGACGACACCTCTCACAGAGCGAGCGATCACCTCCGCCCATCCCCCACATATTTGCCGAGGGCCCACCAATATCGGATAGGTTGCCCCGAAAGTCCGCCATCTCCGTCACTCTTCGCACCTCCTCCAAAATCGACCTCTCAGAGCGTGAGGCGATGAATTTACCTTGATGTGCCGAGATCGTGCAGAATGAGCAGCCACCGAAACAGCCACGATGCAGGTTCACCGAGTGCTTGATCATATCCCACGCTGGAATCGCCCCACGACCTCGATACTTCGGGTGTGGCGCTCGCTCGTACGGCAAATCAAATGAGTGGTCTATTTCGCTAGTTGTGAGGGTGTTACGTGGCGGATTCACAACGACATATTGCGCTCCGACCCTCTCGACCAACCACCTCTTTGGCGAGAGCATATTACTCTCACGCTCCATCTGGACGAAGTTCTCTGCGAACGCCTTTTTGCTCTTCACGCACTGCTCAAACGAGTTGAGTATCAGTGTGTTATCTTGGTCTAATCGCTTTACATACTCCCCGTCGGCAACATACGCCACCTGCGGAATCTTGCGCAACAGCTTCATATTAAACCCATTCTCCAGCGCCGCAGCGATCTGCTCGATCACCCCCTCGCCCATTCCGTAGCTCAGCAGATCCGCACCGCTCTCAATGAGCATCGATGGGCGTAGCGAATCGCTCCAGTAGTCGTAGTGCGTGAGCCGCCTCAACGATGCCTCGATACCCCCCACAACCACGGGCGTATGCGGAAACTTCTCCTTGAGTATCTTCGTGTAGACTGTGGCTGCATAGTCGGGTCGAAACCCAGCCTTGCCATCGGGCGTGTAGGCATCATTCGAGCGGAGACGTATATTTGCCGTGTAGTGGTTCACCATCGAATCCATCGCCCCAGCCGTCACACCAAAGAATAGTCGTGGCGCACCCAACTTAGTGAAGTCCCGAAGATCATCACGCCAATTGGGCTGCGGCACAATCGCCACACGATACCCACGTGCCTCCAACAGCCGTGCAATCACCGCCGCCCCAAATGCAGGGTGGTCAATGTACGCATCGCCCGTGAAGAGAATCACATCTATATAATCCCACCCAAGGTTACGCACCTCCTTTATCGTCGTCGGAAAAAACATTGGCTACTCTCTTGGTGGGTTGAAGAACGCTGGGTTGTATTTTGGCGCTGCCTCCTCTGCCTCCTCTGCCTCCTCTGCCTCCTCTGCCTCCTCTGCTGCCTTTTCTGCCGCCATACGTTGCTGTCTCTCGGTCTGTTTTGCTGCTCGCTCCTGTTGCTGTTCACGTTTCTCTGCCGCCTCCATCTCCGCCTCTTCGGCTGCCTGTAGTCGCTCGGCTGCAAGTCGATTTGCAGCGTAACCCTCCCACTTTGCAATTAGACCCACAAAATCCTCGGGTAGCGGTGTCTCGAAATCCATCTGCTCGCCTGTCGTGGGGTGCTGAAACCCGAGCGACTGAGCGTGTAGTGCGTGGCGAGGCATCTTTTGGAAGCAGTTCTCCACGAACTGTTTGTACTTTGAGAATGTCGTCCCTTTGAGGATCTTATCGCCGCCGTAACGCTCGTCATTGAAGAGCGGGTGACCTTTCCACGCCATATGCACACGTATCTGATGGGTGCGACCCGTCTCCAACCTGCACTCCACAAGTGTCACATAACCAAAGCGTTGCAGCACCGTGAAGTGTGTCACAGCGTGCTTGCCATCCGACCCATCCTCAAAGACGTGCATCTTAAGTCGATCCTTAACCGAGCGACCGATGTTGCCCACGATCGTCCCCTCATCCTCAGCGATATTACCCCATACGAGCGCTACATATCTGCGGCGTGTCGTGTGGTCGAAGAACTGCTTAGCGAGGTGTGTATGTACCCTCTCGCTCTTGGCTATGACCAACAGCCCCGAGGTGTTTTTATCGATTCTATGCACCAATCCAGCCCTCATATCGCTATCCTCAACGAGCTCCAACCCTCTCAGGTGGTGCGTCAGAGCGTTAACCAACGTGCCTCGATAGTTGCCGTGACCAGGGTGCACAACCATCCCTGCCGCCTTATTCACCAGCAGCAGATCATCATCTTCATACTTTATGTCGAGCGGCAAATCCTCCGCAATTATCTCGTTGCGGAACTTCGGGCGAGACATCACAATCTGCACCACATCGGTTGGACGCACCTTATAACTAGCCTTCTGAGCCATCCCGTTGACAAGTAGCTGCCCGGCATCCGCTGCCGCCTGTATCTTGCTCCGTGACGAGTTTTGCATCTTGACAGCCAAGTACTTATCTAGTCTCAGTGCCGATTGCCCCTTGTCCACCTCAAAGCGGAAGTGTTCATAGAGCTCGCCATCTTCGCCCGTGATTACCTCGCCACCATCACACACCTCAGCCGCTGCATCTACAGCGCCGACACTGCACCCCTCGCCACTCTCAATATCATCCATCAAATCGAGATCCAACTCGAAATCTTCGCTATAACTCATCCTTTAAACTCTCCTCTATTTCGCCCGTAGGCTCATTTAAATCCCAATCTTCACTCAAATCATCAGCCTCTTGATACTCCCAAACCCATACGCCATCGACCTCACGATAAGCCGCCTCATCAAACATCATCTCCAACTCAATCATCACCTCCATCTCCTTAACCTCACGATAGTGAACCAAAATCATACTGTCGACCTTAGTCTGTAGTCCGCTCAGCTCCAAAGAGATACGCTCGCCAAATCGGGTTGTACTCTCCGGCATATCGCTCTGTGTGTAGACCATCGCCTGCAGATTCATCACTGGGTCGACATCGCTATCGAAGTGCAGCTCACCAACATTGAGACCAGCATCGAAAAGCCGATCCTTAGCATCCCTCAGCGAGAGACCCAACACCATCGGAACAAGTGTCCTATCGTCACTACCTCGTCCGATCGTTAAGGTCACCTCCGAACCCATCGGCGCTCGCTCCTTGTTGTCAGCCTTAATTTGCACCTCACCAACCGATTGCGCCAAGACATAATTCTTCGCCAAATCGTCGACATACTTCAGCTCGCCAACCGTCAAGCCCGACATCCGCAACATATTCTTCGCCTGCCGCAGTGACCGCTCGGCAACGTATGGAACATCGACAATTCGCCGCTGTGTTGCGTTGACTGTGAGGTAGATAGCCCGACCTGGTTTCACCACCACGCCAGCCTTTGGGAGCTGATCCAAGATCGCCCCACCTCGATATGCAGGTGCATACAACGAGTCATTGATGATCAACTGCAACTCATTAGCCGCCACCACACGCTCCGCCTCAGCGATGGTCAACGACTCCAATTGAGGCACCGTGCAACCAGCTCCGTGGCGAGTGACACCCGTCAATAGATAGTGCGCACCGACCGCTCCGCCAACCACGATCAGCGCCATATAGATCGAGTGTTTGATCGTCCTCAAAAAGAGCGCCATCTTCGAGAGCGGTGCTTTCGGTTGCTTGGGTTTACGCTGCTTTGGTTCGCTCCTCTCGCCCTTTGGTTTTTGTTCCGCCTTTGGTTTTACAGCCGCCTCGCCCTTTGGTTTTACAGCTGCCTCGCCCTTTGGTTTTACAGCCGCCTCGCCCTTTGGTTTTACAGCCGCCTCGCTTTTGGGTTTTGTCGCTGTTTGTAGCTTTGGTTGCACCTTGGGTTTGGGTTGCGCCTTGGGGTCACTTTCACTCTTGCCCCACCACTCTAGTTTATCTCTATTCTCCGCCATCTCCAATTATATTATAGTGTGTATCCCGCTCCACAGCCCTAAAATCAGCCTGCCGAGCCATCCTCTCTATCTCCTCTATCGTCATTCGTGGGCGACTATCTTCAGCCCCAGCCATCGAGTAGATCTTTGTCGAGTCGTCAATCGTTCCATCTACATCGTCCGCCCCAAACGCCAACGCCAACTCCGTGGTCGCCTTGCCGTACATCACCCAATAAGCCTTGATGTGGTCGATATTGTCGAGGAACAATCTGCTCACCGCAATCATCCTCAGATCCTCCGTCACCGAGCACTCGCCCAAGTGTGACAACTCATTATTTGCGCTACGGAACTTCAGCGGAATGAAGGCGTTGAATCCGCCCGTTTTGTCCTGCTGCTCACGCAACCTTTCGAGGTGGTCGAACCGATCCTCTAGGCTCTCGATGTGTCCGTAGAGCATCGTTGCGTTGCTCTTAATTCCTAATTTGTGTGCCTCGCTGTGCATCTCCAGCCACTCCTCAGCGCTACACTTCTCGGGACAGATCTCTCGCCTCACCGCCTCTCTGAAGATCTCCGCACCGCCTCCGGGAATTGCGCTCATCCCTGCATCGATCAGCCTCTTGAGACCCTCACGTGGCGTTAGTCCAGCCTTCACGATCATATACCTAAGCTCCACAGCCGTGAACGCCTTGATCGCCACATCGGGCAAGATCTCACGGATCTCACGGATCAACGCCTCAAAGAAGTAGAGGTCGTGCCGAGGGTGAACACCACCAACGATATGCACCTCCGTAACAGAGCTGTTAACGTAGCTCCGAGCCTTGTCGAGCATCTCTTCGAGCGTGTAGTCCCAGCTATCGGCACTCCCCACGTCACGGCGATAAGAGCAGAATCGACACCTAAAGAGGCACTGGTTCGTAGGCTCAAGATGAAAATTTTTGTTGTAAAATACATCGTCACCACTCACCGCACGTTTCCGCTCCACAGCCAGCGCTGAGAGTCTCCAGAGTGGTGCATTTTCGTAGAGCCACTGCGCCTCCTCAGCGGTGATACGCTGCCGTGCGCTACACTTTTTCGCTATCTCGTCAAACGTCATCATCTACTTCGGTGCCTTTATATATAGGTATATAGCGATCAGAGCATAGAGCGCATTAGGCAGCCACACAGCCACATCGGGCGGCAGCGTTCCACCCTTAGCGAACTCCTCCGCAAAGCGAATGAAGAGTATATATGAGAAACAGAGCGTGATACCCACACCAATATGCAGACCCGTGCCGCCCCTAACCTTACGGCTCGACAGCGAGACACCAATCAACGTCAAGATAAATGTACCCACAGGGTAGGCAAAGCGGGAGTGTTTCGCCACCTCAATCACCGCAATCGAGTCCGACCCCTTGCTCTTCTGCTGCTCCAAGAATGCGTTGAGCTCATCGATCTTCATCGTCTTAAGCAGATCCTCGATACGTGCGAGCTCCGTGCGATCGAGGTTGATGAGTGTATCGAGGTTTCGGTGTTGTGTAAAATTGTCGGTCATAACTCCACCTTTATACTCTCGTGTGGTGTATCGAGCAGCCTTCCAACGCCCCGTGAGGCTATCCACAACAGGGTTTGCAGCCTCCAGAGAGCCAACCATACGACCCTCCTCAAAGCGATCCAACGAGAAGAATGAGGCTCGCCCAACGTGTGCATAGTTGCGGATATAGACAAAGACCCCTGGT
This sequence comes from Rikenellaceae bacterium, assembly GCA_047174325.1. Taxonomy (GTDB): domain Bacteria; phylum Bacteroidota; class Bacteroidia; order Bacteroidales; family Rikenellaceae; genus Alistipes. The sequence continues at coordinate 2,593 of JBCQUE010000067.1, read as the reverse complement.
TCAACCTGACGATAGATATGACGGTCGTAATCGCCATTGTTCACCTCATCGATATATTGCGCATCGAACGCCACACAGGTGCGTTGCGAGATAGGTATCACCCACAAATTGAGCGCCAACGAGAGTGACGAGATGATCAGCGCACCGATAAAGTAGGGCCACATCATTCGCCTAAAGCTCATTCCGCCCGACAGCATCGCCACAATCTCGGTCTGATACGCCATCTTAGAGGTGAAGAAGATAACCGCCACAAAGGTGAACAGACCGCTAAACTGATTGACAAAGAAGGGGATGAAGTTGAGGTAATAATCAAAGACAATCGCCTCAAAAGGGGCGTTAGTGCGTGTGAAGTCATCGACCTTCTCGACATAGTCGAAGATCACCACAATCACGATAATCATCGCAATGGCGAAAAAATAGGTCGATAGGAACTTCCCCAATATATATCGATCGAGGATCTTAAACCCCGGAAAACTAATCTTCATTAGTTATTAGTTATTTGTTATTGTTATTAGTTATTTGGCTAGTCTGTATGAGCTGAGTAAGGCTGAGTAATTCTGAGTAAGGCTGAGTAATTCTGAGTAATTCTGAGTAATTCTGAGTAAGGCTGAGTAATTCTGAGTAAGGCTGAGTAATTCTGAGTAAGGCTGGGTAGCAAGCCAAGGTAAAAGGGAGCTAGCTCCCCTAAAGTCTTCTCGCCAGCTGCACCACCATCAACTCTTTCCACTCCTTGAAGTCGCCAGCGATTATATGTTTGCGAGCCTCCGTCACTAAGCTTAGGTAGAAAGCGATATTGTGTAGCGAGGCGATTTGTGCCGCCAGCATCTCTTTGCAAGCAGCCAAGTGGTGGAGATATGATTTTGTATAACTCCGTGAGGCAAATGAGCTGCTCAGCGGATCGATCGGTGAGAAGTCTAGTTCCCACTTTTTGTTGCGAATGTTGATGACACCTTCCCACGTAAAGAGCTGACCATTACGTCCATTACGTGTCGGCATCACACAGTCAAACATATCGACCCCACGATCAATCGCCTCCAAGATATTTATCGGTGTACCGACCCCCATCAAGTAGCGAGGGCGATCCTCGGGCAACACAGCGTTCACCACCTCGATCATCTCATACATAACGGGTGCTGGTTCGCCCACCGCCAAGCCTCCAATTGCATATCCATCCGCCTCATACTGCAGTACATCACGTGCCGCCGCCTCACGCAAATCGGGATAGGCGCAACCCTGCACAATCGGGAACAACGACTGTGAGTGACCATACTTTGGTTGTGTCTTAGCGAACTGCTCAAAGCATCTCGCCAACCAGCGCTGAGTGAGCGCCAGTGACTTTGCAGCGTAGTCACGTGGAGCATCGCCAGCGGGGCACTCATCGAACGCCATCATAATATCTGCACCGATTGTGCGCTGTGTGTCGACAACATTTTCGGGCGTAAAGAGGTGACGTGAACCATCAATGTGTGATTGGAATTGACACCCCTCCTCCTTAAGCTTACGGCAACCCGAGAGCGAAAAGACCTGAAAACCACCGCTATCGGTGAGCATCGGTTTGTCCCATCCTGAGAAGCGATGCACACCGCCAGCCGCCTCAATGACACCCATTCCAGGGCGGAGATAGAGGTGATACGTATTCGCCAAGATGATCTGAGCCCGAGCCTCCTGTTCGACATCACGGTGAAAGATACCCTTCATCGCTGCCGCTGTTCCTACAGGCATAAATATTGGGGTCTGCACCTCGCCGTGGTCGGTGGTGAAGCTCGCTGCACGAGCCTTGCTGTTGGGGGCTTTATGCTCTAATTTAAATTTCATCTCTCTAATAGGTAATAATCGTACAAAGGTAGGAATTTTTATCGAGATACAACTCTTAATATCGATAAAAATTCCTATCTTTGCCTCAATGGTGGAGAACGACATCGAGAAATATGTAGTTGCCGAGGATCAACTGCTCGTTGAGTGGGCGCTTGGGGGTGATAATCTCGCCTTTGAGTTCCTCATTATGCGTTACAGTGAATCGATCCACCGCCTCTTGGTCTCACGTCTTAGGGGTGATGCAGCACAAGAGGTCGACGACCTTATGCAGGAGAGCTTTATAAAGGTCTACATCAACCTCCACCGCTACGATCCGAAGTACACCTTTGGGCAGTGGATCTACACCATCGCCCGCAACACATCTATCGACCATCAGCGCCGTAGACAGGATGACCTCTCGCTCGATGAACGCCTCTCGTCACCCCCCGAGGAGCGTGGTCCAAACCCTGAGCAGAGCATCATAAACTCACAAAAACGTACCGAAATAGAGGAGGGAATAGCTCGACTTGCACCACGTCAACAGGAGCTCTTTCGTATGCGTTTCATCGATGAATACTCCTACGAAGAGATCTCCGTAAAGCTAAATATGCCGCTGGGCAGCGTCAAAACCAATATACATCGGGTTCGAGCACAAATGTGCAAATTCATAACCGAAAGAAATTAGTTGTCCTACTCTGCTAAACTGAGTAAGACTGAGTAAGACTGAGTAAGGCTGAGTAAGGCTGAGTAAGACTGAGTAAGACTGAGTAAGGCTGAGTAAGACTGAGTAAGGCTGAGT
>JBCQUE010000066.1:0-10413 GCA_047174325.1 Rikenellaceae bacterium | reverse complement strand
AAGGTAATGTTTATTTTTGACTTACCATGAACTCACCCCATTCTTACTCTCTAATCTTGCTTTTTTACCTAAATATTATTCATTTTTAATCTTTTTGCAAAGGTATAAGAAGTCCCCTAAAGCGTTTGTCGCTACATTTTCGCCACCCAACGCTTGAATTGTGTCACCTTAGTGCGGCTGATGATTATTGGTTCGGGTGTGGTTTGGTGGAGGTTCACCACCAATCGGCTACCCTCGTAACTCTCCATATCTCGCACCGCCTCACGAGCAATTATATATTGTCTATTGGCTCGAACAAAACGCTCAGAGCTCAACATCTCTTCAATGCTCTCCAGAGTCTGATTCACCAAATAACGCTTGCCATCGAGGTCACACAACCTCACCCTACTCTCCTCCTTATAGAAGTAAGCCACGCTCTCCACCTTAAGGGGTGTGGTGCGCCAACCATCCATCACGAGCATCTTCTCGACCGAACGCTCTGTGTTCAATAGGCGACTGTATTGCGCAATGGTTCTAAGTTTTGAGAAGATACGATCTATATCGCCCTTCGAGAGAGGCTTAAGTATATAGTCGAGACAATTGACCTCGAACGACTTCAATGCGTACTCATCATAAGCCGTTGTGAATATTATTGGTGTATTGACCTCCACGTGTTTGAAGATTGTAAAGGCGTAACCATCCGAGAGATGAATATCCATAAAGACCAAGTCTACATCAGCCGAGCGAGGCGAACGAAAAAACTCGATACTCTCCTCGACACTATCAATGGTCTCCACAACCTCTATATCAAACTCAGCACTCTTGGTGAGCAAGATACGGAGCTGCTCCAAAGCCGCTAACTCATCCTCGATAATTACAACCCTCATACTTTATAACTCATACTTTATAACTAATAACTAATAAGCGGCAGCGTCACAACAAAGCGCTCAGAAGTAGAGACCACCTCGATTCCACGAGAGGTCAACAACTCATACTGCAGATTGAGATTCTTCAGCCCGATGCCGCTCTTCTCGACCTCTTCGGCAAATTTCGGCACTACATTATTCTCCACAACAATTTGATCTACAGCATTGGTGAAGATCTTAACTACAACAGGTTTCTGAGACGATATTTTATTGTGTTTCACTACATTCTCAACGAGCGTCAAGAGCGTTAACGGCGCAATCATTCGCCCCTCGTAGCTCTCATCAATAGCGAACCCAACGGAGAATTTGCCCTCGAATCTACGCTCCAAGATGTGTGTGTATGATGTTGTGATTGAGAGCTCCTCTTCGAGTGTATGGAGAGTGTTGCTGCTCGCCTTAAGTGTCTTGCGAAATATCGCTATTAGATTATCGAGGTAGTCGACCGCCCCTTCGCTCTCACCCTTTAATATAATGTATCTGAGCGAACCCAGTGAGTTGAAGAAAAAGTGAGGATTGATCTGCTGCAGCAGTGCATTGTGTTGACTCTTGATAGTCTCAAATTGGAGCTGTTCATTACGCCTCTCGATCGCTTGATTGGTGTAGAGAAGTCGCTGTATGTAGACAAAGAACAGATTCAAGACCAAGACCAAGAGGTGTTTAAACATCGTTGCGCTCATCATCCCTCTCGGTGGACGCATCGCTGCTGCAGCACCGCCTGATGCTGTTGTTCCGCCAGCACCAATAGCTGTCGATGCACCGCCTGCAACACCACCGCCTGCAACACCGCCAACACCGCCTGCAACACCGCCAACACCGCCAACACCGCCAACACCACCTGCACCACCTGCACCACCTGCACCATCTGCACCACCTGCACCACCAAAACCACCACCCCTAAAAAAACGGCTAGCATCGAACCCCTCAGGAGCACAGAACTCACGCAACGAAGGCATCGCCTCACTGAATAGATAAGTGAGCAGCAGCGCACCCAAAAAGATCACACCAAGCATCACAGCCCCATTTTTATAGTTACGAAAGAGATTGAAGATCGTAACGTAATAGAGGTAAAAAAGCAACGAGATAACGATAAACCACACCACCGAAAACGCCAACGGATACAACATCGCTGTATCGACAACCAACCGTCTGTCGACAATAAATCTCTCTATGGATGAGTAGTTGATAAATATCGCCACCACCACGGCAAACAACACCCCGATCAACATCTCTTTTCTAGCTACGCTCATTTATTTTTAGTTATGAGTTATAAGTTATAAGTTAGGGGAGCTGCTCCCTTTTAGCTTTGGCTTGCTGGTTTAAATTACGCATTAAGAATTACGCATTAAGAATTACGCATTAAGAATTAGTCAGTTATGCAAAGCTAGATAAAATAAACCGCTCTTGCAAATTTAGATGAAGAATTGGTAAAAAAAAGCTATTGTTCGGCAAAATGGGGCTCTCGGTATATTTTGTTTTGTAGCTATAATATTATTATATATCTTTGTTACAACAAATTCAACGTAATTCAACGTATATGACAAAACTAAAATTAAGAGGTGCGGCAGCCCTTGCGCTTATTTGCTGCAGCCTCGCAACCGAAGCATACTCTCAGAGCAACCAGCTCTCGATGACGCTCGATGAGTGTTTGGAGTATGCCAAGCTCAGCAGCATCACTCTGCAGGAGGCTAAGATCGAGATCGAGAATAGCAGCGCCAGCGAGCTCAGTGCACGTGGCGCATTCCTTCCAGCAGTGACTGGTGTGGTTGGGCAAGATCTCAACTCCAACCCACTCAATATGGATCCCTCGGCAAGCAAGAGCAGCTACAGCGGCAGCTACAGCGTGGGGCTCTCGATGACGCTATACAATGGTGGCAGCAATCGCTACACGCTACAAGATAGCAAGGTGTGTAGCGACATAGCTAATGCTGAGCTTAAGGAGTTTGAGAACTCGATAGAGGTGGCTGTGACACAGGCTTATATCGAGATTCTCTACGCTATGGAGCAGATAAGTGTGGCGGAGAATAGCCTAGAGGTGAGCCGCCAAAATGAGGCTCGTGGTCGTGCATTTCTTAAGGCGGGCAGCATCAACGAGGTCGACTTGGCGCAATTGGTGAGCGCAACGGCTCAATATCAGTATGAGTTGGTGGTGGCGAAGTCTCAATTGAGCAACCTATATGTAGCCCTTAAGCAGCTACTTGAGATCACAAATGGTGCGACACTATCGGTGAAAAAACCTGAACTCTCGCAGTCGCTACTTCTCGCTGCAATTCCATCGGTCGAAGAGGTCTATGCAACAGCGCTGGAGTCTCGTCCCGAGATCGTTGCCTCAAAGCTATATGTGCAGTCGGCAGAGCTAAACGAGAGGATTGCAAAATCTGCATACTTGCCAACGCTGTCACTCTCGGCAAGCACAGGGCTCACACACAACACAAGCAACGCATTTGCATTTAACAACCAGCTACGCAACAACTATAACACCGCTGCAGGTCTCAACCTCTCGATCCCGATCTTCAATGGATTCCAGACGAGAGCATCTGTAACACAGGCGGTTAACGATGTGCGTATTGCATCCCTCTCGCTCACACAGGCGCAAAAGGATCTCTACTTAGCCATCGAGACACTACACAACGATGCCCAAACATCACAGGCACTCTACGCTGTATCGGAGCTACAGCTCAGCGCAACAGAGAAGAGTATGACACTCACAAAGCAGCAGTTTGAGGTGGGTATGAAGAACACCATCGAGTTACTAACCGAGCAGGACAACTACCGCCAAGCATCACAGACGTACTTGATGAATAAATATAAACTCATCTTGAACAAAGCGCTACTAAATTACTACAAAACGAATATTATAAAACTATAACGATATAACGATATTATGACAAAGAAGAGCATTATAGCAACCTCAGTCGTTGTTGCACTAGTCGGCGCAGGTGCAGCCTATCTCTTTATCCCTAAGGGCGAAGAGGCGGTATCTCCAAAGTGGATGACAACCGTCATCACAAAGCAGAACATTGTACAGAGTGTCACCGCTACAGGTACAGTTGAGCCAGTTACTACGGTCGACATCGGTACACAGGTCTCGGGTATCTTGACCACACTATATGTCGATTACAACAGTGTTGTAAAGGAGGGTCAAGTGATTGCCGAGCTCGATAAGAGCACACTTATACTTGAGCGCAACAGCAAGCGAAATAGCGTGAATATGGCTCAAAGCGAGCTTAAGTATCAGACAGCAAACTACAAGCGTGTTAAGGCGCTCCACGATGATGGATTGATCGCCGATAGCGATTATGAGGTAGCGCTCTATAACTTTGAGAATGCAACAAACAATTTGGAGATTGCCAAGAACGACCTAGAGAAGGCGGAGACCAACCTCGGCTACGCAACTATCTACTCGCCAATCGATGGTGTGGTTCTATCGAAGAGCGTTGAGGAGGGTCAGACCGTTGCCTCTAGCTTCAGCACTCCGACACTCTTCACCGTGGCTGCCGATTTGAAAGATATGCAGATCATCGCTGATGTTGATGAGGCTGATATAGGTAATGTAACTGAGGGTCAAAAGGCGACATTCTCGGTCGATGCCTTTCCGCTCGACACATTCGAGGGTGTCATCACTCAGGTTCGCCAAGAGGGTATCGAGGAGAGTAACGTAATCACCTATGAGGTGGTGATCTCAGCAGCAAACCCCGACTTGAAACTCAAACCCGGACTCACAGCCAACATCGAGATCTTCACACTCAACGAGCAGTGCGATATGACAATCTCGTCAGCGGCGCTATCGTTCACCCCCACACTGCCCGAGGGCGTGGAGAAACCACAGCGTCCAGAGATGCCCGAGGGAGTGGAGCCAATGCAGACAATATGGATCAAGAAGGGTGATGCAATGGAGCCACGTCGTGTGAAGGTGGGTGTGACAAACGGAATCTTGACAGAGATCTCGGGTCAGGGAATCTCGCTACAGGATAGCGTCATCACAGGTATGGACTCATCTGCATCGTTGATGATTCGTCGACCTGGTGGAGGCGGCAACAGCAGCCCATTTGCACCACAGCGTCCAGGTGGCCCACGTAAATAGGAGGCAATAATTATGAAAAAGAACGTTATAGAGTTACGAGATATAAAGCGCTACTTTCAGATCGGAGACGAGACGGTGCGAGCCTTGCGAGGTGTATCGTTCTCGATCAAGGAGGGTGAGTTCGTAACGATTATGGGTACTTCGGGTAGCGGAAAGAGTACGCTGCTTAATATCCTTGGCTGTTTGGATATGCCCACCTCGGGAGAGTTCTTCTTGGATGAGATCCCTGTGGCGGGTATGAGTAAAGATCGCCGTGCAAAGCTCCGCAATCAGAAGATCGGTTTTATATTTCAAAACTACAACCTACTCGCCAAAACCACGGCAGCAGAGAATGTTGAGCTACCTCTACTCTACTCCTCGGGAATAACGACTGAGGAGCGTAAGGAGCGAGCTATCGAGGCGCTAAAGGCAGTGAGCCTAGGAGATCGTCTGTATCACAAATCGAATCAGATGAGTGGAGGACAGATGCAGCGTGTGGCTATTGCTCGTGCTCTGGTGAATCGTCCAGCAGTGATCTTAGCTGATGAGGCTACGGGTAACTTGGATACACGCACATCGTTCGATATTTTGGTGCTGCTTCAAAAGCTGCATAAGGAGGGTAAAACCATCATCTTTGTGACGCACAACCCCGAGATGGCTGAGTTCTCAAGCAGAAACATTATGTTGCGTGATGGAATGATTAGCAGCGATACATACAACGACACGGTGAGAAGTGCAGCCGAGGCATTGGCGGCGTTACCCCCTGTGGAGGATTAATAAAACTCATTGGCGGATAATAAGTTCTCCTTATCCAAAACTCAGTTTAAAAACAGAGCGAAATTATGAATATTTCAAATCTAATTATAATAGCCTTCAAGGCGCTAGGCAATAATAAGTTACGAGCCTTCCTCACGATGTTGGGTATCATCATCGGTGTGGGTTCTGTAATCACGATGCTGGCGATCGGTCAAGGCTCAAAGGCGAGCATCAACGCTCAAATTTCGGAGATGGGATCAAATATGATTATGATAATGCCGGGCGAGGATCGCCGTGGTGGTCGTACACAGGATGCCTCATCGAGACAGACACTTAAGATTCCAGATTACGAATCGTTGATGAAACAGACAGAGATGTTGGCAGCGGTGAGCCCCGTGGTCACATCATCGGGTCAATACATCTATGGAGCGAATAACTACCCATCCAGCATTACAGGTGTGGCGCAAGCCTACCTCGAAATTCGACAGCTCAAACTAGCGACTGGTTCGATGTTCACCGATATGGATATTCGCACAGCATCTAAGGTGTGTGTCATTGGTAAGACCATCAAAGATAACCTCTTCCCCGATGGCAGCGACCCTGTGGGCAAGGTGATCCGCTTCAAATCGATTCCATTCCGTGTGATTGGAGTGCTGCAGGAGAAGGGTTACAACACGATGGGACAGGATCAGGATGCCGTGGTTTTAGCCCCCTACACATCGATTATGAAGCGTGTGTTGGCGGTGACCCACTTCAACCAGATCTATGCAAGTTGTGTCGATGAGGATCAGACCACCGAGGCTATTGTGAAGATCTCGAACATACTTCGTGAGAACCACAACCTCATTGCTGCAGGTGCTGCCGATGATTTTCACATTCGCTCGCAGCAGGAGTTGGCAACAATGATGAACTCAACATCGAGCTTGATGACAACCCTCTTGGCGTGTATCGCCTCCATTTCGTTGGTTGTGGGTGGTATCGGTATTATGAACATTATGTATGTCTCTGTTACAGAGCGCACGAAGGAGATCGGACTGAGGATGTCGGTCGGTGGACGAGGCGTAGATATTTTGGCGCAATTCCTCATCGAGGCTATCATCATCAGCATCTCGGGCGGATTGATTGGCGTGGTGCTGGGCTGCACAGCGGCTTGGTTAGTCAATGTATTTGCAGGGTGGCCTATATTGGTCGAGAGCTGGACAATACTTCTATCGTTCACTGTTTGCTGCATCACAGGTGTATTCTTCGGTTGGTATCCAGCGAAAAAGGCGGCGGCGCTTAATCCGATAGATGCAATCCGTTACGAGTAGAGCACTGCTTGGCGGCGATATTTCAAAGATCCTACAGGCTGCCCCTCAGTCACGTACTAAAGTACGCTCCATCGGGGCACCCTGCACGATCTTCAAAATCTCATCCACCAATCAGCACTCTACCCACCAAAAGGCAATGTGAAAACTTGGATATTTTTAAACTTATGATACTCAACAGATTAAACAATAAAATGCAACTATTCACACTCCAGCTTGTCGGTTGGAGTGTGATTATTGGAATATCTATATTTTGCAGTATCTCGGTGGGGTCGGACTCTCTCGACACCTTTGGATTGATGCGCCTCTCGATCAACCTCGCTACACTGCTGCTGATCTATGCACTCAACCATCTGATATTCATACCTCGGTATCTCTTTGCGGAGCGGAAACGTTATTACTTCCTCTGCAACTTCATCTTGGTGATGCTGCTCTTAGCCTTCTCATATTGGCTTAAGAGGTCAGACATATTGGAGCAATTTAAGACAAACCTGACTCCTGTGCGTCCAAATCCAAGCATTACGTTTCTAATTAGCGATCTGATTAACTACATCTTGATGGTGGGGCTCGTAACAGCGATACGTCTCTCGGAGAGGTTGCAACAGAGCGAAGAGGCGCTAAAGGAGGCTGAGAGCGCACGTGTCAAGGCTGAGTTAGCAAACCTCCGTAGCCAAATAAACCCTCACTTCCTGCTCAACACACTCAACAATATCTACGCACTCACCGCCATCGACACCGAGAAGGCACAAAGCACAATCAAGGAGCTGAGTGGACTGCTGCGCTACATCCTTTACGACAACCTCGAAGAGCGTGTAGCACTCTCCAAAGAGGTCGAATTTCTGAAGAGCTACATCGAGCTGATGAGCATACGTCTCCCCCGCAAAGTGCAGCTCACAACAGAGTTTATGATCTCGGAGCACTCCACGACTGAGATCTCACCGCTGATCTTCATATCGCTAATTGAGAACGCATTTAAACACTCAGTGGGCGCAAATGGCGAGGGTTTCATCGATATTCACTTCATCGAGAACATCGAGAATAGCGAGGTGAGACTCTCGATCAACAACAGCAACTACGCTAAGCAGGAACAGGATAAGAGCGGACACGGAATTGGACTGCAACAGGTTAAGAGGCGATTGGAGCTGCTCTATCACAATCGATATGAGTGGACAATAGAGGCTAATGAAAACACCTACAGCAGCTGCCTAACTATAAACGTAAGTTTTGGATAAGAAAATTTTATCCAAAACACCGCTGAAAACAAGTCTCCCCCAACGGTTTGGGGGAGATTTAGAGGGGGGGGTTATCGAATATAAAAATTTGAGCATTATGATACTGAAAACCATAGTTATAGATGACGAGCCATTGGCGGCAGCACTCCTTGAGGGTTATGTTGCAAAGACCCCATTTCTAAAGCTCACCGCTACATTCTCAACCGCTGTAGAGGCGATGGAGAGCGAGGAGCTTGCTGAGGCTGATCTGCTGCTCTTGGATATTCAGATGCCGACACTCACGGGGTTGGAGTTCAGCCGAATGGTCAACCCTCGCACACGTATCATCTTCACCACAGCCTTTAATCAATACGCCATCGATGGCTACAAAGTCAATGCTCTGGACTATCTCCTAAAACCAATCTCTTATCCCGACTTCTTGGGCGCTGTGCAGAGAGGGGCTGAGTGGTTCAAACTAAAGGCAGCGGCAACGGAGGAGCTCACCACAGAGCAAAGTAGCGAGGTTGTGGGCGACTCAATATATGTAAAATCGGAGTATAAACTACGCCGCATCGATCTTCGCCAGCTGCAATATGTAGAGGCGTTAAAGGATTATGTAAAGTTCCAAATCGAGGGCGAGCCCAAACCAATACTCTCGCTAATGAACATAAAGCGAGTGGAGGAGATACTCCCCAAAGATCAATTCATCAGGGTGCACCGCTCATTCATCGTGCGCAAGGATAAGATCGACATCATCGAGCGCAGCCGAATACTCTTCGGCAAGGATGCAGTACCCATCGGCGACAACTATAAAGCCTCGCTGCAGGAGTACCTCAAACCGCACAGTCTATAACGACCGTGCAACGCTTCGGACGATCTTCCAAATTTCGCCACAAATATCTCGTTTTAGAGCGTTGATAGGTGGATGAAATTTTGAAGATCGTCTGAAGTGAGGTGAGGGAGCGTACTTTGGGTAAACTCCCAATCCTTCATAACTCTCTTATTATCAATGTGGTTTTTGACTGTAAAAACCAGAATCTACATAGGAGACTACATAGGGTTTGATTTGACCTTCAATCATCACGTAGGCAAAGGTAGACAATATTTTTGTAAAAACAGGGCTTTTTAGCCTCAAATTTTGCAAATCTTGTTTACAAGGATTGGTGGCGAAAATGTAGCCATCATATAAGACTACATAACGAGAACACCGAGATACTTTCCATTCAATTTGGAGAATATCTCGGTGTTATTCGTTTAGGAAGTCTGAGCCTGCCAATCACTCAGCAGTCGGTTTTGTAGCTTCGCACTTGGCTTGAAAACTACCACCCTCTTCGTGGGTCTGGACTCCATCTGTCGGGAATGTACGTTGTAGTATCGTCTCTCTGGTTGCTGCTTTGTACTCAGCTTACCAATACCCGTTATATTGACCGTTTCGCCTTGACATAAGGTTTGGGCGATGATCTCAACAAAGGCATCTACTATTTCATTTACCTCCGACTGGGAGTAGCCACTCTCTAATTTAGTAGAGAGCTTCATCATTATCTCTCTGTTATTCATACCTACCTATTCTGATTGTATGAATAACGCTTGCATAGAGGTTTCGTGTGAACTTGAACACGTCCATCTTGCAGGATGCTTTGTACTGCATTATATATAGGTAGGCTTTCTACCCCTGCAATCCTCATCGCCTCTATGACCATTGTGTTCTCGATAAGGCGGAGGTATTCACTCTCGGTTATCGTAACATATCTTATAGATTGGGATTTTAGGCGTGCCATATCAATGTTTAGTTGAATAGCGACTTTGCACCCCATCTTTTATCATTCTATCGAGCAACCTTCCAGCCTCCTTTACAAAAGTTTGTAAGGTCTCCTCTTTGTTGGCTATATCATCTCTATGTTCCAACAGCTCGATAACGCCATCCAGACTTGTGCTCGTATAGGCTCTGCCACATAGAGGGTCGAAAAATATTGTCTTATTGCCAAATACAATCTCTATTCGATAGACCCTCTTGGGAACTATATTAACTACTACGTGCGCCTTAAACTTCACTTGCTCCGCATCAATAATAACATACCCTGTGCCACTTCTCATAGGTATCACTGATACATCATAAAGGATATTGGCTTTGAGACTACCTTGAAGGTGGTCCGATATTACACACACCAGCCTAC
>JBCQUE010000010.1:0-56279 GCA_047174325.1 Rikenellaceae bacterium | reverse complement strand
AGCGAGATTTCGCATATCCTGCCTTGAGGTATTCGGTCACGTACATTAAGTACGCTCCCTCACACCCCAAGACACGATCTGCAAAATCTCATCCACCTATCAACGCCCGAGTGGACACAGCTCAGCAATACTCAGCAATACTCAGCAATACTCAGCAATACTCAGCAATACTCAGCAATACTCAGCTTTACTCAGCAATACTCAGTTCCACAAAAAAAACTAACCAAAATGAAAAGATTACTAACAACACTATCTATAGCTTTGACAATCAGCGCTGTAGACGCACAGACACTCCCGAAAGACAAAGTCGGCAAGGAGTACTTCAAAAAGCTCCAGACCGAGCGAGTGACCTCCACCGACCTCATCGAGTGGCATCAATTCGGTGTCGGCACAGCGGGCTACACCGAGAATATTTGGCAACACCCGACCGACAAACTCACTATGATTATGTCGCCCGATATGCACAACACTTACGGCACGTGGGATGGTGGCGAGACGTGGCACACAATCAAAGATGTCGATGGCGATATTGCGGTGTTCAACCGTGTGATGTCGCTCGACTTCGCAACGACTAAGCCCGACTTCGGTATGGCGGTGGATGGTGGCGGACGGCTCTTCTACACCTATGACAAGGGTCACAACTGGATCGAACAGGAGTTCAAACCTAAGCACCAATCCGCCCTCACAGCCGACCCAACAAACGAAAAGGTTTGGTATATGGGTCCAGGTCGTTTTTGGGATGTGAAACAGAACCACCGTGAGGCTAAGGAGCTCATCGACCCATCGCTATGCGCAAGGTACAAAAATGAGGGTTACATCTACAAAACAACCGATGCTGGCAAGACGTGGCGCAAAATTTTGGGGCTGCCTAAAAACATCGAGGTTGGGCAGCTAATAGTCAATCCATCCAACCCAAAGATGTTGTGGCTAACATCGAACCACGGTATCTATAAGAGCACAAATCAGGGCGAGAAGTGGGTCGAGAGCTACACGGGGATTCCAAACAGAATCGTGCGTGACCTCGATATGCACTACGACAAGAAGAGCGGTAAGGTGACACTATTTGCACTCGATCAAACTTCGTATATCGCTGACGGCAAGACAGTTAGGAGTGAGGGCGGAGTATATCGTTCGGACGACCTCGGCGCAACGTGGCAATCGATCACGGGCAACCTAGCGATCGACCTCACGAAGATCGACAAATCGGTGTCCGATTATTACTACTACCGCACGTTATCGGGCTGGTTCGCTAAGCCTGTGGCGGCACTTCGCAAGCAGTTCCCCGAGAAGCCTACAAATATCCTCTCGGTGTTCAACCACCTAAAGGTTAATCCGCTAAATATCAATGAGATATATCTGTCGGGTAACAATCGCCACGACTTCGGTTTCTCGCCTGCTGAGGTGTGGAAAACCGAGGATGGCGGCAAGACGTGGATCGCCACAGCACGTATCGGTAAGTATTGGATCGACAACCCCGACAAGGAGTATTGGGCGAGCCGTAACAACCCGACACACACCAACGCTGAGTTCGCCCACCTACAGGCAAGTATGGATCGCAAGACTCAATCGGCAGCAGGAAACCGAATGATGATGATGGGGCTCGATGGCACACTCTACACAGGATTTGAGCAGCAGATATTCCGCACTACAGATGGCGGCAAGAGTTGGCAACAGCGTGACGACATAGAGACTGAAAAGGGCTCGGGATATTGGTTGTGTCGTGGAGCGAGCAACCTTCCTGGGCGATTTATGCTCCTCGAAACAGGTATCAAGGAGCGACTACTTTTGTGTAGTGGCGAGCACGGATTGTGGCAGACAGCCTCTCGTGATGGACACAATGGCGGTAAGATTCCAGCTGTGAAGCAGATCGAGGGACAGGTGCACCGCCACGGAGCGCACTCGATTGCCGATGTGGCGGTCGATCCTCAAGACCCAAATATAATCTACACAATTCAGTTCCGTCAGTCACACCGTGGTCAGTTCCGCCGCACGACAGATGGGGGCAAGACGTGGGAGAATATAGCTGAGCCGCTACCTTGGAAGGTGGGCACAGCGTCGGGCGTTCACATCTTCCAAAACTCGTTGTTGGTTGACCCCAAGAATGGAAAGAATATCTACTTCAGCGTCATTGAGAATGACCTCTCGGATGTTGCAGGTAGCGACCTCGATCGTGATGAGTA
The DNA here is from genome assembly GCA_047174325.1 of Rikenellaceae bacterium. Taxonomy (GTDB): domain Bacteria; phylum Bacteroidota; class Bacteroidia; order Bacteroidales; family Rikenellaceae; genus Alistipes. The sequence continues at coordinate 54,099 of JBCQUE010000010.1, read as the reverse complement.
CCCCGACTTCGGTGTGCACCGTTCACAGGATGGTGGTTTCACGTGGGCAAAGGCAAATAACGGCTTGCCCGAGGGGTGTAGCGTTCGCCGATTGGCTATCGACCGAGACGACACAAAGATACTCTACGCTGCACTCAACACCTCTCGCAAGGGTGTGCGTGGTGGACTATACCGCACAACAGATGGTGGTGATCGGTGGGTGAAGATGTCGATTCCAGCGGAGATTGAGTCGGTCAACAACATCTTTATCGATCGCAATACCAAGGAGTTATACATCAGCTGTGGAACACCAACAGGCTCACTAATGGCTGGCGGAGTATGGCGTAGCAAGGATTCGGGCAAGAGCTGGACGAAGATATTCTTCTTGGATTACATTTGGCAATGTGAGACATCACCCGTAGACTCAAACATCATATTGGTCAACGCAGCAGGCAAAAAGAAGGATGGTCGCAACCCCGGTGCATACCTATCGCTCGATGGCGGTAAGTCGTGGAGCAAGGTGAACCAAAACCTCGGACAACCAAACACCATCACCGACCTAAAACCCGACCCATACGACAAAAATAAATTCTGGGGAGCGTTGAAAGGGAGTGCGTGGATGATCGGCTACCTACGGGCGCTCTAGTGTAGAGATCGCAATGCGGCGAAATTTCAAAGATACCGTAGCGTTTATAACGGTTTTGTATAACATTGAGGAGTTTGAAAGCTCCTCAATGTACAAATTTATTGTTGTTCTGTAAAATACTTGTAAGTGCTTGTAATGCTCAAATTGTCAGCTTATTACAGGTGTTATTGCGATTGGGGTTTACTGGTTACCATCGTGTTGGGTTTAAAAGCCAACGGCTTTTAATGAAATTTTGATACGGAATTATTTATGCAAATAAATTTGCCTAAATAATTTCGAATCAAAATCTTAGAACGAAGTTCTAAGCCCAACAACGCAAGCCAGCTAAAAGCCAGCTAGCTGGCTGCCCGCCCGGCATTAGGGCAGTGGTCGATTTGGCGGACAGCAATAACTATTTCAGGTGCAACTTCAGATTGGCGCACCACGCTTCGTAGCCTCGTTTGCTGAGGTGTAGGTGGTCTTTGTTGTAGAGCTCTACATTTATCGAGGCGGGCAAAGATGAGAGCGAGCTTGCTGTCTGACCGTTGGCGAAGATTTCAAATGGGTCGACATACGTTACTTTGCTGCTCCATTTGTGGTTGGCTAGGCGGTTGGATATGTCGCTGCACTCCTCGATGAATCGTTCGGCTGGGAGTGTGCCGTAGAGTATTATTTTGGCGTTGGGCATCTTTTTGGTTGCCGCCTCGGTGCAGGCTACGATCCCATTAAATGTATCCTCGGCTGAATCTTCGCCCGAAAATAGGTTGTTGATTCCGATGGTGAGCACGACATATTTTGGTTCGCAGAGTTCGTAGCCGCCATTCAATATTCGGTAGAGTAGGTGTTCCGTCCTGTCGCCAGCGATCCCTGCTCCGAGCCACGTATGGTTGGGGAACGCTGCCGTCATTGCCTCGTTGCCAGGCTTGTAGCGCACCAATTTTCGCTCGCCACCAAAGCCCTGTGTTATGGAGTTGCCCAAGAGGAGAATATCATACTTTTGTGCCGCCGCCATCTCGGTGATCTCGTTCGATATTGAGACCCAGTCCGACATTTGTCGATACTCCGCACCCTGTGTCGGCACGGTCGTTGGCGAGGCGAATTGACCCGTTGAGATCAATATCTGCTCCACGATCGGCTCGGGGTTCACCAAACCGTGTGGGTGGTGTCCGACACCCTCCTTTACGATCAACTTCACCTTGCCGCCTGTAGCCTCCACTCGCTTGATGAATGGGAGCGTGTTTTGCGTCATCGGCACAACATCATCCGCATCGCCACAAACGTGCATCATATCGAACCCACAGTGAGCGATTTGAGCAGCGTTGTCGAGTGGGTTTGCGCCATACGCTGCCGCCTCAACACAGCTCTCAAATCCGTACGCCTTAAGCAGTTTGCGAGTGTCAACACCCTCGGGTTTAAAGCCTATAGGCCAACTATTGAAGTCCAGAACAGGTGCATCGCCGTAGAGTAGCGCCACACGCTCGGGCTGCTGCAGGGCGTAGTTGTAACCCACCAAACCGCCACGGCTCAGCGCCTCGATCACACACCTCTCGTTGAGCCCACGTGAGGCTGCATAGTCGATGAAACGGGTGAGCCGTCGCACCTTACATCGGTGTAGAGAATATGAAAACCACGCTCTAGGAGCGCCACATCTGTATGATAAAAGTTTTTGTTGCCCCAAAATCGTGCTCGCATCACCCACGGCTTGCCCTTGGCAACGACACGGGGCACCGCTACACGAGAGGTATTCCCCTCAAAATCAAACTCATAACAGCTGAATCCGTGAAATGAGTGGCGCTCTTTAAGCTCCTTGTCGAAGGTGTATTTAGTGGTCGGCAGCGTGAGCAGTTCATACAATCGCCGAGCGATCTTTGCCGCTCCAAGTGCCGATGGATGCACTCTGTCGGGCATCAGGTACTCCTCATATTTGTCAAACATTGGGTAGAGGTTCACCACCTCCAAATCACGCTGGTAGGCGATCTGCTGCACACGGGGCAAGATGCTCTTCTCGATATAAGTTGAGTCGATTCCCCACTGCGAAATTGGATTGTGAGCCTTGATCGGGGCGAGCAGCACCACTCGACACTTGGGCGACACGCTGTAGATCGAGTCGATGATAGCGTTGTAACACTCCTCGAAACGCCCCATCTCGCTACGTAGAGCGATATTTGAGTCATTAGTGCCGAGCTTCAGCAGGACGACATCGGGGGCGAAGTTCATCATATCTCGAAATGCACTCTTGCCGACATAAGAGCGATCCGACCCAGTGAGAGCCGTGCTGCCGCTCACGCCAAAGTTACGCACGTCATAACCATCGCCAAGCATACTCTGCAGCTGTTGTGGATATGAGTTAGCCTCACGATTCTTGATCTTTGCACCAAAGGTGATGCTGTCGCCTACGCAGGCGATCTTGACGGGGCGCTGCTCCTCGATGCAGCTGACGAGAAGTATTGTTGCAAGCAGTAATGTTATGATCCTTTTCATATAGATTATTTTTTAGTTATTCGATGGCTCAGAGCGATGCAGGGCTGCTCGATGAATCGGAATGAGAGGCGTGCAACGATGAGCGTGGCAACCAATGAGATAGCGATGATTATCCAGATGGAGAGATACTCACGCAGCAACATATAGTTGAGTATAAAGATTGGGGTGTGCCACATATAGATGCTGAATGAGCTTCGCCCGAGAGTGACTAATGCGTTGTGTGTGAAGATGTTAGCGATGGATTTGTTGTTGGTGAGGACAACGACCCACATCACCACACCGACCATTATTACAAAGTCGCTCGCAAAGCTACTAACCGCTGCAGGTGTGACAAATGCAATCCACTTGGGCGAGAGCATAAATATAATTGACACAGCCACAAACGCTGCAACACCGACTTTGGATAGTGATTTGTAGAGATTAGAGAGCCTCTCCCGATTGAGCGCCAGCGCAATGCCTGAGGCGTAGTACATCAAGAAGTTAGCCATACTGCAGAGGTTCGATAGTTGGTAATCTGGGGTGTAGAACAGGTCGACCCTCTCCAGAGTAGCGCTGATATTGCCGGCCACAAATGAGAGCGCAGCGAAGAGAAGAATCGAGAGCCAACTCTTGCGAAATAGATATAAAAATAGAGGGAACAAGATTGCGTAACGCATCTCAAAAACAAGTGTCCAAGCGGGACCATTATAGGCCCAAGTGTCGCTCAATCCAACAAGTGTCAGCGAGTGAACAAGTTCGAGGAGTGTTGGCGACATTCGCCACGTGATGTTGAAAAAGCGTGATGCACCCTCAATGTCGCAGCCAGCACCAAAGGCTACCTTGGTGAGAAAAACGATGATGGTGGTGAGCATAAAGAGCGGATAGATCCTAAAGATACGATTGATGATAAAGTTGCGATAGGTGTGAGAGCCGCCCAATCCGCCAGAGGCTGCATCACGTTCACGACTACGCATATATGAGAGCGTCAAGACAAAGCCGCTCAGGACAAAGAAGTAGGGGAGTTTCCAACTGAGCCAACTATAGATCAGCGATAGATTCTCGACCTGAAAAACCTCAGGTACATATAATATAAAGTGTGTGAGCATAATCAGTGTCGATGCGATACCTCTAAATGCGTCTAGTGCCTCGATACGGTTGGCTTGCTGTTTCATTTGATATTGGGTTGTGAATGTTGTTTTATTGCGCAAACAGTTGATTGCACAATCATTTGGTTTCACAAATATATAAAAAGTGGATCAATAATTTGCACTATTGATCCACTTTTTACTCTTGCTCCTCTTAATTTGTTATTAGCCTCCGTAGAATATCAGTAAATAGTTGTTACACTAAAATTTTCAGCTTATAACAGGAGTTTTGCGATTGGGGCTTACTGCTGATCTTCGTGTTGGGTTTAAAAGCCAGCTAGCTGGCTGCCCGCCCAGCATTAGGGCAGTGGTCGATTTGGCGGACAATTTATTCGTCAGGTTTACAAGAAGTTGACGTTTCGTTTCGTCCCTTTGCTTCGCTGCTGCTCCTGTTCGATAATGCCTGTCACTACGTCTGCAGCATCGTGCCACCTGTTGGATCGGAAGCTACGGCGATAGGTCGTGAGGTGTGCGGCTAATTCGCTCCAGCGCTGTTGCCACTCGGGTGGAAAGCGGAGGCGGTGCACCACGGTGGCGGAGTTGGAGAGGATGCGAGCCTGCTTGTTGGCGCTCTGATGAAACCACTCTATCTTCACTTCGGGGGCTAATCGCTGCACCGCTCTTGCGAAGCCTCGTCCGCCATTGTTGCTCTCGATCGTGGCTGAGGCGACCGCTTGGTTGCGGAACATTCCTGCGACGAGCGGCTCGGTGATCTCCATCGGTTCACGGCTGTAGACGACATCTGTGATGTAGATGAGGTGGTCGCTGCCAACCACGTAACAGATCGAACAGAGGTAGTCATCACCCAAATCGGCTGTGTCGGTGTAGCTGCATCGCTTGAGTATATTTTGCGGCAGTCGCTCATACTCGGTGAAGTTATCGCCATATAATAGACCCTCCTTTGTAGTTGGATTACCCTGATACATACACTCGAAACGGAGCGGATCGAGAGCCCGTTTAGCCTGTAGTATCTCGATATTTTGCCGCTCGGGCCAGAGTGCCTCACCAATCTCTCGTGGGTCGAAGGTGGATGGTGGGGTGCTCTTTATCGCCTCGAAGTTGAGATAGAGCCACGTTGCAGGGTTGAGGTGTTCGATCTGGTCGAGCGAGGTGAATATCTCGAATGGTTCACGGCGTGTGAGCACACCGATGAGATCCTCCTCGTGCCAACGTGTAAAGACCATCATCTCTTGCGAGGTGTTGTGCATACGGGTCTTGACCACCGAGGTGTACCACTCGACACAATTCTCACGCACGAGTGGTGAGTTCGCCTCCATCGCATCTTTGTAGAGGTCGTCAAGGATGAAGCAGTCGACACGATTGCCCGTCAGCGACCCCTCACGACCCACCGATAGGAGCGAACCTTCACGATAGAGAATATCAAACTCATCACTAGTGCGGATGTAATTCACAGGCTTAGCTCCCGTTTTGATCCTCGTCTCGGGGAAGATCTCACCGTACTCCTTGCTCTCGATGATGCGCTGAATGCGGCGGTTAAACTTCGTGGCGAGCGATGCTGAGTAGGAGGCGATGGCGAGACGCAGGTCGGGGTTGAGACCCAAAATGTAGGAGGGTAGCAAGACCGTAGCACCGTGACTTTTGCCGTGTTGTGGCGGCATCGTGATGATGAGTTTCTTGATGCGACCCTTGGCGAAGTGCTCCAACACGGTGTAATAGAGTTGGTGCATCGGGGTCATTTCAAGTCCAAAGGAGACCTCTTGCGCAAAGTCGATGAAGTTCAGTGGAGTTCGTTCGGTTGTTGCTTTGGGCTGCTCGATGGGCTCAGTTGGTTCGATGGTCTCGATGGTCTCGATGGTCTCGATGGTCTCGATGGGTTCGATGAGTTCGATGAGTTCGGTTGCTTTTTTCGCTGTTGCTGTCTCAGTTGCTCTATTGGCTGTAGCTTTGGTTTTTGATGTTGTTTGTCGTTTTGTTGTGGTTTTTTTCTCTTTTGGCGTGGTTTCTGCTGTTATAGTTTTGGGTGTGGTCTTCTCGGCACTGCTCTTGGTGGCTCGCTTTCGTTTGGGTTTAACCTCGTTGGAAACGTTCCCAATCGATAATTGATTTGACAGAGGTGTTTCGGAATTTATATCGGTCATTTCGACCAAATCGTGTTCTAATTTGCTTGCTAATTTACGCATTTATAAAATAAGTTTTTAAAAATATTAAAATCAAAATCGTTCTCTACCTCCTCATTTTCGATGTAGCTCTGTAGTTCCCACCAAACGGGAACGATCTTTCGGATTGGTCGGTTAGCATCTCTGTGTAGGTGCGACTTATGGCGGTAGATTATAATCGATGCTATCAATTTATAGCTGTTGTTAGCATCGATTGCAGTGACGTTACCCGAGAAATAATCACTGCTACCGATCGATTCAATGAGCCGATCGGTCAACTCCTCATATACATTGTGCGGAATGGTGTGCATAATTTTAAAATTTAGTTTGTTGAATGGTTATAATTTTTTTTGCAATTTATTTTGTTATTTGTTTTATAATTTTTAACTTTGCACCAACAAAGGTAGTGAGATATTTTTAACAAGACAAGTTGATTATTAAAATATTTACTTGTAAAACAATTTATTTTTTATATATGATTAACGAAAGATTCAGGCAGATTAGAAAAGAGCTCGCTATGACACAGGAGCAACTAGCTCAGAGACTGGGAGTTGGCAAAGCGGCGCTCTCGATGATTGAGACAGGTAAGGCAGGTTTATCAAACCGCAACCTCAACATTATGGTTCAAGAGTTTAATGTAAATGCTGAGTGGGTCGAGACGGGAAAGGGCAATATGTTTAACGCTGAGCCAAATTTAAAGCGCTTTAATTTGCGCACAGATTCATCACTTCCGATGCAGAGTGTGCCTCTCTATTCGATTGAGGGTACGGCAGGATTGGTGCCTCTATTCACAAATCCAGAGATCTCTAAACCTATCAACTACATCCACATTCCAAACCTACCGAAGTGTGATGGTGCGATCTATATTATGGGCGACTCGATGTATCCACTGCTTAAGAGTGGCGACATTGTTCTCTATAAGCAGATCTCAGATATTAACGATATTTTTTGGGGCGATATGTATCTCCTCTCGATCGACCTAGATGGCGAGGAGTATGTGATGGTCAAGTATCTACAGAAGAGCGACCGTGAGGACTGTGTGCGACTAGTGAGCCAAAACCAACACCACGCCGATAAGGAGATCGAAATCAGCCGAATCAGAGCGTTGGCGCTCGTTAAGGCGAGTGTCCGAATGAACTCTATGAGATAGGGTGCTGAGTAAGACTGAGTAAGACTGAGTAAGACTGAGTAAGACTGAGTAAGACTGAGTAAGGCTGAGTAAGACTGAGTAAGGCTGAGTAGCGCTGGGTAGTGCCGAGGCTCTTGTCGATTGTAACATAGATGGGTAGCACGGTGGCTGTTGGGATGACAGCCAAAGGCTGGCACAAAAAAATATTGGGTTGTAGATAGTCGAAAGCGAGCTTTCGTAAGATCTACAACCCAATATTTTTGCAGCTCGAAGAGCCCCAACAGCCACCGCAAGCCAGTCAAAAGCCAGCTAGCTGGCTGCCCGCCCGGCATTAGGGCAGTACAACAGCGACCGCCAAGGCGACCAAGTGCTGACCATCAAGGCGACCGCCAAGGCGATTAAGAGGTTACTTTTTCTTCTCAGGGGCAACCCATCGTGGCACACCGAATGTCTGCACAGCCTCGTTAATTGAGCCATCCTTATTGAAATATATTTTGTCGAATGCGACAGAGCGGCGGTGGTTCTTGCCTGAGAGCTCCATATTATGATAGAATATGTACCACTGACCCTTAAATTCGACCATTGAGCCGTGTGTAGTGCCCGAGCTAACACCGCCCAGCACGTTGCCTTGATATGTAAATGGACCCTCGGGTGATTTTGATGTAGCGTAGACCATACGGCTAGAGCGTCCCCAGCCATTTGAGTAGAGCATATAGAAAGTGCCCTTGCGCTTGAAAATGAATGGTGCTTCGCCATAGAATCCGCCGTGGTTCTGCTTATCGTTTTCGTTGCCGATGATCTTCATCTCCTTGATCTCGCCATCGAGTTCGATCATATTGTCCTTGAGCTTAGCCCAGCGGAAGTGACGGCAGCCGAAGTAGATATAGGCTTGCCCCTTATGAACGATTGTCGTTGGGTCGATTGGCTCGGGCCCGATATGATCCACCTGTCCTGTATTGTCGACAAGTGCTTTTCCGCTATCTTTGAATCCGCCAACGGGGCTCTTCGAGACAGCTACGCCAATCTTTGTTCGTTCTACAGGGTAATAGAAGTAATAATTGCCGTTACGCTCGATGCAGTCGGGAGCCCAAGCCATATCTTTTGCCCACGGAATATCATCGAGTGAAAAGAGTGTACCGTGGTCTGTCCAGTTGACCATATCGTCAGTTGAGAATACTCGCCAATCGGTCATAAAGAAGTAGTCGGCATCGGGTCTATCGTGTGAGGTGTAGACGTAAAGTCGACCATTAAAGACCTTAGCGGTGGGGTCGGCTGTATATATATCTCGAACGAGTGGGTTGCCTTCAAATTTAAATTCACGTGGTGCGGCTTTGTCGGCTGCTGTTGCCACGGTTAGTGCCGAGAGAATCGACAGTGCGGTGGTGATAAATCTCTTCATAGTTATTAGTTTCTGGTTGGTATCTATTATGTGTTTTACACTACTTATTGAGGTTGGTATCTATATATATAGAACAGGCTGAGGGTTAAATGTTAAAATTCAAGTTAATAAAAAGTTCCCTTAGGTGCAAATATTGTCGAGCCAAAGTTGAATGTGAGGTAGCAATTTTGCCAACTCTCGATGCCGTACTTCGTCACAGCGAGGCTGAGTGGTCCTAATCGTGTTGCGTAGACAAACGACCCCTGCATAATATACTCAAACTCCATCGTTGAGTTGCGCTCGATCGTTGAGCTCTCGTCATCGAGGTTATCACGACCAAAGGCGTACCCCTCCAGCCGCAGCGATAGATCTCGCCAAAGTCTCACCGAGGGGATCACACCCACGCCCATATATCGAGGTGCGGAGTACTCAGGCATATAGACCATCTGCATATGAGAGATCGGCTGATAGGCAGGCATCACGAGCTGTCGCCCCATCGAGCTGTACATCTTCGGGATGGTTGTGTATGTTGCATCGAGGTCGATTCCGAGCGTCACACGACTCTGGGCGGCGAGGTTGAAGTAGTGTATAAAGTTGAACTTCATACCGAACCAGATCATTCGGTCGGTGAACTCACGAACCCTCTCCGTGGGGACAGTCATCCCTAGCGAGGTCACCTCATACTCATCGGCGTAGCTACGCTCCGTGCCCACAACGCCTATTCCCGAGAGCGAGAGGAGTGACCCGTTGGTGGGTAGCTGGAGGTTGTCGATGGTGCTTCGTTCGATCTCAGCCTTGCCAGCGATGTATTTCAGTCGGCTCTTGTTGAAGAGGTATTTGTTATCACCAAACCGCTCAAAATCAGCCGCCTGATAGTCGTATCGCTGCACACCGCCATTGCCTCTGAGTATAATTTGTGAGCGGCGTTTGATTGGCGCACCGATCCCCACCGACATTAGGTAGTCGGAGCTTGTCACGCCCATTGTGTTGGTCGCCTCGGAGAGTTTTCCGAAGTTGCCGTGGCTAAGGTTCTTGACGGCAAAGTTGAAGTATGAGTCGATGAATATTGGCGCAATATGATAAAAATCAACACGATAGCCGAAACGACCCGTGTTGTATATCGGGCCTAAGTAGAGCTCGCTGAAGAGTGTTCGTGAGATCCGCTCGATGGTCGAGTATCTCGCCCCAATATATAATTGGTTGAATGGTGTTGAGGAGAGGTTGCCGCCCAACGACAGCTCCAGCGAGGGTTTATTCTCTAGTCCGATCGAGAAGTTATATCGCTCACTCTCAGCGTTGTAGCTCGTCACCGGATACTCCGTTGTGTAGTCGCCCGTGGTGAGCACCGAGTAGAGGCTCTTCTTAAGCTCGGGGAAGCTCATCTCACGCTGCTCAGCTGCTCCGAAGCGCTGCTGCCTGTTGGTGGTTGAGATGTATCGCTTGACATACTCCTCTTGATGGCTGTTGAGCCCTGTGATGTCGTACGAATCGAATATGAGCTCGGGCGAACGCTCCTTGAACGCCTTGCGACGCTCATTATAGAACTCTTGCGGTAGTCGTTCGCTCCCCTCGCCAAGAAGCGCTGAGATCTCACTCATCTGCTGCTTAGTGTCCCAATAACCGAGGTTCATAACCTTAGCAGGGTTGGCGAAATCGAGCATCCCGACAGGTGCATTTTGCGCAATCTTAACCCCGTTCTCAGGCAGATCATAACTGCTCTTATTCATCGAGAGCAGGAAGAGTTGATCGATCAACGATAGGTTGTCGCTACTCGCCCAAGTGTCGACACCCTCGCCAGCATCCACGCCACAGACCGAGCCAATGATCACATCGGGATTTAATCTCTCAACCATATCTCGCCACGGGAAATTGTCCTGAATACCGCCATCATAGAGTATCTCGCCCGTCTCACGGACGATCGGTTTAAAGGCTATGGGGATCGCCATCGAGGCACGTATCGACTCGCCAAGGTCGCCCTCGGTCATCACCACCTTTTCACCATTAGCAACATCGCTCGCCACGCATAGGAACGGCACCATCAGCTTGCTGAAATCACCCCCCGAGGCGACCGATGCTGGGGTGTATAACTCGCTGATAGCCATATCTATCTGTGTGGTGGGTATCAAACTCTCGGGAAGTCTTTTTTTGCCGGTTTGTCCACTCTCTTTTCTGCCGATTACTGAGCCTATCTCGTCCCGTTTGTCGATCTCTTCGCCCAGCGCTTTGCGGCTAGTTGTGTTGATCCTTAGCGCTAGGGCGGGGTCGCCACTCCGAAGAGTGCTGCCTCGTCTAAAGAGTGAACCGTAGTTTGCATCGATGCGCCCCGAGACCCAACGCTCCAAATCGCCTGAGAGAGCCAATTGACGCATCTCATCGGGTGAGTAGCCCGAGGCGTAGAGCCCAGCGATAATCGCCCCCATAGATGTGCCAGCGACATAATCGATAGCCACACCACTCTCCTCCAGAGCCTCCAACACACCGATGTGATAGAGCCCCTTAGCACCGCCACCGCTCATCACGACACCTACGCTCTTGGGCTCTGTCGGCTCCGTTGAGGCGTGAAGTGTGGGTAATGATGCAAATAGAGTGAGAAATATTGTGAGCAAATAACCTCTCATTAAGCAAAATTTTATATCTTTGCACAAATATATGTAATTTATCTTATTTAACATAGAAAATGAAGAGTAAAATAGAGGCGCTTTTGCACCAACTAGAGGCATTTGAACCAAAGGTAGCTGCCGATGTAGAGCAGATGCGTATAAAGATTTTGGGCAAGAAGGGTGAGTTGAACGCCCTAATGGATGAGTTTAAAACTGTTGCGCCTGAGCTAAAGCGTGAGTTGGGTCAGCAGCTCAACGCACTCAAAGGTCGTGCTACAGAGCGAATTAACACACTCAAAGAGCAGATGGAGAGCAGCGCTACATCTCTTGACAGCGGCTCAGCGGTGGAGGATATGTCTCGCCCATCGGCTCAGTTGCCTACGGGATCTCGCCACCCAATCTCGATCGTCAAGAATCGCATCGTGGAGCTATTCGCTCGCTTGGGTTACAGCGTTGCCGATGGTCCTGAGATTGAGGATGATTGGCACGTATTCTCGGCGTTGAACTTTCCGCCCGAGCACCCTGCTCGTGATATGCAGGATACATTCTTTATCAACAGCAACCCCGAGATCTTGTTGCGTACACACACCTCATCGATTCAGGTGCGGACGATGGAGCGTGAGAAACCACCGATCCGTGTGATCTGCCCAGGGCGTGTGTTCCGTAATGAGGCGATTTCGTATCGTGCACACTGTATTTTCCACCAAATCGAGGGTCTATATATCGATGAGGGTGTATCGTTTGCAGATATGAAGCAGTCGATCCTCTACTTCGCTAAGGAGCTATTCGGTGAGACGGCTACCATCCGTATGCGCCCATCATACTTCCCATTCACCGAGCCATCGGCCGAGGTCGATGTGTCGTGTAACCTGTGTGGCGGTAAGGGGTGTAATGTCTGCAAGGGCACGGGCTGGTTGGAGATTATGGGTTGCGGTATGGTTGACCCTAACGTACTCACAGCTAACGGAATAGACCCTAAGAGGTATAATGGTTTTGCGTTTGGTATGGGTGTTGAGCGTATCGCAATGTTGCTGTATGGTGTAAAGGATTTGCGCCTCTACTTCGAGAATGATGTGCGCTTTTTAAACCAATTCGACAAGGCTCTGTAGAGTGTTGCTAGGCGGCGATTGTAGAGTGTTGCTAGGCGGCGATTGTAGAGTGTTGCTAGGCAGCGATTGTAGAGTGTTGCTAGGCGGCGATATTTTAAAGTGATTTTTACTCAATAATTATATGATTTTTTATATATTTGCATATTGCTATGTGATATAGAACTTATGATAACTTATAGTCAAAGCTATGGCAAAGACAAAAAGCATAACAGTACAAACGCACACCATTAAGACAATCACTCTTGATGGTGTGGATTATATATCCATTACCGATATTGCAAGGCAGAAGAATCCTATTGAGCCGAAAGATGTTGTTAAGAATTGGTTTAGAGTTAAAAACACTTTGGAGTATTTGGGAATGTGGGAGAAGCTCAATAACCCATCGTTTAAAGGGGTCGAATTCGACCCCCTTTTGTTAGAGGCTGGCAGTAATGCCTTTACAATGAGTCCATCGAGATGGATCGAGCTAACAGATGCAAAGGGTGTTATAGTTAAAAATGGCTCTGGCGGAGGTACTTATGCGCAGCGAGATATAGCTTTTAAATTTGCAAGCTGGGTCTCTGTTGAGTTTGAGCTGTACTTAATAAAGGAGTTCCAACGCCTCAAAGAGGAGGAGCAAAAGCTGATCGGTTGGTCTGCAAAGCGAGAACTTGCGAAAATCAACTATCATATCCACACCGATACAATCAAGGCAAATCTTATTCCAGAGAGGCTTTCTCCAAAGCAGACATCATTTGTCTATGCGTCAGAGGCTGATGTTTTGAATGTTGCACTTTGTGGTGTTACTGCCTCGCAGTGGCGTGAGGCGAACCCTGAGCAGAAGGGTAATATTCGAGATTACTCAACTATTAATGAGTTGATATGTTTGAGTAATATGGAGAATATTAATGCTGTATTGATTAACGAGGGTGTAAGTCAAAGCGAAAGGCTGGTTAAACTCAATGCTGTAGCTATACAACAGATGCAAGTCTTGTCAGAAGTTGAGAATCGAAAATTATTAAAGTGAAAAACTGCACATCCAAAACAACTATGAAAGTTTTTCGCTTGATATTTGCTGCGGTGGCGGCTTTGTTGTTGCTCTTCGTCTCTGTGGCGGAGGGTGCTGTGGGCGATCGTGTCAGTGAGGCTGGGGAGAAGCTTCGCATTCGACCGAGTGTGCGTAGGGCGATTGATGGAGTTGTGGCGGAGGAGCTTAAGCAGGATTTAAAACGGGCGAGAGAGCTCTATCAGGCGGCGATTAGGAGTGATTCGACCTATGCGCCAGCGAGATATGCACTCGCCAATTTAATGCTTGGCGAGGGGGCGGATTCAGCGGCTATACACGCTCGTAAGGCGTATCTTAGCGACACTATGAATCGTTGGTATCTGGAGACTTATGCGCAGAGCCTGATCGCTACAGATCGTTATGAAGAGGCGGTGCGGAGCTACGAGCGGTTGATTAAACTGAGCCCACACGATCTGAATGCCTACAGGATTTTGGCGATACTTTACAACCGTGGTAAGCAGAGCGAGAGGGCGTTAGCGATTCTCGACACAGCGGAGCTAAAGGCTGGTCGACATAGTTACCTCGCCTCATTGAAGCGACAGATATTGATCTCGACAAATCAGATTGGTCGGGCGGTGGTGGAGACCGAGGCGGCGATCAAGGAGAACCCCTATTCGGCTGATAATCGGGTCGCTATGGCTGAGTTGTACGCAATGGCGAGGGTCGATTCATTGGCGGCTAAGCACTACGCTACAGCTATGCGGATCGACTCGGCTCGGCTTGAAACACTGCTTTCGTACGGTAACTTCTTGGAGCAGAGGGGTAAGGAGGCGGAGTACCTCAATATCTTGCGCCTCGTGATGCAGAATCAAGAGATCGAGCTAAAGAATAAGATTTCGTTGGTGAGTGAGCTCATCACAAATCAGGAGCTCTATAGACGTGAATACCTCAAAATTGGCGATCTCATAAGGTCGCTATTGCTGCAAAGCCCTAAGAATAAGCAACTTGTGGAGCTGCAAAGTCGTCACCTAATAATGATGGGGATGGTCGAAGAGGCGGCTCGATATATGAAAACGCACCTCAATGACGTGCCTGCAGAGTTGGAGTATTACCGCTCGGTGATAAGTATGGAGCGCTACTTGGAGCGACCCGATTCGGTCGATCTATATCTCGTGATGGCGGCATCTCGATTCCCCGAGGAGAGTAGTCTGCGTTACGAACGGGCGTATATGTTGACCTCACAAAAACGTTATTCTGAGGCGATTGAGTGTTACAAAGCGGAGATGGCGACAGCGAGCGACTCTTTGCGTAGCTTCAACCTCGGGACAATTGGCGATGTCTATCACCAAATGGCGAGCGAGAGCAGTGCCGAGGGCGATGAGAAGTTGGCGGCAAAGTTGAGGCGTGAAAGTTATAAATATTATGATAAGGCGCTCAAGGTGGATCGTGATAACATCTTGGTACTCAATAACTACGCCTACTTCCTGAGCGAGAATGGAGGCGACCTCAAAAAGGCTTACGAGATGTCGAAACGCTCCACGGAGCTAGAGGCGAGCAACCCAACTTATCTCGATACCTATGCGTGGATTCTTTATCGTTTGCACCGCTACGCCGAGTCTAAGGTCGTTATGCGTCAGGCGATCTCGTTTGACCGTAGCGAGAATGGCGAGATCGCTCTGCACTATGGTGAGATACTCTCGGTGTTGGGCGAGCAGACGATGGCTAACTTCTATTGGGACAAGGCTTTAGCGTGGGGAATGAGTGAAGAGGATGTGAGGCGTAGTCGTGAACGTGCCGTGGAGATGGCGACGGTGGCGGATCGGAGTGTGGAACAAATGGAGGTAAAATAGTGCAGAGGCGAGTTATTATATATATATGTATGGCGCTGGCGTTGATCGCCTTGCCGCTCGGTGTCATCGGTTCGACAGATAAGATCGAGAGGCAGCGGAGCTTGATCGCAACACTAGAGCGACAGGTGGCGGAGGGCGAGCGAGAGATCGAATCGCTCAGAAAGAGCCGCACAGCAAATGAACAGCGTGCACAGAGCCTCGCCCGTCAGATCGAGACACGAAATAGACTGCTGAGCGAGCAGCGTAAGCAGGAGACGATATTGCGCTCAGAGATCGCCACGGCAGGGGGCACAATCAAGGATCTCTCGAAACAGGTCGAGGAGCAGCAGCAGAAGTATGGTCAGATGGTGCGTGAGGCGTATCGGAGCTATAACAATCACAATATGATGACTTATCTCTTCTCGGCAAAGGATTTTCAAGATATGGCTCGCCGTGTGGCGAATATGAGAGCGGTGGCTGAGTTGCGTGAGAGGCGAATAGAGAGGATCGACTCGCTGCAGAAGAGGGTGCGAAATGAGCGTGAGGAGCTCGAAAAACGAAAAACGGCACAGGAGAGAATCACACGTGATTTGACGCAACAGAGAACCAAACTGCAGCGTGATGTAACTAGCGCAAAGGCAAACATCAGCGCAATGAGCGCAAAGGAGCGTAAGGCGCTGCAACAGAGACAGTTACAAAGCAAGCAGCGGGATGCAGCGATAGCCGAGCTACAGAAACTCATAAAGCTAAATCGTGAGGGTGCATCATTCTCGGGCAAGACAACGAACCTCAATTTGCCTGTCGTGGGTGGTCGTGTGAAGCAGTATCGTGAGAATATGGCTGAGGTCATTGGCGCACGAGACGCTAAGATCATATCGATTTATGACGGTAAGGTTGTCGATGTTCGGCACAATCGTATCACGGGCAAATATGATGTCTATATCGCTCACGGAGAGTATATTACGTCATATGCAGGTCTCTCATCGGTCACGGTGGCTAAGGATCAGAGCGTGAAAAAAGGTGGGGCGATTGGTGTGATTGGCGAGGCGGTCGACATCATCACTATGCAGAGCGAGTATAAATTGGTCTTTGGAATCTATCCACCAAAGGCTACCGAGAAGATCAGTGCGGCACACTGCTTTAAGCGATAATAAACCCTACAACAATGGCTATCAGTTATTTTCACGATCAATCAAAATATCTCTTCAAGAATCGCCGCAAGGTGAATCAGTGGCTCAAACAGATCGCACTGAGTGAGGGTTATGAACTTGTCGACTTGGGCGTAATATTCTGCTCATCGGAGCGGTTGCTGGCTATGAATAATGAGTTCTTGGGACACGACTACTTCACCGATATAATCACCTTCGATGAGAGCGACCTCGATGCAGGTTACGTTGCAGGTGAACTCTATATCGATGTCGAGACAGTGGAGGATAACGCCACACAATACAACACAACACCCCTTCGAGAGATGCACCGAATATTGGCGCACGGCGTGTTACACCTTACAGGTCAAGGCGACAAAAGCGAAAAAGATGCCGCCGAGATGCGCCGAAAAGAGGAGCACTACCTCTCGATGTTTGAGTAGTTTTGTCGGTAAAGTCGACCACTGCCCTAATGCCGAGCGGGCAGTGGTCGATTTGCCTAACAACAATTTATCGCAGGGTTATCACGCTGCTCTGTGGCACGGGTGCTCCGAGTTTGGTGCTTAGTTCGCCTGGTGATGATGCTCCGACGACGACGGTGTAGTTGCCTTTGCGCCACTTATGTTGACCCTTTAGGTCGACAACCTTTAGGCGGTCGCTCTCGACTGTGAAGTCGACTCTACGGCTCTCGCCCTTTTTGAGCGCTACACGTTTGAATGCTTTGAGACTTCTGAGCGGAATATTTCCCTCCTTAGGGTCGATGCTCTCGGGGCAGATGTAGAGCTGAACAACCTCATCCATATCATACTCACCCGTGTTTTTGACATCCACCGAGAGCTTCAAATCGTCACCACTGCGCAACTTGCTGTTGGAGATCTGCACTCCGCTGAACACACTCTTCGAGTAGCTCAATCCAAAGCCAAATGGGTAGCGAGGCTCCTCAGTCATATATTTATAGGTGCGACCCTTCATATCGTAACTTGCGTAGTCGGGCAGCTGATCGACACCCTTAACGTAGGTTACAGGGAGGCGACCCGATGGCGAGACCTTGCCAAAGAGAATATCCGCAACAGCATTTCCGCCCTGCTCACCAGGGTACCAAATCTGCAAAATTGCGTCACAATGCTCCTCGACATCATCCAAGATAACCGTTCCACCGCTCGCAATCACAAGGATAAAAGGAACGCCCTTTTTCTTCTTCTTTAGCAGCTCGTGAATATAATCGGTCTGTGTCTTAGGCAGGCGAAGATCGAGGCGATCACCATCATCGGGCGAGGCGATTGCATCGACACCCTCACCCTCCATATCGGCCGTTGTGCCCACTACACAGATGATTGCATCGGATGTGCCAGCGATGTATGGCGCAAAGTTTCTCGGGTTGATATTGTCGTTGTAGGGCAGTGAACCGCTACGGTAATTGAGCGATGTTCCATACGAAACCGCCCCTGCAACGCCCTCCATAATGGTCACCAAACCTGGACTAATTCCGTAGTAACTACCCATCAAGACATCATTCGAGTTGGCGAATGGTCCAGTCACGTAGGGCACTTTAATATCTGGCGAGAGCGGCAAGACGTTGTTCTCATTTTTCAGGAGTACGATCGACTTTTGCGCCACCTTGCGAGAGAGGTCTATATGCTCCTGTGAGTGGATCTTCTCCGTTCCGTAGCTGTAGGGATTATGCTTTGGGTCATCAAAGAAACCCAATCTAAAGCGTGTTTTGAAGAGCTGTGTACAGCGCTCACGGATCAACTTCTCGCTCACACGACCCTCCTTATAAGCCTTGGCGAGTTGTCGATATGCACCTCCGCAATTTGTGTTGACACCAGCCTCCAACGATAGCGCTGCCGCCTCATCGACCGAATCGACATAACCTTGATTCTTCACCGCTCCCACGATCGCACCGCAATCAGATGTTACGTAGCCATCGAATTTCCAGCTGTCACGAAGTGTCTCCGAGAGCAGAAATTTACTCATACTTGCGGGAACGCCCTGCACCATATTATAAGCCGTCATCACACCCTCCACCTTAGCCTCGGTGACTAACGCCTTGAAGGCTGGTAAGAATGTCTCCTGCAGATCCTGTGGCGATGCCTGTGCATTGAATTGCAGCTTACCCTTCTCGGGCCCAGCGTGCATCGCAAAGTGTTTAGCACACGCTGCCACCTTTAGTTTGTCGGGGTCGCTGCCCTGCATTCCCTTTACAAACGCCACACCGATGCGTGACACCAAGTATGGATCTTCGCCATAACTCTCCTGTCCACGTCCGTGGCGAGCGTCACGAAAGAGGTTAACCACTGGTGCCCAATAAGTTATACCTGCATACTTAGCGGTGTTGCCCATCGCTTGCGACACAGCGAATTTCGCCCTCGCCTCTGTAGAGACCGCCTCGGCCATCTCCTCAATGAGCTCGGGATCGAACGTTGCCGCCATACCTATCGCCTGTGGAAAGATCGTTGCCAAGCCGTTTCGAGCCACTCCGTGCAGCGCCTCGTTGTACCAATTGTATGCAGGAACACCCAAACGAGGGATCGCTGGCGAGGCGTTCACCATCTGCTTAATCATCTCATCTACGGTCATTTGCGAGACTAATATCTCGGCTCGTTTGTCGATCGGTAGCTTTTCGTCTAGGAACGATTTGTCTACCTCGGCAGCTACCGAGGTAGCTGCTGTTAGCAATGCTAACATTGCTAGGGTTAAGTTTTTGGCTCTCATCTGTTTTTTGGGTTTTTCGGTTGGTAAGTGTGCAGCTGAGTAAGGCTGGGTATTACTGAGTATTACTGAGTAGTGCTGAGTATTACTGAGTAGTGCTGAGTAGTGCTGAGTATTACTGAGTAGTGCTGAGTAGTGCTGAGTAACGCTGGGTATTACTGAGTATTACTGAGTAGTGCTGTGTAGTGCTGAGTAGTGCTGTGTAGTGCTGTGTAGCGCTGAGTGTTGCTGAGTGTTGTTCGGTTGGGTTAGATTGAGATGTTTAGGATCTCAAATTTCATCACCCCTGCTGGGACTGTTACCTCTACGCTTTCGCCCACCTTTTTGCCCAAGATCGCCTTTGCGATTGGTGTGCTGATCGCTAGTTTGCCCTCACGGAGGTTCGCCTCATTCTCCGATACAATCATATAGGTCATCTCCTTCTTGGTGTTGACATTCAGCAACTTAACACGGCTCAAGATCTGTACCTTCTCGGTGTCGATCTTCGTCTCATCGATGATACGAGCATTCGCCATCACAGCCTCAGCCTTAGCGATTCTGAGCTCCAAAAGTCCCTGTGCCTCACGTGCTGCATCGTACTCCGCATTCTCCGAAAGGTCACCCTTATCACGTGCCTCAGCTATTGCCGCTGTGATCGCTGGGCGCTCCACCGAACGCAGGTGATCCAACTCATCCTTCAACTTCTTGTACCCCTCTGCTGTCAAGTATATAACTTCGTTTGCCATAATTTTATCCTTTTTTTAGTCTGGTTTTGTTTTACAATTATTGTGCTAATTTGCTCTATCGAAGAGATAAAAAAATTAGAATCCCAACCATTTTACTGGTCAGAACCCTTCCTTGATTAAATATGTTCCTCCATAGATCCTCCATAGATCCTCCATAGATCCTCCATAGAGATTAAATCACTCTCTCCATTGAGCGTTTAACAAAGATAGAAAAGATTTTTTTTATTTCCAAATTTAAATTTACCTTTGTTGCAAATAAATTCAAGATGAATAGCTCAACGATACTTCATAGCCTTGACGGTTGCTCGGTGGCGCAACGACCGCTCAACAGTCCATTTCGATACACTCCATCGGTGGAGGTTGTGGCGGCACAGCGTGAGATTGTGGAGCACCTTAATGAGTTAGCCTCTAGTGATTTAGATATTGCCGAGGAGCTTGCTCGGGGTAAGATGCTCGGGGCGTTGGTGGTCGTCGACGAGTGTGGTAGCGTTGGTTACCTCGCTGGCTTTTCGGGCTGTATGGCTGGGCGGTTAGAGCTCGATGGTTTTGTGCCGCCAATCTTTGGGCGTGGCGAGGTGAATGAGCGTTTCACTGATGGCGACAGGGCGATTGGGGAGCTCGGCAGGCGAATTGCAGAGATGGAGAGCAGCGAGGAGTTGGTCACCGCCAAAGCACATCTCCAAGCCGCTCGACAGAGTGCCGAAGCAGAGCAGCGTGAACTTGCTGATTGGTGCACTGAGGCGAAGCGCAAACGAGACATCGACAGAAAAAATGGAGACCGAACACCTGAGGAGCTACAGCTGGAGAGCGCCCGACAAAAGGGTGAGGTCAGGAGGCGAAAACTGGCTCACAAAGCGCTAATTGAGCAGGCGGAAGAGAGCCTAAAATCGCTACTCGGAGAGATCGAACAGCTACGCATCGAGAGGCGCAACCTCTCTTACACACTCCAGCGAGAGATGTTCGAGAGTTACAGCCTAATCAATGGGCGTGGCGAAACAAAGTCGCTCTACGCAATATTCAACGAGCTGAACGGCACGCTACCGCCATCGGGCACGGGCGAGTGTGCCGCACCAAAGTTACTCCACTACGCAATGACCCACCGCCTCACACCAATCTCGATTGGCGAGTTTTGGTTCGGCGGAACACCAAGCGGCGAGGTGCGTCACCACAACCACTTCTATGGAGCTTGCAAGAGCCGTTGCGAACCGATTTTGTGTTATATGCTGCAGGGGGTCAATGTCGAGCCACTCACCACGCTGGATGAGCCATCGCTGCGTGATAAACTCGCTGTAGTCTT
This sequence comes from Rikenellaceae bacterium, assembly GCA_047174325.1. Lineage (GTDB taxonomy): Bacteria > Bacteroidota > Bacteroidia > Bacteroidales > Rikenellaceae > Alistipes. Next base: position 32,864 of record JBCQUE010000010.1, on the reverse strand, counting down.
TGAGGATCAGCACTTTGCGCTATTTAACAAACCCTCAGGAATGCTCTCCGTGCAGGGTTGTTCGGCTGCTGAATCACTCGCCTCGATCGCCCGTGAGCTCTATCCCGATGCCACGGGGTCGATGGTTGTTCACCGCCTCGATCAAGATACCTCGGGGTTGATACTCATCGCCAAGAGCGAGGAGGTGCACAAAGCGCTGCAGCGACAATTTATGGAGCGCTCGCTAGAAAAGAGATACATCGCTGTAGTTGAGGGAGTTACAACCCCTGATCAGGGCGAAATAGAGTTGCCTCTAATCCCCAACATAGACGACCGCCCACGACACAAAGTTGACCACCGACAGGGCAAAAAAGCACACACAACATTTCGTGTGATCGAGCGCTACGAAAACTCAACACGCCTAGAGCTAACGCCACACACAGGTCGCACACATCAGCTACGCATCCACTGCGCACACAGCGAGGGGCTCTCCGCCCCAATAATTGGCGATAGGCTCTACGGAAACAGCGGTGAGAGACTGCTGCTCCACGCCGCCGAACTAACCTTACGTCACCCCATCACAGGCGAAGTGATGCACTTCTGCGCCCCTGCCGAGTTTTAGAATTGTTGGACGAGCACAATATTTATGGCTAATTATCTGTTAAATAAGTAGGGGGGGACTTCTAATAATTCCCCTAGGGTAAAATAATTATTGGTGTATTTTTAAGAGTGCTATTGGAGATGAGATTTTTTTGCTATTGAATCGAAAGTATAGTTATTCTATATTGAGATTTAATAGTGAAAAATATCGCTCCAAGAGTGCTGTTAAAAATATGGCAATAATTGTTTTACACTACTTAGGTAAGATTGTAGTTGAAAAATTTGGTGATTAGATAATAATCGCTATCTTTGTTTAAATGAAAAAATGAGAGTTATGAAGAGGATTATATTCGCAATATTAGCAGTAGCGGCAGTTGCCACAGGCTGCACAGCACAGGCTCAAAAGACGAGCAGCAACAGCGATAAAACGGCAAAGTCTACGGAGAGTAAAATCGGCACTAAGCCAATAACCAAAGCGGAGTTTCTGAAAAAGGTTGTCAACTATGAGGCGACACCCGACAAATGGGAATTCTTGGGTGACAAACCTGTCTTGGTCGACTTCTACGCCTCGTGGTGCGGACCCTGCAAGATGATCGCTCCGATACTCGAAGAGTTGGCGGCTGAGTATGGCGACAAGATCATTATATATAAGGTAAACACCGAGAGCGAGAGCGAGCTAGCCGCAGCGTTTGGTATCCGCTCGATCCCGACACTGCTCTTCATCCCCAAAGATGGTCAGCCACAGATGTCGCAAGGGGCGATGAGCAAACAGCAATTCAAAGAGGCGATCGACAAAATCTTGCTCGGCAAAGAGTAAAGGGGACTTCTAATAATCCCCCTTAACTTTTTTTGCACGGTTGTTGCAATTGATCTCCAAACAAATCAAAATTATTAGATTTTATGGAGATTAAAAAGAGCCCGACGGGCTTTAAACTCACCGTGATGACCTTGGCTGTGATGAATGTCACGGCGGTGGTTTCACTCCGTGGATTAGCCTCTGAGGCGGTCTACGGGCTATCCTCGGCATTTTTCTATCTTTTTGCTGCAATCGTTTTTCTTGTCCCCACAGCATTGGTTGCCGCTGAGCTTGCCGCAATGTTTGCCGATAAACAGGGCGGTGTTTTCCGCTGGGTCGGTGAGGCGTTTGGCGCACGTATCGGCTTCTTGGCTATCTGGTTGCAGTGGATTGAATCGACAATTTGGTACCCTACGGTGCTCACCTTTGGCGCTGTCTCGCTAGCCTTTATCGGGGTGAATCAAAAGGTCGATATGCAGATGGCTTCCAATAAAACATTTACGCTGCTGGTGGTCTTGGCGATCTATTGGTGCGCAACATTTATCGCTCTGAAGGGGCTCGGCTGGGTCGGCAAGATCAGTAAGTGGGGCGGTATCATCGGCACTATTATCCCTGCTGGGCTGCTCATCGTGTTGGGTGTGGTCTACTTAGTGACGGGTGGCGAGAACCATCTTGACCTCTCGCAGAGTTTCTTCCCCGACCTCACGAAACTCGATAACATCGTCTTGGCGAGCAGTATCTTCCTCTTCTATGCAGGTATGGAGATGATGGGTATCCACGTGATGGAGGTCGATAATCCAGCCAAAAATTACCCTCGTGCAATCATTATGGGATCGTTGATGACTGTGGCGATCTTCATCCTCGGGACATTTGCGTTGGGTGTGATAATTCCCTCAAATCAGATCAACTTGACGCAGTCGCTGCTCATCGGTTTCGACCGTTATCTGAGCTATGTACACCTCTCGTGGGCATCACCCATCATCGCTGTGGCGCTTATGTTTGGTGTCTTGGCTGGTGTCTTGACGTGGGTTGCAGGACCATCGAAGGGTATCTTTGCGGTGGGTCGTGCAGGCTATCTTCCGCCATTCTTTCAAAGGGCTAACAAGGCTGGTGTGCAGCGAAATATTCTCTATACACAGGGCGCTTTGGTGACGCTGCTGAGCCTCTTGTTTGTTGTGATGCCCTCGGTGCAGTCGTTTTATCAGATCCTCTCACAGCTCACCGTGTTGCTCTATCTCATTATGTATATGTTGATGTTTGCTGCCGCTATTGTGTTGCGTTACCGCTTGCCTGATGTTGATCGTCCGTTCCGTTTGGGTCGGGGTAATTTCGTGATGTGGATCTTGGGCGGTGTTGGATTCTTGGGCTCTCTTTTGGCGTTTGTGCTGAGCTTCATACCGCCGTCACAGATCGCTACAGGCAGCAATTCGGTGTGGTACGGGGTGCTCTTTGCAGGGTGTGCGGTGGTTGTCATCGCTCCATTTGTGATCTATGCAATGCGTAAATCGTCGTGGCGAGATAGCGCTAATGGCGAGAATTTTGCACCGTTTTATTACGAAACAAAAAAATAAAAACAGCAATGGAACAACACAAAAACTTAACCGCAGGGCTCGTTCGTGAGGCGATGCTCTCGGCACACGAGAAGTTCACGATCGATGTAGAGGGCAAGAATGCGGACTACATTCCCTACCTTGCAGGGGTCGACACAAATCTATTCGGTATCACCGCTGTATTGATGACGGGCGAGGTGATTAACGTTGGTGATGTGGAGTACCGCTTTGGAATCGAATCAATATCTAAGGTCTCGACAGCGCTGCTTGCGATGAATCAACACGGGGCGGAGACGATGCTGCACAAGATTGGAGCGGATGCTACGGGGTTGCCCTTCAACTCGATGATGGCGATGCTGATCGAAAACGACCACCCATCGACACCGCTCGTGAATGCTGGAGCGATTGCCGCTTGTTCGATGGTCTCGCCCGAGGGGAGCTTAGAGGGGAAGTGGAACGCAATATTGGGCTTTATGCGTAGCCTCACATCGAGCGACCTGCATCTGATCGAGGAGCTCTACAGATCGGAGAGTGAGACAAATTTCAACAACAAATCAATTGCGTGGTTATTAAAGAGTTACGACAAGATCTTTGATGATGTAGATCTCTCGCTCGACCTCTATACACGTCAATGCTCTGTAGGTATCTCGACTCAGCAGCTCGCCATAATGGCGGCAACCATTGCCCACTCGGGTGTCAATCCGCTCTCCAATGAGCAGGTGTACAAACCGAGCCTCTCGGCACACATCATATCGATGATGGCTACGGTGGGAATGTATGAGCGCTCGGGCGATTGGATGTTCGAGACAGGTATGCCTGCAAAGAGTGGTGTCGGTGGCGCAATAATGGGTGTGATACCGGGGGTGATGGGTATCGCTGCATTCTCGCCACAGCTCGATGAGACGGGCAACAGCGTGAGAGCACAGATGGCGCTCAGCTACCTCTCTAACCGCCTGAACCTAAATGTCTACTCACCGTACCGCTGCACCATACACCAACACGAATACGTCTACGTGTAGCCCACCAAAGAGAAAATCAAACAACCCGATCGTCACAGAGAAGTTTTGTGGCGATCTTTTTTTGTATCTATCTATTTTTTTAGTATCTTTGTGTCCGAACCACTTTGTAACTAAAAACCCAAACTATGAAGAGAGTACTTCTTTCAGCACTATCTATCTTTACACTTGCAGCAACACTCAACGCTGCACCCTCACAGAGCAGCTCTGCTGAGGTGAAATTTGACCACACAACACAACGATTCATCGGCTCAGACTCGGCACTCGATCGCAAGAAGTATTTCAATCTGCACAGTGTCGCTGATGGCGATCCCGATATGTCGGCATTCTTCAAAAAGTATGATGTCAACATCGGACGAAATTATGTCGTTACGGGACACACAACTTATCTCCACGGCGAGATGGACACTAAGGCGGCAATGTCGTGACGCTGCAATTCTCCGATGGTGGCGGAAGTGTATCGTCGATGATCTTGGAGTTAAGCACATACAGAAAGTAAAAACCATAAGAAAGTAAAAACCATAAGAAAGTAAAAACCATAAGAAAGTAAAAACCATAAATAATTAAAAACCACAAACAAAAATGAGAAACAGATTAAAGAGATGGGCGGCAGCGGTGTTGTTCGTTGTCTCAGCACTTGGCGTTACGGGTGCGCAGGCAGCAGCGAAGTTCACCGTGAGCGACACAAAGAGTGTGGCGACGATCTATGTCGCTGAGAGTGAGCCATATTCAATTCGTCGTGCGGTAGGTGACCTGCAGAGCGACATTGAGATGGTGACGGGTAAAAAACCAAAGATTACACACGATTTAAACTCGATTTCGGGTCGAGCGATCATCATCGGTGAGGCGAAGAGCCCAGCGATCGCTACGCTCATCAAGAGCAGTGCAGCGGCTGAAGCAAAGGGGATGGAGAAGATGTTTGAGGCGTTCGTGATGAAGGCTATCAAGAGCCCAACACCAAAGATCAAGGAGTCGCTTTTGATCGCTGGAAGTGACGCACTGGGTACGATCTATGGAGTTTATCAGCTCTCGGAGCTCTCGGGTGTATCGCCACTCTATTGGTGGTGTGACGCTAAGCCTGAGCGCTGTGAGGCTCTTACGGTTGAGGGGGTCAATATTCTGCCTAAGCAGCCATCGGTGAAGTATCGTGGAATCTTCCTAAATGACGAGGAGGCGTTGATTAACTGGAGTAGCCTCACAACTGAGGGTGGGCGATATATGGGTGTCACGCCCGAGAGCTACAAACACATCTTCGAGTTCATCTTGCGAGCTAGAGCCAATATGTTGTGGCCATCGATGATGGAGGCAGGTCGCTATTTCTTCGAGGCGAAGGATGAGAATGGTGTGGCGATCAACCCTAAGAATGCAACAGATTACGGTATCTACATCGGTGCATCACACTGTGAGCAGATGGGACGCAACAACTATGATGAGTGGTATCGTTGGGCGGCAGCTAACGCTGAGAAGTACAACATTGCCGAGGGTCACGAGTTTGACTACACGGTCAACCCAAAGGCTATCGAGGCGTACTGGATGGAGCGTTTGAAGGAGAGTAAGGATTTCAATATGATCTACACGATGGGTATCCGTGGTGTACACGACTCACCTTTTCAGTGCCGTCTATTGAAGAACCCAACACTTGAGAATAAGGTTAAGTTGTTGCAGGGTGTGATCGATCGACAGAGAGCGATGATTAAAGAGGTCTTTGGCTCGGAGGATGGCGCTCGTCAGATCTTCGTTCCTTATGAGGAGACGGGCGAGATCTACAACGGCGAGAGCAAGGATGGCAAGGAGAAGTGCAAGGGGTTGAACCTACCCGAGGATATTATGTTGGTTGTGACAGAGGATAATCACGGATATTTGCGCCAGACACCAACAGCTAAGGAGCTACTTCGCAAGGGCGGAAATGGATTTTACTACCACCTCGCTTATCAGGGTAGCCCAAGCACTTATGATTGGTTGACTACAACGCCATATAGTCTTGTGCGTGAGCAGCTTACAAAGGGTTATGACGAGGGGGCTAAGGATTACTGGATCGTGAATATCGGTGACCTTAAGCCTGCTGAGATGGGTGTGTTGTATTTTATGAAGTTAGCCAACGACATCGAGCAGTGGAGAGATAAGTCTCCACGTGAGTATATCGCTAAAATGAGTGGCGCACTATTTGGCACAGATGCTAAGCAGTCGGCAGAGGTGGCGGAGCTATTCAGCAACTTCACACAGACCGCTTATCGTCACCGTCCAGAGTTTATGGGCTCATTTGCGACCCTATCGTTCGAGCCACGTGGTCAGTTCCAATTCTACTCACCCTTTGATTTTGGCGATGAGGCGCAGCAGGCTATCGAGAGCTTTGCATCGTTGGAGAGCCGTGCTGAGGCGATATATGACACTCTCGATGAGCGTAATAAATCACCATTTTGGCACTTGGTTTACTACCCAACACGTGCGGCACACGATATGGCGAAGAGGTGTTATTATTATCACAAGAATTATCACTACGCAAAGCAGGGTCGTTACGCATCGTTGAATAAGTATATGGAGCTATCGAAGGAGGCTACACGGAACGTACGTGAAGATCTGAACCGATACTACACGATGGAGGGCGGTAAGTGGAACGGCATAATGGATCCATTTGCTGATTACAACATCTACGAGCGAGTGTTCGATGTTGCCAACATCTCGGAGCACTTCATCTTTGATGAGAAGTATCGTGAGGATGAGGGCAAGGGTATCGGCTCGGTTTGCGAGGGTCAAAAGATTGGTAACGAGAAGGTTACACTTCGATTCTCAAAGGGCGAGGACAACAAGCGTTTCATCGACATATTCAATCGTGAGTTGAAGTCAAACAACTTTAAGGTGAGTGCTGATAAGCCCTATGTTAAGGCGACAAAGGTGAGCGGCAGTGTATCGGTTGAGGAGCGTGTATGGCTATCGGTTGACTACTCAGCAGCGCCTAAGGGTCGCTCAACAGCTATGGTGACGGTGAGTGGCGAGGGACACAAGAAGAGCTACGCAGTGACGATCGAGAATTACGACACTAAGCTCAAATCGAAGAGTTATATGGAGGGTTGCGGTTATGTAGTTGTCGAGGCAGAGAGCTACTCACGCAAGAGCAAGGGCACGGATGGTGCTGAGTGGAGCGACTATCCAGATTATGGTTACATCGGCTCATCGATGTTTGTGAAGGGCGGCAAGAGCAAGGTTACAAATATTGCGGCTGCGGCTCGTTTGGAGTATGATATTTACTTCCACACAGCTGGAACACACCAAGGTTGGCTCTATAGAATCCCGACACTCAACGAGGGTAAGGGCAATAGCGTAGAGTTGGCTGTGGGTCTCAACGATCAGAAACCGATGACGCTGGAGGGTATCCGTGCAAAGAGCTCACGCCTAACAAAGACGTTGCCAAACGGTGTTAAGGATAGCCGCACGTGGTTCAATAATGTTGCGGAGCAGATGGAGAAGATTCCATTCCTCGTGGAGGTTGATAAGGCTGGTTATCACACACTTAAAATCTATCAGAGGGATTGCAACATCGGTGTCGACAGAGTTGTTATCGCTACTGACAAAGAGGCTCAGACGGCTGTATCACGCACGGTTGTAGGTGCGCCAGTGAGCTATAATAGCTTTGGGTTGGTGAGCCACATCAGAGTGCCAAGGTTGCCAAAGATCGATGGTGCGGAGGTGAAGAGTTACCCAAATCCAGAGGCTATCCCTTACGTTAAATTGGGCTTCTCGAAGTATGGTTGCCCTGAGGTTTGGGGATTCAATATGATGAGCCCAAACAACGTTTTTGACCCAAATATTAACCTATTTGGATGGAGCAAGGAGAGTGTGAAAAATGCACGATTCAAGCACCACGAGAGTATGCGCCACGTGCCTCACTGGAAGCGTGATTGCAACTTTGGAACAGCGCCAGCAACGTTCTGTGTGAAGTTGATTCCAGGAAATTATGAGATGAATCTCTACACGGGCGACTACTTCAATGAGTTTGTACAGAAACCAGGTTGGGACTTTAAGATGAGTGTCGTAGCCAACGGTAAGGTGCTGATGGATAACCAGTCGGTTAAGTGTGACAACCCTCACACAGGTTGCTACGAAGTGACTGTTGGAGATGACTGTTTGTTGGAGATTGAGTTCAGCTCGCCAGCGGGTGAGAAGTGGGCGATCTCGGCAATCGAACTCTATCACAAGTAGATGGACTAAGAGCAGATAGAAAAATTAACGTGAATTTGAGAGTGTTCAAATTCACGTTAATTTTTTTTGAGTAAGCTGTGTAGTGCTGAGCGAGGCGAAACTACGTTTCGCCTACTCAGCGGCGGTCAACTCATAACTCTTAAGGGGACTTATTAGAAGTCCTATTAATCAATCAGCGATTTTGCCGATTTAGCAAAAAAGTGCGGATTGCGAAGATCAGCCCTATTAAACCCAAAGTCACCACCCCCCAAAGCCGTGACGACACCCCCGGCCTCACTCAATATCAACGACCCTGCAGCCGTGTCCCACTCATACGTATCGGAGGTGCGAACATAATAATCTACAACACCCTCCGCCAAGAGACAAAATTTGTATGAACTCCCCTGCTCAATAACATCAAAGTCGCAACCCTCACTCCGCAGCCGATCAAGATGCTCATACGTGGCGCTATTCTTGTGTGAGCGTGTCACTGCAACTCGCTGTCTGTCATTACATTGCGTGACAATCGGCAGACGCACAGCACTCGCCATTATAGTGTGATACGTCAGCCTCGAATCAGCCACAGCCGCAACATCATCAAGCCGATACGCCCCATACCGAACCCCTGCAAAATGCAGCCTCCGCAACGATGGTGCGTAGATCACCGAGGAGACAACCTCACCATTATATATAAGAGCAATATTGACCGTGAACTCGCCCGACCGATTGATGAACTCCACAGTCCCATCCAACGGGTCGACCAACCAAAACATCTCCCAACTCTGCCGCTCGTGATACTCCATCTCACGCCCCTCCTCGCTGAGGATCGGTATTCGTGACTTGCCCAACGCCTCCTTTATAGCGATGTGTGCAGCACGATCGGCAGCTATCAGCGGCGTTTTGTCGCTCTTCAACCGCTCCACTTTGCACTCCTCGTTGCGGTTGTATATCTCCATAATTGCAGCGCCAGCACGTATCGCAGCGTTGACACTTTGGGTGAGCAGTGATCTGAAAAATGTAATCTCGGTCATAGCGGTAGTTATGGTTTTATTATCAAAGATAGAAAAAATATATAATATCTCCTAAAAATATAGGCGGAAAATTTCAAGCAAAAATTGTGCGATATTAGAAATTGTGTAAAAAAAGTGTGATTAATTTTTGCACCTCGAAAAAAATGCGTACATTTGTGGGCAAAATTTATTGCAAAAACTTACAATTTTATTTTAAATGTACGTTATAGTAGAGATTGCAGGTCAGCAATTTAAAGCTGAAAATGGTCGTAAACTTTATGTTCACCGTCTACAGGGGGAGGAAAATTCCACTGTAAGTTTCGACAAAGTCCTGCTCACAGAGAACGACGGTCAGGTTAAAGTAGGTGCACCTGTTGTAGAAGGCGCCTCAGTTAAGTGTAAGATTCTTCGTCACTTGAAGGATGATAAAGTCATCGTATTCAAGAAGAAGCGTAGAACTGGGTATCAGAAACAGAACGGTCACCGTCAGTGTCTAACTCAGATCCTCGTGGAGGAGATCGTAGTAGAGTAATTAACCCCTAAAAAAGTTCAAGGAAAATGGCACACAAAAAAGGTGTTGGTAGTTCAAAGAACGGCCGTGAGTCGGAGAGTAAGCGACTCGGAATTAAACTATTTGGAGGTCAAACAGCTAAGGCGGGTAACATCATTGTTCGCCAGCGTGGTACTCTTCACAACCCAGGCGAAAATGTAGGTATCGGTAAGGACCATACACTCTTCGCACTTGTTAACGGAACAGTTTCGTTCTGTAAGAAGTCGGGTGGCAAATCTTACGTGAGCGTTACCCCATTTGTTGAGTAATCAGTAGATGACGGGTGGTACTCAATCCACAACTAAAGGGCTCTTCTCACTTCGGTGGAGAGCCCTTTTTTTAGTTATGGGAGCTAGCTCCCTTTTAGCTGGCTTACGCATTAAGAATTAAGAATTAAGAATTAAGAATTAGATGAGGTGTGCACTTCTATTCATAACACTATTACTACTGCCCCTCGATGGCTTTTCGTGGGGCAAGCGTGGACACGATGTGATAGCCTACATAGCTGAGTGTCACCTCACTACCGAGGCACAGGCTCGTGTGGCGGAGCTATTGGATGGGCGCTCGATGGTCTACGTCGCCAACTGGATGGATAGCGCTAGCCGCACCCCAAAATACAAACACACCTACCCTTGGCACTACTTCAATATGGAGCTACGTGACGATGTCGCCACAGCTAAACGTCAGCGCAAAGGCGATCTCCTCTCGGCTGCCGAACTATTGGAGCAGCAGCTGCGTGATACATCGCTGCCCACCGAGGAGCGCACCACAGCGCTAAAGATGTATATCCACATAATTGGCGATATGCACCAACCGATGCACCTTGGTCGTAGTGAGGATCAGGGCGGTGGCGATCTACCTGTGGTCTACTTCACCGAATCAACATCACTCCACGCAATGTGGGACTATCACATAATCGAGGGTTCACACAGCTGGAGCTACAGCGAGTGGCAACAACAGATCGATAGATTAAGCAACGAAGATGAACAAACCGTAGTGAATGGCGACTACACCAAATGGCTCAATGAAACTCACACCGTGACACGAGAAGTCTACCGCCGAACACCAGCCGAAACACGAGTGTTCTATGAATACATCGACCACTTCGCCCCCACCGTCGAGAAACAACTACTCCACGCTGGATTGCGACTAGCGAAGATGCTCAACCTAATCTTCCAATAGAGTTTATATTGTCGCCTGTATTGTCGCCTGTATTGTCGCCTGTATTGTCGCCTGTATTGTCGCCTGTCAAGCGACCACTGCCCGCCCGGCATTAGGGCAGTGGTTGCTTGACCATAAATTTGACCACAAGCTTGACCGTCTGCTTGACCACAAGCTTGACCGTCTGCTTGACCACAAGCTTGACCGTCTGCTTGACCATAAGCTTGACCGTCTGCTTGACCATCAACTTGACCACAAGCAATAACGTTCCGAGGTTTAGTCGCTGAGTGTGACGGTGAATGTGTCGCTTACTTCGGTGGCTCCTGCATCGCCATATGTAAGTGTTACGGTGCAGTCTACGATGATGTCGTCCTCTGAAGATGAGAGTGCGTTTACGGCGGCTTGTGTCGCTGTGAATGTGATTGTATAGCCGTTGTCAACACCTGCTGTTTCGGTCAGCAGTGTCTCGAAATATGCGCTTGATGTGATGGTGAAGCTATCGAGGTTAATATCTGTAACTTGCGCTGGGTCAATCACAAACGTAGTGTACGCCACCGATCCAACCGACACCGTACCTGAGAATGTGATGTCACGTGGCTGTGTCGTGAAGTGCGGAATATCGGCTGGTGATTGATAGACAAACATCGTTGAGACGCTGCCGCCAAAGCTGCTATCGACAATTACCGAGATGAGTGCCGAGAGCTCCGAGCTAGTCTCATTCTCGCCACTTGTTGAGATGGAGAAGGTCGATGCGCCTGTTGCGTAGCTCAATATAAAATCACCCACCTCATCATCAATTGTTATCGAGCTGTTTGCCGTTGTGCAGTCGGGGAAGATCGTCCCCTCAGCCTTGACCTCGATATTGAAACTCTGTGTCGTGGAGATCCCATCCGTAGCGGCAAAGACCCCCGTATCCGCAGCGGTAACGCCCGTGATCTCAACCACAGGTATCGTCCCCTCGGGAAATGTAGGCGCAACATATTCGTCGCCACCACAAGATGTCGCCACAACTGCTGCCGCTATAAAAAGTATCAATCGCCTCAACATAAAATAAATATACAGGTCAATATCTAATCTAAATCTAAAAATATATAGGTCGATAGCTAAAATCGATCCATAATTGGTCTGAGCAGGTCATTAAATTGCCCATACTCGACCAAGAAACCATCGTGTCCAAAGAGCGATTCGATCTCATAATACTTCGCCCCCTCGATCTTTGATGTAAGTATCTTCATATCCTCAGGCGGAAAGAGAATATCTGTCGTGATGCCGACCACGTGCGTCTCCGCCTTAACCATCTTCAGCGCCTCATCAGTACCGCCTCTGCCTCGCCCAATGTCGTGCGTATCGAACGAGTTGAGGATTGCGTAGTAAGAGTATGCGTCATAACGTCTACAGAGTTTCTCACCTTGATAGCGTTGATAGCTCTGTGCACGATGGTCTGTGAGCCTTATGTCGGGGTTCTGCTGCGTGATGTTGTAGCCGTGAGGACCTCTATATGTAAGCAGCGCCATAGCTCTCGCCGTAGCCAACCCCTCACGTCCTGCATCGGCTCTCTTCTCGCCAAATGTTGGGTCGCCCTCCATCGCCATACGCATCGTCTCATTCACAGCCACAGACCACGGTGTCGCCTTAGCATCCGTCGCCACAAGCACCATCTTCGAGAACCTCTCGGGCTCCGTCACGCTCCACTCCAGCGCCTGAAAACCACCAACCGAGCAGCCAAGGATCGTATCGATATGACCCACCCCGAGCCACTCCGCCAAGATACGGTGTGCCGAGATCACATCACGGATCGTGTAGCGTGGAAAGTCAAGATAGTAAGGCTCGCCCGTTGCAGGGTTCGTGTGTTGCGGAGCGGTCGTTCCGTATGGTGACCCCAATATATTTGCACAGACAACGAAGTGGTTCGCTGGGTCGAGGATCGCCCCCGTCTCAACGGTATGAGGCCACCAATCCTGCACATCGGAGTTAGCCGTTAGTGCGTGGCAGACCCAGACGACATTATCCCTCGCCTCACTCATTGTGCCGTAGGTCGAGTATGCAATCTGCAGCTGCTCAAGCCACTCGCCACTCTCCAACTGAAAGGGAGCATCGTGTCTGTAAATCTTTATTATATCGTTATCCATTGCCTCTTAATTACAAATTTTGCAGCGCCTGATCCAAGTCCTGCTTAATATCCTCGATGTGCTCAATTCCGAGCGAGATACGAAGTAGATTTGGGTAGACACCAGCGCTCTCTAGCTCCGCCTCCGATAGCTGTGAGTGTGTTGTCGATGCTGGGTGGATGATGAGCGTCTTATTGTCGCCCACGTTCGCTAGGTGATAGATCATCTGCAGCGAGTCGACCACACGTGTAACCTCCTTAACGCCACCCTTGACACGGAACGACAGAACAGCACCGTAGCCGTTGCGAAGATACTTATTCGCCAGCTGATGATACTTATTACTCTCCAACCCAGGGTAGCTAACACTCTCAACCTTAGGGTGTTGCTCCAACCACTCAGCCAACGCCAAGGCGTTATCACAGCTCCTCTGCACCCTCAACGATAGTGTCTCCAACCCCTGCGCCAACAAGAAACTATTAAATGGCGAGATACAAGCGCCAATGTCTCGCAACCCCTCGCAACGCACCTTCACAGCGAATGCTGCAGCGCCAAACCTCTCGTAAAAATTAACCCCGTGATAGCTCTCAACAGATTGTGCGATGAGTGGAAATTTGTCACTCTCGTCCCACTTAAAGTTACCGCCATCGACAATCACGCCGCCCATCGATGTTGCGTGTCCACCGATCCACTTCGTAGCGGAGTGTGTCACGACATTCACACCATAATTGAGTGGTTGACAGAGGTATCCACCGCAACCAAACGTGTTATCACAGAAGAGCACCACGCCCTTGCGCTGAGCGATCTCAGCGATCGCCTCAAAGTCTGGAATCGAGAACTCGGGGTTACCGATCGTCTCGATGAATATCGCCTTAGTCTTATCATCGATCAAGCTCTCGATGCTCTCAGGGTTGTCGCCATCGGCAAATCGAGCCTCGATACCGAAGCGAGGCATTAGGTGGCGGAATGCGTTGAACGTTCCTCCATATAGATATGATGTAGTGACGATGTTGTCGCCAGCGCTACATATCGTTGTGAGTGCAGTGAATTGCGCCGACATTCCCGATGCTGTAGCGACCGCCGCCACACCCCCTTCGAGTGCCGCCATACGATCCTCAAATACACTTGTCGTTGGGTTACCCAAGCGAGTGTAGATCATACCGCCCTCCTCTAGCGCAAAGCGTGCTGCGCCCTGAGCTGAGTTCTCAAATGCGAATGCTGTTGATTGGTGGATCGTGGGTGAGCACGAACCTGTATTTGGGTCTGGTTGGTGTCCAGCGTGAACACCTAATGTCTCGAAATTGCTGCTCTTAATCTTCATTGCCTCTCGTTGTTACCTAAACTGTTGTTGCTAAATGTCCTAAAGATGTCGCCCCTCTAATTCTCAAAAGGCTGCCTACCCTAACACATTAAGCGACAAATATAACGCAATTCTCGATGTTTCGCAAATATTACAACACTTTTATCTCTTACGGAGAGAAAATAGCTCACCTCTTGAAATGTTCGATAATCGCCGCTGCACGTTTTGGCGTGACCACTTTGGCGAGCTCCTCCTCACTCTGCTCCTTGATTTTGGCTACACTTTTAAACGCCTTAAGCAGTGCTGTTTTCGACTTTTCGCCCAGCCCTTTGATGTCATCTAATTCGCTGTTGAGCAGCGCATTGCTCCGCTTCTGCCGATGGAACGTGATACCAAACCTGTGCGCCTCATCACGCAAATGACAGATAACCTTAAGTGGTTCGCCCTGTCGACTTAAGTAGTACGGAAGTGGATCGTTTGGGTAAAATACCTCCTCAATACGTTTTGCCAATCCGATGAGCGTAACCCTCGTCTCGATCCCCAAGTCACAAAGGATTTTGTAGGCGCTCGACAACTGACCCTTACCACCATCGACAACGATCAAATCGGGGAGCGTCTCGCCCTCCTCAATGAGCCGTGAGTAGCGCCGTGAGACCACCTCACGCATCGAGGCGAAATCATCCGCACCAACCACCGTCTTGATGTTGAAGTGGCGATACTCCTTGCGAGAAGGCTTGCCGTTGCGAAAGACCACGCACGAGGCTACGGGGTTAGTACCCTGTAGGTTAGAGTTGTCGAAACACTCGATGTGTCTGGGTTCACGCTCCATTCTGAGCTCCCGTTGCATCGCCTCCATCAGTCGATCGGTGTGGCGATCGGGGTTGTGGATCTCCATATTTTTCAGCTGCTCAGCCCTGTAGATCCGTGCGCTGCGCTCTGAGAAACCCAGCAGCTCCAACTTCTCGCCTCGCTTGGGCACGGTGAAGTTCACGCCATCGAAGATCGGCAACGATGCAGGGAGGTAGGGGACAATCACCTCACGAGAGAGCTGCTGCTCGGTGCGCTCCAAGATCTGCTCAATAGCGTAGCTCAGCAGCGTTTCGGGCTCACTCTCGACACCTGTATTTAGCGCCACGGTGTAGACCCCGACAATCGAGCCGTGACGTATCTTTATATAGTTGCAGTAGGCGGTGTCGCTGCCGTCATCGATGAGCGAAAAAATATCTACATCCTCGATCTTGGCGCTCACTATCACCGACTTATGCACATATTTATCTAGTGCCGTGAGCCTCATTTTATATCGCTGTGCCTCCTCAAAATTAAGGCTGCTTGCCGCCTCTATCATCGCCTCGGTGAGGTAGCTTTTGACGGGGCGCAAATCGCCACGCAACACCGAGACCGCCATCGCCACCTGTCGCTGATACTCCTCACGGCTCTGTGACCCAACGCACGGGGCGGCACAGTTGCCCAAGTGATACTGCAGGCAGAGCGAGAATTTCGCCTCAGCGATCTTCTCTTCGGTAAGGTTTAACTTACAGGTTCTCAGCTGGATAACATCACGCACAAACTCCAACACGGTGCGCTGCATCCCCATCGATGAGTATGGTCCAAAGTATTGCGAACCATCCTTTATGAGTCTGCGTGTGGACAACACCCTCGGGAAGGGCTCAGCGGTGACCACGATCCACGGATAGCTCTTGTCATCTTTGAGTAAAATATTGTACTTTGGTTGCAGCTGCTTGATGAGTGAGTTTTCGAGCAGCAGTGCATCGTGTTCGCTATCGACAACGATGTGAGAGATGTTGCAGATCTGCCGCACGAGCACTCGAACCTTTGCACTGTGCTCCTTACTCGACACAAAATATGAACTTACACGGCGGCGCAACGACTTCGCTTTCCCGACATATATCACCTCACCATCTCGGTTAAGAAATTGATACACACCGGGTTCTAACGGCAGCGCTGCCACCTGCTCTTTGATGCTCGTCTCTAAATTATTCACAAGTGTAAAGGTAGCAAAAATTGTAAAATAACAAAAAATAAATGTAAATTAATTTTGACATAAAGATCAAATGCACTACCTTTGTTGATAACTATATAAATATATGTATCGCTATTTTATAATGATACAATCCAAAGTTGCAATTTTTAAACTTAAATGTTATGAATAGAAAATTTTACTCTTTTACAAAGCGCCTTGCAGCAGTGATGGTTGCAGCGGCGGTGAGCGTGGGGTGTAATGTCGATGACACATACGACCTCTCAAGCGTAAACACAGATGGCATTGGTCTTGGTACAGACGACACTTCGTTCGACATTCCGCTTGTCGATGTGACGGTGGATGCTAGCGAGGCTATCTCGACTTCGGTTGTGGTGCGCACAAAGGCGGATGGTGAGGAGACGGAGAGTGATAGCGACTTCTTTGCAGCTCTTACTGAGATCAACTCAATCCTGCCCTCTGGCGAGAAGATCGACTTGGCGCTTGTGGATAGCGATGATGATTATGCCGCTGGGGTGTCTGCGAAATTGCTTGCCGAGATTCAAAGTAACGAAGGTAAATGTAAGGATTTTTACGACACCATTAAAGAGGGTGAGGAGTATTCGGATTTGAGAACGCAGCTGGAGGATGATCTTGATATTGATTTTAGTGACGATGATGCAAGCGCTTTCCACACAAAAATCGAGAAAAAGACTGCGGACGATCTCTCAGGCTCTCTAACCTCCCTAACGACAACAATGCAAGATAGAGTGCGTGAGAATACTTGCGAGACTATCGAAGTAGGCTCAGTTGATATTGGCACAGATGTGATCGATATGTTGAACAAGAACATTGATGGCGACAAGAACACAATCCGTATTATGGCAACATGCGACTCGGACTTGACTTTTAGCGATGGAACAGCGCTTGATATGTCATTTAAGGGCACATTGATCTACGCTAACGATGGCGAAATAGAGTTGCCCGACTATGTAAGCGAAGACGAAGAGAAGAAGGGAACTACGACAGGTACGGTCTCATCGGCTGACATCTTGGATCAGATCCTCGCTAATCTCACCGTGGAGCTTGACTACGGAATCAAGAACTACAACACAAGCAAAACAATCGAGACAAAGGATAAGAAGATCAAGATCACACTAATCGTCCGTAAATCAGGAAGTCTTATACTATAGGGGACTTCTAATAATTCCCCGATTTTACTTTTAGGCTACTAACCACCCCTTTTTGATTTCACAAAAATAGGTGGTAAAGCCACTACAACCCACTTTTGCAAAATCAAAAATGGGCAATTATTAACCAAAAATTAAAATCGGGGAATTATTAGAAGTCCCCTATAAAACCGAGTGCTAAAATGAAGACTACATATAAATTAACATTAGCGGCAACTTTCGCCGTAGCAGCTCTTAGTGCATCGGCACAGAGCACCGCATCATACTTTATGCCCCGAGCTGTTGAGCGCACTCAGCACAACGCTGCATTTGCGCCTACTCGTGGATATTTCAACATTCCACTGGTCGGTTCAACATCAGTTGGTGTGGCTGGAAACATCGCCATTAGCGACTTCCTTGTCCCTAGCCCCGATGGTGGTTTGGCAACGATCTTTGACACCTCGATCTCGGCAGCAGATGCACTGAGCGGACTTAAGACCAACAACACAACGGGACTAGAGAGCCGCATCGGTATCTTGGGTTTTGGTCGGTATAACAAGGAGAATGGTGCATTTTGGAGTGTCGATATGGCGCTAAAGACAACTATGAATATGTCGATGCCTTATTCGATGGTCGACTTCTTCAAGAACGCCCCTGCGCAGAGCACAATCGAGGATCTCAATATGTATATGGAGAGTTACGTTGAGACATCGTTTGGCTACTCACGCCAACTCTTCGATGATCGATTGGTTGTTGGAGCTCGTGCAAAGGTGCTCCTTGGTTTGATGAATGCTGAGTTTAATATCGACAGGATGGATGTGTCGATGAACTCAACGGAGTGGGCAGCAGATGCAACAGGTACATTTAGCCTCAACGCCTCGGGTATGACTATGGAGGCAGACGAGAATGGCGAGATGGATTTGGGCTCAATCGAGGGTACACCCGACGGAATCGCTGGCGTTGGATTTGGTCTCGACCTTGGTGCAACGTTCGACTTTTCGGATCGTATCCAGTTCTCATTGGCGGTTAACGACCTCGGTTTTATGTCGTGGAAAGCTGGCGCAAACACCTCAGCATCTGTGGCTAACAACTTCGTATTTAGCGGTGCAGAGTATGATGCAAACAAGGGCGAGGTTACTGGATCAAGCGATATTGAGTTCGCCGACATCGTCTTGGAAGAGGAGGAGAGCAAGGGTACTACAAACTCATTGCAGTCAAGCATCGTGATGGGCGGTAACTATGAGATCTTGGATAACTTCTTGAGTGCAGGTTTGGTTTACGACATCGACTTCTGGAAGAGCACAACTATGCACACACTATCGGGCGTGGTTACATTCACACCGATCAGCTTGATCTCAGTAGCGGCTAGCTACGCATTCACCAACAACCTCGGCAACACGGTTGGTTTGGCAGCGAATCTGTCGTTGGGATTCCTCGATTTGTACCTCGCTAGCGATGTATTGTTCTCGAAGAAGAGCACTCAGTACATCCCTATCAACCAGTCGTCGATGAACTTCACACTCGGTTTGTCGGTGCCATTTGGCTCAAAGGGCGATCGCAACCTATAAAGATTAACTTGAAGAGTTAGAAGATATTAATACCCCGTGCAAGATCATCGAGAAGTCGGTGGTCTTGTGCTGTTTAAAACAAAATTAAGAAGAAGATGAAACACGCTTATGTATTCCCTGGTCAGGGAGCTCAGTCGGTAGGAATGGGCAAAGACCTCTATGAGAACAACGCTGAGGCAAAGGCTCTATTTGAGCAGGCAAATGAGGTGTTGGGTTTCCGCATTACGGACATTATGTTCTCGGGCACGGATGCTGAGCTCAAGCAGACGAATGTTACGCAGCCAGCTGTATTTTTGCACTCGGTGATTTTGGCTAAGGCGTTGGGTGTTGTGCCCGATGCTGTTGCAGGACACTCGTTGGGTGAGTTCTCAGCGTTGGTTGTCTCGGGTGTGCTGTCGTTCGAGGATGGACTTAAGTTGGTGGCTAAGCGTGCAGCGGCTATGCAGGCGGCTTGCGAGGCTGTCGAGGGAACGATGGCGGCTGTGTTGGGACTGGCGGATGATGCTGTTGAGGCGATCTGTGAGGCGACCGATGGTGTTGTTGTTGCGGCAAATTACAACTGCCCGGGGCAGCTAGTTATCTCGGGCTCTGTTGAGGCGATCGAGGCGGCGTGTGTAGCGGCAAAGGAGGCTGGCGCTCGTCGTGCGTTGCGTTTGCCTGTAGGTGGAGCGTTCCACTCGCCATTGATGGCTCCAGCACGTGAGGAGTTGGCGAAGGCGATTGCTGATGCACCCTTCTCAGCACCGAGCTGTCCGATCTATCAAAACGTTGATGCACAGCCATATAGCGACCCAGCGAAGATCAAGGAGAATTTGATTGCTCAGTTAACAGCGCCTGTAAGGTGGACACAGATTGTGAAGAATATGTTGGCTGACGGAGTGACGAACTTCTCGGAGTTAGGGCCGGGTGCGGTTCTGCAGGGATTGGTTAAGAAGGTCTCGACAGAGGTCGAGGTAAGCTCGCAATCAACGCTGTAATAGTTAGGGAGCTAGCTCCCTTTTAGCTTTGGCTTGCTTGTAGAGTTGACCACCGCCGGATGGGCGGGGAGCTAGCTCCCTTTTAGCTTTGGCTTGCTTGTAGAGTTGACCATCGCTGGATGGACGGGGAGCTAGCTCCCTTTTAGCTTTGGCTTGCTTGTAGAGTTGACCACCGCTGGATGGGCGATACGAAGTATCGCCACGCTCGTGCAGGGGGAGCTCCCCCTGCTCCGCCTGAAAGGCAGTACGCAATGGAGCTGAGCAAGCAATCGCCCTCCCTCATCAAAGGGATTTTTCAAAAAAAAATCCCCAGAGGGCGGCGGCTCAAAGAGCTGCAACGGATGCTGCGGTGGTCGCTGAGTAAGACTGAGTAAGGCTGAGTAAGGCTGAGTAAGGCTGAGTAAAACTGAGTAAGGCTGAGTAAGGCTGAGTAAGACTACTCAGCCTTACTCAGCCGCACCAATCCGAAGCAAGATCTTCTCGACAGCGCCAGCGATTTTTCGATACTCCGAAGCCTCCTTGTGGCTATAGATCAGCGCAATATGATACCCCGAACCAGCCGCCCCCAACAACCCCTTCTGCAGCCGATAAGCCTCCTTGATGCGCCGCCGAAGTAGATTGCGTTTGTTAGCTCGCTTATGAAATCGTTTGGGCACTGTGAACATCACGCTAGTCACAGCCGTAGCGTCCGACCCCTTGCAATAGATATATTTAATCGGGAAAACAAACCCTCCATCACCCTCCGCAAAGAGATGCGACACAGCCGTGCGACCACGCAACCTCTCGCACCGTGGCAACCCATTGGGCTTAGCCAACGAGAGTGTGGAGGTGCGTTTAGCGGCTGCAGTATCATCAACTACAGCCGCCTCACAACTCTCTATATCTAACTCTTCGTTTATCACTATCTCTTTGTTATCTCTTTGTTGTTGAGCTCTTTGAGCGAGGTTTCTTCGCCATTTTGCACTGCTGGCTCTTGAGGAACTCCTCCTGTGAATGGTCATCCACCAACTCCACATCTGCAACCTCCTCACCATTTTTGATCTTCTGAGTAAGTATCTCGATCGCCTTAACCATCGATGGCGCTTCAGCCGTTGGAGCCATAGCCTTCACCGAGATACCTGCAGCGTGTGCCGCCGCCAATGTAGCTCGACCAAAGACCGCCAACATAGGCGAACGATCCTTGCCAAAGCTCTCCACCAACGCCTTTACGTCCGATGGCGAGTAGAGCGCCACGAGTTGATACGAATCGATCTCAACACCCGTCATATCTGCCGACACCGTGTGCGCCAAGATCGCCTGTGTGAAGTTAAGCTCCAATTGCTCCATCGCCTCAGGCAACTCAGGTTTATGTGGCTCGCTCAGCGTGAGCAGCATCTTCTCGGCACGGTTCTTAACGATCAACTCAACGAGCGATTTAAACGTTCCATCGCCAAACGAGATCTTACGTTTGCGATAGACGATATACTTTTGAAGATAGAGCGCCACCGCCTCCGTCTGACAGATGTACTTCATACCCTCGGGCACGGTGACACGTGATGCCTCACAGATTGCAAAGAAGCTATCGATCGTGGTGCGTGATGTAAAGATCACAGCGGTGTGCTGCAGTATATCAACCCTCTGAGCCCTGAACTCCTTGATCGGGATACCCTCGACCCTAATGAGTGGGCGGTAATCGATCTCGACATCATACTTGGATGAAAATTCATAAAATGGTGATTTCTCCTTCACAACGGGTGAAGGTTGGGAAACTAGGACTTTTTGGATGTTCAGCGCCACGGGCAATCAATTAAGTTATACTCACACTTCTGAAGAATAGCGCCCATATAACTGTGATGGGGAGCAATTCAACGGTGCAAAGGTACAAAAACCATTGCAAAATTGAAATTTTTTGGGCAGCAAAGAGTAAAAAACTACGCAATAAATATAGCGGTATGAGTATAACCAGCTCAACCACAACGATATAACGGAGTGGCTCACACCCCTCAATTAATGCAGCCAAAGCAACAAAAGGCATAAAAAAGAGCATTATCGGGAGAATAAACTGAGATTTCAGCTTCACAATTTGGTGTCCCCATCGATCCCGTTCCACGCTGCTGCGAGACAATATATATATAAGTGCAAACCACACAGTCGACAAGAGAAGGTAGCTAGCCACAGCGATCATCAGCTGCTCAATCCCCACGATACGCACCCTAGTGAGAATCCTCACAAGCGCACCATCCTCCGCAACGAAGTCACCCAGCGCCCCACTCGACACCCCACTAAGCACCCAATCCGAGAGACCCGAAATAACGAGCGTGATGAGACCCATCATAATAGCGAGCGAGAGCACCACGTCGCTCAAATGAACCGAGAAACCAGCCGTGCGCCGATCGTCATCATCGCCATAAATCCACCGCTCCTCGGAGTAGTCACCACGCTGACGATGAGATATATAACGGATCATCCAGATAAAATATATGAAGATCGTAACCATCGTCACAATATAAAACAGAGGAGTGTCGGCAAGCATCACGACACCATCCGCACCGCTCTCCACGATCGACAGCTCTGCACCTCGCTCCACAATCGAGAGCCCAGCCCCATCCACAGCGCCAATTAGAGAATCGCCTCTCTGCACCACCGCCTCCGCACCACCTCGAACACTCTCCTCGCCAAAGACCGAGCGCAACAGCTCTACCCTACTCAATGTATCTGCTGCCGCCATTACTCAAATAATCTATTTAGTTTGATCCTCATCTTCGTCCCGACACCCAGCCGAGACTCCACTACGCCAATCTCACCGTGGTGATAATCCTCAACAATACGGCGTGAGAGCGATAGACCCAGCCCCCAGCCCCGTGTCTTTGTGGTGTAACCAGGGTCGAAGATCTTGCGCCACGCATTTTTGGGGATACCTCGCCCCGTGTCGCTCACCTCCACCGAGATGCTGCTCTCATCGGTTATCACCTCCACGGTGATTATCCCCGAGCCCGCCAACGCATCGAGCGAGTTCTTCAGAAGATTCTCCACCACCCACTCAAAGAGCGTCACATTCAGCAGCGCACTCGATGGCGCTTTCGACAATCCATCATAGCTAATCGTCACACCACGAGGCACACGCCCACGGAAGTAGTTGACCACACCATCCACAACCTCATTCACCGTGGCTGGCGAGAGCTGTGTATCGGCACCAATCTTTGAGAAACGATCGGTCACCTTCATCAGCTGCGTCAGATCTTTACTCATCTCATCCACCGTATCACTATCCACCTCACCGCTATCTCTCAGGTACTCGATCCACCCCATCAGTGACGAGATCGGTGTACCCAACTGATGAGCCGTCTCCTTGGCTAGTCCAACCCAAATTCGATCCTGCTCACCTTGGCGAGTGCTACGCAACACAACAATGGCTAAAATGAAGAATATCAGCGTGATAGCGAACTGAGTGAGCGGTACATAATAGAGCCTTTGCAACAGTTCGGACGATCCATAAAAGAGCAGAAAGCGGCGATCGTTCCACATCTGTTTAAAGACGATCGGGTTATTTCGGCTCGAAAAATCGTTCACCTTGCGCCTCAATTTATCGGGGTGGTCAAGGATGCTATCATCGACCAAGTGAGACGACACAACATTCATTCTGTCGTCAATAACGATGAAGGGAATATTCTGCCGAGTATTCGACATATCGAGCACAGAGGGCGCACCAGGGCTCGACACATCGTGGCTCAACTTCTCCATCGTCAAGACCCAATGCTCCATCTCGTGGATCTCCTTATCACGCAACGTGCTCGCCATTCGTGAGGTGGTGAAGAGGGTCATAACAACAAAAAACGATGCCAAGCAGATCAAGATGAAGTTGCGATACGCACCCCACCAACTCCTTAGCAACCACATTATATTGTTATTTCTTATGTTCATCTCTTCATTTTACTCGTCTAACTTATAACTCATAACTCAAATCTCAATTGCAGCTCTTCGAGCTGCCGCCCTCTGGGGAGATTTTTTTTGAAAATCTCCTTTAACGAGGGAGGGCGGTTGCTTGCTTTGGTCGCTGGCGTACTGCCTTTCAGGCGGAGCAGGGGGAGCTCCCCCTGCACGAGCGGGGCGATACTTACGTGTCGCCAATCCAGCGATGGTCACTTCTTGCTGTCAAGCCAGCTAAAAGGGAGCTTGCTCCCCTCATAACTATTTTTTGGTCAATATCTCTACTCCTCGCAACACCTGCGGATCACTCACCACCGAGTTACTCACAACGCCCTCATAATAATTCATTCTGAGCAACACATCTTGCGTCATATACCTCAAAATCTCCTCCCGATAACGCTCCACGTTAGCCGCCGTGCCATCGTGCAAATTACCCTTAAGTCGCTTTAAATCAGCTATCAACTCACTATTCTTCTCACGCTTCGCAGCCCCCTCCAACGCCTGCATCGCTCGGCTCACACTCGACTCATACTTCACATCTCGCCCCTCGATGAGCTTTGCAAAGTCGTTAAAATCATCATCCGTGAGCTTGAATGTCCGTGGGTCGAGCTGCTCACGATGATGCTTGCGGTAATACACCTCACCCCAATCGGCAATGAAACCATCTCTATAAAGCGTTGCTGCAAAGTGACTTACATATTCACCCTCAACCTTGATGTCGGGCGTGATACCTCCGCCATCATAGACCGTGCGACCCGAGGCTGTCTTGAACTCACGACGCAACGAATCCGCCACACGCTCCACCTGTCGCCCCGTTGAGTGGTCAGTGTAGTCAATCGCCTGAATACAGCGACCCGACGGAATATAATACCTCGCTGTGGTTAACTTAAGATATGAGTCGTAACCCACGGGCACGGTGCTCTGCACCAACCCCTTACCGAAACTCTTCTCGCCAACCAACACCGCCCGATCCATATCCTGTAGCGCCCCAGCCACGATCTCCGCCGCCGATGCTGAGTTGCCGTCAATTAAGACCACCAACGGCATCGTTGGATAGATCTGATCCCGTGTCGTCTTATAAGTTGTCGATTCACTCCGCCCCTTGACCACCAACACAGGGCTCTGCTTAGGCACAAAGAGCGACAGAATCTTGATCGCCTCCTGCATAACGCCACCGCCATTACCCCGATAATCCAACACCAAAGAGCTCATCCCCTGCTCACGTAGCTCCGCCAAGGCGCTACGCATCTCGTCATAACAACCATCCGTAAACTCCGTGTGTTTGAGATATGCAACCGAGCCGTTCAACATTCCGTAGTAAGGGATCGAGGGGATCGCAATCCTCTCACGCTTGATCTTCACCCTACGCTGTGCCGAGTCTATCACGCTCTGTATCACCACCTTTACGCTGCTGCCGGGCTGCCCCTTCAGCCTGTCGCTCACCTGCTTTGTGTCGAAACCCTTTGCCGCCTCGCCATCAATCTCGATGATCTTATCGCCAATCTTAAGCCCCGCTCTATCGGCTGGAGACCCCTTATATGGCTGAGCAATAACTACATAGTCGCCACGTTTCATAATCACCGCACCAATACCGCCGTATCGCCCCGTAGTCATAATCTCAAAGTCGCCCATATCCTCGGCACTGAGATAGGTTGTATATGGGTCGAGCGATTGCGAAATACCCTCCGTAGCGTCACTCACTAGCTGTGACGAGGAGAGCGAATCGACATAATTCTGCTCCAACGCCCTCATCACGTTTATCATAATCTCGGTGTCTCGCATCAATGCAAAGTCGCTCTTCACCGCACCGATGGAGAGTATCGATATTAGGGTCAATATCGATATTGGTAAAAATCTCTTCATTATATATATGTAACTATTTTATTTGTCTCGCTCCGTTGGATCGCTGCCTCCGCTCCGTTGGGTCACCGCCTCCGCTCCGTTAGGTCACCGCCTCCGCTCCGTTAGGTCGCTGCCTCCGCTCCGTTGGGTCGCTGCCTCCGCTCCGTTGGATCGCTGCCTCCGCTCCGTTAGGTCACCGCCTCCGCTCCGTTAGGTCACCGCCTCCGCTCCGTTGGGTCGCTGCCTCCGCTCCGTTGGGTCGCTGCCTCCGCTCCTCTCTAACCCACTGCTGCACTTACTTCACGCTGTCGCTCGCTTTAGACGCTTGCCGCCTCGCCCTTCTCCTGCTCCTCAACGCTTGCTTTCACCTTCTGGAGGCGCTCAGCCTCTAACTCTCTTTCACGTGCCAACGCTGCCTCTAGTCTGAATACAACGTATGCAACACCCTTTCGATTGCCCCGAATCTCAAATTCTTCGCCCATTTGTGTCACCAAGATATGATCCTCGAACAGCATACTCAACCGCTTCAACAGCCCCTCAGCTACGAATGTAATGCGGAAACCCTCCTCGATATTCATCACCCTAAAGTGCTGCAACTCAAAGGCTTTAATGATTATATCTCGCTCCTTGGTGATGTCGCCCTTCAACCGCCTCTTCATAAATCCGAAGTATGGATACGCTGCCGATAGAGCCACAATCGCAATGACCATCACCAATCCTCGGTGTGTCGAAAAGACTGCTTGGAACGTCTGCCCACGTGTAAGAACCATCATCTCAGTGAACGATAGCGCATAAAGAACCACCACGTATGCTAAGCATAGCGATAGAAAATACTTAATTGATCGTTGAAAGAATCTCATAACTTTACCCTCCTTATTTTAAATTGTTAATTGCAATCACCACTAACCACTAACCACTAACCACTAACCACTAACCGCCCTCGCCACACGCTCCATCAGCCACGCTGGCGTAGATGTTGCGCCACAGATCCCCACCGAGTGCGCCCCATCAAACCACTCACTTCGGATCTCCTCCTCAGACTCTATATTATAACTCCGCTCATTCGCCTCTCGACACAACTCATACAACACTCGTCCATTGCTCGACTTGCGCCCACACACAAAGAGTATCACATCAAACTCACTCACAAACGCCCTCAGATGCTCCTCACGTGACGACACCTGTCGACAAATCGTATCGGAGACAATGACACTATCGGGGTCGCTCGAACGGCTACGTATCACCTCCGCCAAGCGCTCAAAGAGCCCAATGCTCTGTGTCGTCTGCGACAGGAAGTAGATCGGTTTGGCGAGATCAACACCCTCCAAATCCGCCTCACGCTCCACCACAACCACATCATCCCCAACTTGACCCGTGAGCCCCACAACCTCAGCGTGACCCCTCTTGCCCAACAAAACCACCGTGCCGCCAACCGCCTGCATCTGACCATAGGCACTCACCACACGCTGCTGCAACTTAGCCACCACAGGACACGTTGCATCGATCACCGTGATGCCCAGCCGCTGAGCCTCCGTATATGTCGATGGTGGCTCACCGTGCGCTCTGATCAACATTCGCTTGCCAGCCACCTCACCGATCCGCTCCTTTGTGATGGGGTGCAGACCCAACTCCTCCAACCTATGCACCTCTACCCTATTGTGGACAATATCGCCCAACGAAAAGACCTCGCTGCCGCTATCAACCACAGCCCGTTCCGCCTCCTCAATAGCCCTCACCACACCGAAACAGAAACCCGATCGGGGGTCAATCTCGATCCGCAAATCCCTCTCCTCTATCCTTAAATCTCTATCTGTATTATTAATAGCGTTCATTGTCCAACTCGTCATTCATTGTGTTCACTCCGTTCATCGTCCAACTCGTCATTCATTGTGTTCACTCCGTTCATCGTCCAACTCGCTCTCTATACAGCTCCTCAAACCAACCCATCTGCTGCTCCACACTCATATATGAGTTATCGAGCAGCACAGCATCCTCTGCCCTGCGTAGCGGTGAGATCTCACGCTGCTCATCCTCTCTATCACGCTGCACCACATTCTCCACGATCACCTCCAGCGCCACCTCTTCGCCCTTCGCCTTTAGCTCATCATAACGTCTGTGCGCTCTGACCATCGGGTCGGCCGTCATAAATATCTTGACCTCAGCGTTGGGCATCACCACCGTGCCGATGTCTCGCCCATCCATCACCACGCCACCATCACGCCCGAGAGCTTGTTGCGCCTCGACAAGCTGCTCACGCACAGCACCAATTGCCGCCACTCTACTCACCCGTGAAGCGACCTCCATCGATCGCAATATTGAGCCCTCAATAACCTCGCCATCGAGTGTTGCATCGCTCGCACCACGCTCGGCGTTGAATTGAAACGAGATCTTATGACCCCTCAGCAGAGCCCCCACAGCCTCACTATCGAGCTCATCCTCCACGATAAGCCCCTCACGCAACGCCAAATATGTCGCCACACGATACATCGACCCCGTGT
Source organism: Rikenellaceae bacterium (assembly GCA_047174325.1). Classification (GTDB taxonomy): domain Bacteria; phylum Bacteroidota; class Bacteroidia; order Bacteroidales; family Rikenellaceae; genus Alistipes. The sequence goes on along the minus strand of JBCQUE010000010.1, from coordinate 4,683 downwards.
CGATAAAGATGTAACCCAATCGAGCCGCAATCGCCTTAGCAAAGGTGCTCTTACCGCACGACGAGTAGCCATCGATAGCGATGCTCACGCCCCGTTTTATCGCTCCCTGCTCAGCCACAGCTCCCTGCTTAGCTGTAAACTCTTGCTCAGCCACAGCCCCCTGCTTAGCTGTAAACTCTTGCTCAGCCACAGCTCCCTGCTTAGCTGTAAACTCCTGCTCAGCCACAGCTCCCTGCTTAGCTGTAAACTCCTGCTCAGCCACAGCTCCCTGCTTAGCTACAGCCCCCTCTGTAATATCGTTATTGTATAATATTTCCATTTAATCTTAAGTACTCTTGAACAACTGTTGAAAGTATTGTAAACGCCCCGAGCCCACCGATGAGGATACCCGCTGCGTGGTTAATCGTGACCAAATGTCGTGGTCTAAACTTCGCCCTGAAGAGGTTGAAACCAAAGGCAATAGCTGTCCACCAAGCCGAGCTACCGACAAAGAATCCAACCATCACAGCGCACCCCTTAAGAGCGCCCCACAACCCCGGCATCTCACCACCATCCGAGACCTTAAAGACCGCAAAAAAGGCGAGCAAATAGGGAACAACCATAATGAAATTTGCCACCGTAAGCCCAAACACCGAGATGAAATCTTGCCACTCAGACGACCTATCGCCACGCCGATTCCTCTTTATCTGAGGGATCGGATTCTGCAAAAAGAGATAGACCCCAACGCCAACAACAAAGATACCGCCCACGATACGCAACAGCACATTATAGAGTTCGATCTGACCCTGCAACATTGCGTAAAAAAAGTATGCAACAATAGCCATCAACGTATCGGCACAGGCGACACCCAACCCCGAGACTATTCCCGAGCGGCGTGATTTGGAGAGTGTACGCTGTATGCACAACACCGCCACAGGACCAACCGTGATCGATGCTGCAACGCCCACCATTATTGAGCGAACAAAGGAGTCGACAATCTCAACTAAAATACTCTGTAACATATCCTAAAGGTAATAATTTTTTATTTTCCGTGCAACAAAGATATAAAAATATTGTGAGTTACCCTGCAATTTTCATATATTTGTATTATGAACGACATATTTCATACCGAGTTAAAATATCTTGCAGGCATTGGCGAGATTCGAGCCCAACTTCTTTCACGGGAACTTGGGCTTGAGTGCTTTGGCGATCTGTTGTATCACTTTCCCCACCGTTACATCGATCGCACACGTATCTATACGATCGCTGAGTTGCCCTCTGTGGATGGTTCGTTGGTTCAATTTCGGGGGCGAATAGTCTCCATTAGCCACGCTGGCGAGGGGTCAAAGAGCCGACTTCGTGTGGTGGTGCAGGATCGAGATGGAGGCGTGGCGGATCTAGTTTGGTTCAAGGGTCAAAAGTGGATCGAGAAGCGGTTGGAGGCTGGGCGTGAGTACCTCATCTTTGGACGTGTGTCGCTCTTTCGAGATGAGGTCTCGATGGTGCACCCTGAGGTGGAGAACATCGAAAAGGCGCTCTCACAAAATCGGGCGAGCCTGATGGAGGGTGTCTACTCAACGACCGAGAAGCTCTCTTCGTCGCTCAGCGCCAAGGGTTTCTACAACGCAATCGTGGCGCTCTGGGGACGTGTAGGGTCGCTCATTGAGGAGACGTTGCCGCAACATTTGATGCAGAAGTATGGATTGATTTCACTCAAAGAGGCGCTCTATAACATCCACTTTCCGCAATCTCGGGAGCTACTCACAGCTGCAGAATTTAGGCTCAAATTTGAGGAGTTATTCGGAATACAGCTCAACATTCAGGCTCGTCGCACAGAGCGATTAGCCAAACCTAATGGATTCATATTCAACAGAGTAGGCGATCTATTCAACAGGTTCTACAGCGAGAAGTTACCCTTTCCGCTAACCTCAGCACAAAAGCGAGTTATCAAGGAGATCAGAGAGGACACCACCACGGGTTATCAGATGAACAGATTGCTGCAGGGCGATGTCGGCAGCGGCAAGACGGTGGTCTCGCTCTGCACGATGCTGCTCTCGGTCGACAATGGTTATCAGGCGGCAATAATGGCTCCCACCGAGATATTGGCTCGCCAACACTGCGCCTCGATGCAGCGGATGTGCGAAGGGCTACCTATCAAGATCGGGATACTCACAGGCTCATCAAAGGCGAAGGAGCGGCGTGGGTCGTTGGAGGGGATCGCCTCGGGCGAGATCGATATACTCATCGGGACACACGCACTGCTGGAGGATCGTGTGCAGTTCAAGTCGCTGGGTTTTGTGGTGATCGATGAGCAGCACCGCTTCGGAGTGGAGCAGCGAGCGAGACTGTGGCGTAAAAATATTGCGCCGCCACATATATTGGTTATGACCGCCACACCGATACCCCGAACCTTGGCGATGACGCTCTACGGCGATTTGGATGTATCGATCATCGATGAGTTGCCTCCAGGGCGAAAACCGATCAAGACGGCACACTACACCGATTCTGCCCGACTACGCCTCTTCGGTTTTATGAGGGAACAGATCGATCTTGGTCGACAGGTCTATGTTGTCTACCCTCTTATCAAGGAGTCGGAGGGGATGGATTACAAAGATTTGACCGATGGTTTTGAGGCAATATCACGAGACTTTCCGCTGCCGAAATATCGTGTTGCGATCTGTCACGGCAAGATGAAGGCTGAGGACAAGGAGGAGTCGATGCGTCAATTCAAGGCGCACGAGGCGGATATAATGGTCTCGACAACGGTCATAGAGGTGGGTGTCGATGTACCCAACGCCTCGGTTATGGTTATCGAATCGGCGGAGCGTTTTGGACTATCACAGCTGCATCAGTTGCGTGGTCGTGTGGGTCGTGGTGGCGAGCAGTCGTACTGCATACTGATGTCGGGCGAGAAGCTCTCATCAGATGGTCGCAAGCGTCTGGAGGCGATGTGTGAGACCAATGATGGGTTCCGCCTCTCGGAGTTAGATCTACAGCTACGTGGAGCGGGTGATGTCAACGGGACGCAACAGAGCGGCGAGGCGGTGGTGCTCAATATCGCCAACCCGACCCGTGATATACAGATACTTACGCTAACTCGTGATGCAGCAATAGATATTTTGGATGCCGATCCATCACTTTCGATCGAGGAGAATCAACCGCTTCGAGCACTTCGAGAGCGATTTTCAACGGAGAAGAGGTTTGATTTTTCGATGATTTCATAGTTCAATGATAAAATAAATTACAATAAACGTCGAAAATTGTTTTATATTATAATAAAATAGTATATATTTGCGAAATGAATAGTGCGAAGTAGGTATGTAATTAAGTTAACAAAAAAATAAAAACAAAAAAAATGGCACAAGAGAACAAAGAGAAGACTCTCAACGAGCGTCTAGCCGAGCAGGCAAAAGATCAGGGCTACACTTCAAGCAAGAAGCCAGAGACACCAAGCAAGAACCTTACAGGTTACCGCATCGTAATCGCCCTATTGGTGGTTATTTTGGTGGCTGTATCGGCTCTTTACTACAACATCCACAACCAGCAGCAGGCAGATTATGCACTTCTTTCAGCAGATCGTGACAAGGTTCAGGGTAACCTTACATCACTTATTGCTGATTACGACAAGGCTCAGACAACAAACAAGGAGTTGAAGGTGAATATGGAGATCGAGCGCAACCGTGCAGACTCAGTTATCACAGCTCTTAAGAACGAGCGTTCATTGAACTACGCTAAGTTGAAGAGATACGAGCGTGAGGTTGGTACATTGCGTTCAATTATGCGTGGTTACCTACAGCAGATCGATTCGCTCAACAACTTGAACCAGCAGCTTATCAGCGAGAATGTAACATTCAAGAAGAGAATCTCAAAGGTTGAGCTACGTGCTGAGGAGGCTGAGGAGCGTGCTAAGGAGCTAGACAACAAGGTTAAGGAGGGTTCACGTCTACGTGCTGAGTCTATCTCGATCACTGCGTTCAACGCTAAGGGTAGCGAGATGTCACGTGTTAAGATGGCAGACCGCTTGAGCATCAACTTCACAATTGTTGCAAATGAGTTGGCTAAGCCAGGTAACAAGGAGATCTTCGCACGCATCACATCACCTGATGGTTATGTATTGACAACTGAGCAGTTGCCAACATTCAACTTCAACGGTGAGAAGTTGACATACTCAGCGACACGTGAGGTTGACTATCAGAATGCGTCATTGCCAGTAAGCATTTTCTATGCAGGTTCTGGTTTTGTAGAGGGTGTTTATTTGGTTGAGTTGTACTACGCAAACTATATGATTGGTTCATCAAAGATCGAGGTTAAGTAGTCGAGGTCGAGTTGAATATAACTTTGTGGGCTGCCCGAGAGGGTGGCCCACTTTTTTTTGTGGCTGTTGAGAGTTGCCCACCGCTGGATGGGCGATGCGAAAGTATAGCCTAGCTCGTGCAGGGGGAGGGGAGCTAGCTCCCTTTTAGCTGGCTAGACAGTTAAGAAGTGCCGCCGCCTGAAAGGCAGTACACCAGCGACCACAGCAAGCAATCGCCCTCCCTCCTAAAAGAGATTTTTCAAAAAAAATCCCCAGAGGGCGGCGGCTCGAAGAGGGGTCACCAGATAAAATAGGGGGACTAAGCAAAAATACGAGTAAGGCGAAACAGGAAAAATTTCACATCGGTTACGCCTCTGAGGTTTGTTCTGAAGGCTTTAATTATCGAATTG
>JBCQUE010000065.1:0-10463 GCA_047174325.1 Rikenellaceae bacterium | reverse complement strand
CCCTACTGAGCCCTACTCAGCCCTACTCAGCCCTACTCAGCCCTACTCAGCATCCTCCGAAGCCTCCTTCTCGTGCGCCAAGACACGCTCCAAAGTGTAGCCCGTAGCAATAGTCGCTCCCTTTGTAGTGCTCTTCTCCGCAATATCATAGATGTAGATTCCCGTGTAGTCGCTCGACACTACACCAATGTACGCCTTGCCGTCTGCAACGGTGAAGATCTGCGTCGTGAGGTTACCCGTGCAGTAAGGCAGATTACTGCCGTTGTACTGAATTTGGCTACGTGTGTTGTCCGCCACGTTCCAGATCGAGTAATAACAGCTCAACTCTGTCGATGATGACCACTTATCCTCAGCGCCCGTCAACATAAGATTCTGAGCGTAAACCAACACCTCATCGCCGCCAAGATACTCCGCTGTGCAGACCTTCTCATCCAACGAAAAGAGACCCAAATAGAGAGGGTCGACCTTAGTCTCGCCAGCCTTGATACGAATGAAACCCGACTCATATGTATCGTTCGGGCTGTTTCTACAGCAGATGTAATAATCGCCACCATCTGTGAAGAATGTTGTATTCTGCTCCAACTCACCCCACGCTGTTCCATAAGTCTGCTCCACACGGCTATCCGTAACAGTCGTCTTGATCGACATATCCGATGGGTCGATAAAGGCTACACTCACATCCATCGATGTATCTTCTGTTGCATCCTCCGTAGCTCTACGCTTTACGCTATATGAGTAGATCAAACGATCGTCCGAGCTGCGGTAACCCACCAATCCCGAGGTCGAGAGCGTATATGACTTCGCTATACCATTCCAAGCGATGGAGGTCATATCGAGATCGAGCGTGCCGCTTGAGATGAGTGTCATATCTGTAGTGTTGATCTTGAGCCACGCAATATTTTGTTTAGAGTTGATCGTACCCATAATAACCAACGTGTCATCATCGATCCAGTCACCACAGTAATACTTTGCCGCAAGCACCGCCCCAACGGGAAGTTTAAACTCCTTGACGATGGTGAGCATATCGTTCTCGATCTTATACTTACCAAAGCGATCTGCATCCTGAGGAATCTGATAGTAATAACCGCCCTTGTAGAGCGTCTGATTGTAGAGCTTGCTCGATACATCAGCGCCATCATTCTCGAAGTTAAGCACATCGCCCAAATCCTCCAACGACTCATACGAGTTGATAAGTAGAGTTGCTCCCGATGAGCCCATTGCGCTATCTGCCGAGCCATCCAACGATACCCAAAGGTCGTAATGATACGAAGAGGTCTCCTCGCTGCCGCCTCCATCATCTTTCGTGCAGCTTGTTGTTGTCAATGCAAATGCTAACAGGGGTAGCATCAAAAGTGTCTGAATTTTCTTCATTTTTTTGTTTGTTGATATAGATAAAATTAATTAATGAAACATCTGAATTTCATATAAAAGGAACGCCCGGGGCGCTGCAACATATAGTTGTCATAAAGCAGTGTGTTAAAAAGGTTTTGGCACTCAGCCGTCAAGTTATATCTGCGTCCAGCAAAGGAGTAAGTCATCTCGACATTGTGTTGGTGTTGTGTCGGGATTGTCGACTTGCTCGCCAGCGAACCGTACCCCTCCCACGTTAAGAAGTACCAATGTGTGTAGCTATACTCATAGCTCAGCCGCAACTCATCCTTTCGTTTCGAGAGGTCAAAAAACGTATAATTTAGATCGACATTTCCAAAGAGCCACGGCTTGTTGGGGATCTTATTTTTATAGGTGACCTGAGGCTGCCCATTTGCGTAATACTTCGTCATACTTCGAGCATCTTGATAGCTCATATTCGCCACCGCCTCGAACGATCGTCCATAGTTGTAGCGCACCTCAGCCTCGCCACCGATGATACGCACCGAGCTGATATTGTCATACTGCATCGTGCCATCCTCGCTGTCCGAGATCACCAAGCTGATGTAATCCTCAACATCTCGATAGAAGAGGTTCGCCTCATAAAAGAGCGTGTGACGAGCCTTGCGGAGTGTGCCAAAGAGCCCAAAATTTATGTTGTCGCTCGACTCGGGTTTGAGTGCAAAATTTGCGTAGAGTGTCGAGCCGTTGCCCAGCAGCTCACGTGCCGAGGGGAGCCGATAACTGCTTTCGTAACTCGCCTTAAACGAGAGCGCCTCAGAGATTGTGAGCTTTGTTCCAGCCCCAAATCCAACGTTGTTTGTCGATACTCCGCCCTCAATATCATCGGCATTCGTGATCCAGTAATCCTCCTGCTGCTCAGCCCTTAGTCGGCTCATATAATCCTTCACGAAGATGGTGTTGCTCATCCGCTCGCCAAAGAGATTTTGTGAGTAGCTGAGCCCAAAGATATGTTTCGAGAGGTGGTCATTCGAGGGAAGTATCTCGCTGTCGACCTCATCATACTGCTCATTGCCGACACTCTCCAACTGATAATTGAAGTTCAAACTTTGCCAATCGCCCAACTTATAATCGAGGTTCGACTGCACAACGCTCAGCGGTTGGTTGTAGTGGCGCAACATTCTGTTGCCCTTGCGAATCTCGCTACGTCCGCTGTTGATGTAGCTCCCGTCCCACGAGTAGAGCCTAAAGGCTGTATCGATCGTCTTTGATCTGTCCCAAGTGTGTGATGCTGTGGCGCTTAGGCTGAGCCTCTCGGTCAAGAATCGCTCTTTGCGATAGCGAGCCATCACGTTATAAGCCCTCTGCTCACGCTCCACATCGCCATAAACGGCTGTCTGCACCGAGCCCGTCTGCACCTCCTTATCGACTGCCGACCACGAGGATGAGATCATAAACGAGTCTGCCCACTTGCGATCCTTCACACCAGCCTCCAACTGCACAAATGCGCTACGGTACTCATCGTGGAATCGAGGTAAATCGGTCGCTACGTACTCCCACTGCTGCTCGTCCCACACCTCCACGCCATACATCGTGTAGTCATTCTTCGAGTAGTCGAGAGCCACCGTTGGGCGGACGATGATCCTGCTCGTTGGCGTTACATATTGCCCCGTGATGGTCGCCTCAGCTGTATGAAACGAACCCGCTCCGATCGAGGCATCGAGGTAGTTGTGGCTGCTATCCTTTGTTATTATATTGATTGCGCCACCCAGTGCATCAGCGCCCAAGTGTGAGGGAACGACACCTTTGTACACCTCCATCCTCTCGACTATATTAATAGGTATATTCGAGAGGTTGAGTGTGCCGCCCATCGTGCTCATCGGCACTCCATCGATAAAATAGCGCACCGAGTTACCCGACAATCCATTTATCGAGAGGTCATAATCCGACCCTGTGCCCCCCTCCTCACGGATCTTCACACCTGCACTCTTGCCGACAATCTCGCTCAGTGAGCTGCTTGTGTTTGCCAACTTCGCAACATCGAGCGAGTTGACCGAGAAGAGCCCCTCTTTGAGCCGCTGCGTCTCGCTCTTGGTGTGGACATCGACCTGATCAACGCTGTAGCTGCTCTGCTTAAGTGTTACATCATAACGCACGTCACCCCTCAGCTCCACCATCTCGGCGCTACTCTCGTAACCCATACACTGCACAACGATCGTCAAGAGACCTCGATCCAGCGTCAAAGAGTAGCCACCATCCTCATCAGTCAGAGCGATGTGTGACGAGCCGTTGACACCAACCGTAGCCGCCGCAAGCGCCCGACCGCTCTCATCCACCACTCGTCCACTCAGCGCATACTCAGCAGCAACAAGGTCGACTAACGACATCATCACCACTAACAGCGAGCTCAACAGCACCTTTTTGAAATCTACTCTCTTCATCTTCTAAATCTATATTGCTTGACCTAGTTGCTCGGTCGACTTTTGCTGTATGCGCATTTTCGTTTTAAATATGCAAACATAACTAAGATGCTGCAAATATAGATTTAATAAATGAAATATCAAATAGCGGAGTGTGGAAATAGTGAAAAAAATCTAGCTAATGACAATATTATTCGATAATTTTTCCTATTTTTGTATCTGTCTTAGACAAACCGAATAACAATAAACCTAAAAATATGAGTATCAGAAGAGGAACAATCGGCTTCGTAGCCACCGCTGTAGCCGCTGCGACTACACTTATGAGCGCCTGCTGCTGTGGCGGCAGCTCACAACTTCCATCACAAGTTTGCTCCGACCCATTTATGGATAGCGATCTTGTGGCGCTAGTCGACAAAGTCTACAACTCAATGACCATCGAGCAGCGTGCAGCACAGCTCCACGGTGTGAGGTCGAAACTAATCACGACAGATGGAAAGCTCAACCTAGAGCTCTGTCGCCAAATCATCCCTAATGGCGTGGGGCAAATCTCACAATACGCCTGCACACAGGAGCTTACGCCAGACCAGTTGCGTGACTTCGTGCGTGACCTCCAAGCCTACGTAATGAGCTGTACCGATGCTAAAGTCCCAGCGATTTTCCACGAGGAGCTAATCACAGGTGTCGCAACAAAGGGGGCTACGACCTATCCACAGCAGATCGGTGTGGCGTGTAGCTGGAATCCTGAGCTTGTGGAGCTTAAGTCGAAATATTCGGCTGAGTCGCTGCGTGCAATTGGTGGACAGTTTGCGCTCTCGCCAATGGTCGATGTGGTGCGCACACAACACTTCAACCGTGGCGAAGAGGGTTACGGTGAGGATGGATACCTCGCCTCATCGATGGCGAACGCCTTTGTGAAGGGTCTGCGTGGCGAGGATATGAGAAAGGGAATCGAGACAACGACAAAACACTTCTTGGGCTACGGTGGCGGAATCAATCTCCCCGAAAAGGAGCTTATGGAGGAGATCGTTTTGCCTCACGAGGTGGCGATCCGTATGGCTGGCTCGAAGGGTTTGATGCCGGGTTACCACTCATTTAATGGCGAGTCGGCTATCACGAACCACTACTTCCTGCAGGACATCTTGCGCAACTATATGAAGTTTGACGGTGTGATCGTGAGCGACTACGGCGCAATTGCACCGCCCAAAAAGGTGGCTCTAAATCCTGCACTTGGCGAGGAGCGAGCTATCAAATCGGCTTTGGCTGGTGCAGACTTGGAGCTTTGTGACCCCGTTGCATATCCACTCTTGCCGAGGTTGGTCAAGGAGGGTAAGGTTAGCGAGGCGAGATTTGAGGAGATGGTTAAGCGCAACTTGATGTTGAAGGCTCGCTTGGGTCTATTGGACGGGTCGCCCGTGCTGTATGAGCGTGGAGAGGTGAACCTCAACAAACCTGAGTATGTCGAGTTGGCGTATGAGTTGGCGACACAATCGGTTGTGTTGTTGAAGAATAACGGTGTCTTGCCGCTCACTAAGAAGACGAAAGATATTGCGCTCGTGGGACCAAATGCAGACTCTCCGTGGTCACTGTATGGCGACTATACGTACCCTGCTCACCACACATTCTTCCAAGGCAAGGTGCCCGATTTGGAGTACGTCAAGGCTTACACATTGCGTGATGGTCTAAATGGGGCGGTCACTAAGGGTGTAGATGTTAAGTTTGAGCGTGGTTGCGATTGGGACTCGTCTCAAAAGGTCAACCTTGAAAAGGGTGGCGATGCTCGTATCGAGCTTTCGAAGATGGAGCTATTGGTTAAGATGCTGCGTGAGACCGCTCCAGAGACCGATTGGAAAGCGGCAATGTCTCAGGCGAAGAGCTCAGACGTTGTGATCGCTGCAATGGGTGAGAACTTGTCGCTCTGTGGCGAGGGTCGTAACCGCAAGGGTATTCGATTACCGGGCGAGCAGGAGAGGTTTGTCGAGGAGCTTATCGATTGCGGCAAACCCGTTGTATTGGTGATCTTTGGCGGTCGTGCACAACTCTTGAGCAAGAAGATATTGAATGGTGCAGCGGCGATCATTCAGGCGTGGTACCCTGGTCAAGAGGGTGGTCGAGCTTTGGCTGATATTTTGGTCGGTAAGGTCAACCCATCGGGTAAGCTCTCGGCTAGCTACCCAGCTACAGATAAGCGTTCGGCACTCTGTTATAACTATGGCGAGGAGGCGATGAAGGGGCTCATAGAGTTCCCATTCGGCTACGGTCTGTCATACACAACGTTCGACTACTCAGATGTCGCTGCAACCCCATCGGTCAAGATCGGTAGCGAGACTATCGAGGTGAGCGCAACAATCACAAATAGCGGCAAGCGTTCGGGCACAGAGGTTGTGCAGCTATACTTGTCGCCAACAGAGACAACAGATAAGTATAAGCCAATCCAGCTACGTGGCTTCGAGCGTGTGGAGTTGGCGGCTGGCGAGAGCAAGCGAGTGACGTTCAAGCTCGATCCAACGATGTTGGCATACTTTGAGGTGGAGACAGCAGGCAGGGCGCAAGGTAAGTGGGTCACTGAGCCGATGACGTTCACGGCAAAGATCGGTGCATCATCAAGCGATATTCGCCTCACAGCGCCTATCGAGCTTACGGGCGAGCGCCACTCAGTAGATCTTCGAGACTATTATCTATCGGCCGCTAGCGTGGAGTAACCCTAATTAGAGTGAGGAATGTATCATTTGTTGTAGAGAATGATACATTCCTCCTCTTTATTTAATAGATTCAGTGAGTACCTTTGTGCTGTAGAACAAATCTAAAACAAACCTAAATATGGAGATTAAATCAAAGATTCTTTTAGCATCGCTCTCAGCGGCAGCAATGACAGCCGTAGCGGCAGATAAGCCCAACATCGTTGTGATTTTGGCAGACGACATCTCGGCTCGTGAGTGGCCGATATATGGCTCAGATACGTGGACAGGATCAAAGGGTCTGGATTCACACGATACAGACTTCAGGGCAAAGAGCCCCGTGATGGAGCAGCTCGCCCAAAAGGGGTGTTATATGTCGACTTGTTGGTCGGCTACGGTCTCGATGCCTACACGTGCACAGGTAATGACGGGACGTTTTGCACACATCCAAAAGTGGTGGCACAATGGCGATCAGGGTCGCTACAAAAATGCTGAAGGCAAGCAGGAGACGTGGCCTCTATATGAGAGCTCACCCCTAACAATCGGCAAGGTGGCACAAAAGGCGGGCTACGCAACAGCGTGGAGCGGCAAGACACAGATGGCACATACCGACACCAACATCAACAACTACGGTTTCGATGAGGGTCTCTACACCCCAGGTGATCTCTCGAACCACTCATCCTACACAGACTTTGTGATGAAGCGTGAGAAGGGGATGCCAGCCAAGACATATAGAGTGCAGGATAGCGGTCGTGATGTGTCGACATACCTACAGGTGAGTTACTATTGGTATCCATCGGTGATGGCGGTCAACACACCTGAGAACACCAAGAAGAATACGATGCAGCCGTGGCCATTCTCGGCAGAGGATAAGGCTAAGTACGGAGTAACGACCTATGGTCCAGATGTGGAGCAGGACTTTCTCTTCGACTTTATGGAGCGCAAGCAGAAGGAGAAAAAACCATTCTTTGTGTACCACACAACTCACCTAGGACACGATGCTTACAACTTCCTAAACCCCGACTCAGCAGAGAAGTGGCCCGAGACCCCAAAGGTGGAGTGGGACGGCAAGAAATATACTCGCACCGAGCCAAAGATCACGGGAGACAAGGGTGTGTACGACACACACGGGACACTATCTAAGCCAGGTATGGGTGCACACGTGACCTACCTCGACTACGTTATTTGGCGCTATTTGCAGCAGTTCAAGAAGATGGGTATCGAGAAGAATACAGTCTTCATCATCACAGCGGACAACGGAACATCAGGATACGGAAAGGGTAGTCACGTGAGCCAAAAGGGTACACACGTTCCATTCCTAGTCTATGCACCCTGTCTCAATATGACCAAGAAGGGCAAGGTCGATGCACTTATGAATTTGGCGGATATACTTCCAACGATTGCAGAGATTGCAGGCACTGAGATACCTAAGAATTATGAGATCAGTGGCGAGAGCTTGATCCCGTTCCTCACCACAAAACAGACACAGCACCGTGACTTCTGCTACGGATATAAGTCTAACTATCAGATAATTCGTGGTAACGAGGTGTTGCGTGACGGAACAGGCAAGTGGTACGACGTGAGGGAGTATCCATCGGATTTGATCTCATTCCCCGTAATCACCGATTGGAGCAAGGCGACCGAGTCGATGCGCAAGGAGAAGGCAGCGTTGCTTGAACAGATGAAGGAGTTCGACCTATACGACACTGCGCACGATGGTCCAGGTGGAATCTATAAGCCAGCCTCTAAGGGGTCAGTTCAGAAGAAACCAGCGACGGGAGCAACAGGAGCTAATAAGGGCAACGGCGCTAAAGCTAAGGCGACGAATTAAAGTTTAATTTTAGGGGGGTGGGGTTAACCGAGGTTAATTGCGCCCCCTTTTTAGATTTTGCAATTATGAATAGAGAAATTTTTGCATTTAGAGGAGCGACACTTAAGGGGTTTGCAACCACGGCGGCAGCGGCTGCAACACTGAGTAGCTGCACAACGGCTGCAGAGCCAAAAACAGCGGAGCGCCCAAATGTAATCATCGTGCTCACCGACGATCAGGGCATCGGCAACCTTAGCTGCTTGGGCAATGAGTATATCTCGACACCCAACATCGACAGGTTCTACGCTCAGAGCCTCCGTATGACAGATTTTCACGTCTGCCCACTCAGCACACCCACTCGCTCATCGATCATCTCGGGACGTTACCCAATCCGCAACGGAGCGTGGGCGACATTCAAGGGGCGAGATATGTTGGCGCACACTGAGCCCACGATCGCTGAGATCTTCAAGGAGGGGGGTTACTCAACGGCACTCTTTGGAAAGTGGCACCTAGGCGACAACTATCCATCGAGAGCTACAGATTGCGGCTTTGATTTGGCGGTGCAGCACTCATCGGGCGGTGTTGGTGAGCTGTCGGACTTTTGGGGCAACAGCTACTTCGATGACACCTATCTCGTGAATAATAAGCCGACAGAGTTTGAGGGTTACTGCACCGATGTATGGTTCTCAGAGGCGATGAAGTATATGGAGCAGCAGCGCACAAAGAGCGAGCCATTCTTTGTCTATCTCGCAACAAATGCACCCCACTCTCCACACATCGCCCCCGAGCGCAACACCAAAAATTATGAGGCGGTGGCTGAGAAGGGGATCATCAAGGATGCTGGATATTATGGTCAGATCGAGAATATCGATGAGAACTTCGCACTTCTTGAGGAGTATCTCCAGCGTAGCGGTTTGGCGGAGAATACAATCTTGATATTCACAACCGACAACGGTGCGCCGCCAGCAGACAACCCGTGGACGCTGGGTTATAGAGGCGGTAAGAGCAGCCCATTTGAGGGTGGTCATCGTGTTCCGTTCTTCATACGCTGGACGGGTGGCGGCATTGGTGGCGGTGTCGATGTTGATGGATTGGCGGCTCACGTCGATCTCGCTCCGACATTGGCGGCGATGTGCGGCATCGATGTTAGCGATAAGATGCGCTACCTCGATGGAATCGACATCTCTAACACACTGCTCCAAAGAGAGCCAATTGCTGAGGATCGGACGGTCTTTATCCACCATCGCCAAACATATCTGCCGCCATTCGATGAGAAGGGTTCGGTGGTGATGCGTGGCAAATGGCGACTGCTCCACGGCAAGGATCTCTATGATGTTGTGGCGGATCGCCCTCAGAAGGTGAACCTCGCCAAGGAGTATCCCGAGGTGGTGAAGTCACTCAAAGCGGCAAATGCTGAGTTTATCGCTGAGACCAAGAAATTACCTGAGTATCAGAATCTTGTCCCATCGGTGATTGACTTCAAAAAGCAGCCCGTAACGGTGCTCACCATCCAACACGCCAAGGGTGATAGCCCGGGTCTGTGGAAACCTGAGCAGATTGCCGAGGGAGTCAAGAACAAGAACAACGGTTATATGGTTAAACCCAACGGCAAACAGGCGGTTAAGATCTCGCTAGCGAGGTGGGCACGTGAGTGTCAAGGGACGATTTGGGGTGTGCCAGCGGTCAACCCAAAGGGGCTCTATGATTATAAGGCTATCAAGCCCGAGATCGCACGGCTAAAGGTTGGCGACAAGGTTTATGAGCATAAGATCACCGCCGATATGAAGGAGTCGGAGTTCCGTGTGGTGCTCACCGAACCTACGTATATCGAGGCTGAATTTATTGAGAATGGCGAGGCGTTTGGCGCTTACTACATCTATATTGAGAAGAACCCAGTCTATATTGAGTAGGCTGGGGGTTACTGAGTAGTGCTGAGTAAAACTGAGAGAGGCTGAGTAGCGTTGTGTTTAGCAACCTCTACTCAGCCTCTCTTGTTTATTGAGTTTACTCAGCCCTACTCAGCCCTACTCAGTTTTACTCAGCCCTACTCAGCCTTACTCAGCCCTACTCAGCCTTACTCAGCCCTACTCAGCCCTACGCAGCCCTACTCAGCCCTACTCAGCCCTACTCAGCCCTACTCAGCCCTACTCAGCATCCTCCGAAGCCTCCTTCTCGTGCGCCAAGACACGCTCCAAAGTGTAGCCCGTAGCAATAGTCGCTCCCTTTGTA
>JBCQUE010000064.1:0-10694 GCA_047174325.1 Rikenellaceae bacterium | reverse complement strand
CATCAAACCCAATCAAGGCTCTGCATCAAACCCACTCAAGGCTCTGCATCAAACCCACTCAAGGCTCTGCATCAAACACTCTCAAGGCTCTGCATCAAACACTCTCAAGAATCTGTACAGGATTTTCTCAAAACAAAGTTAACGCTTTTTTTTCGTTTAACAACTGTTTTTACCTTTTTTTACGCTATCACTTCACTTTGGGGATCAACTTCTTAGGGATGTTAATCTGCTTGTCGTCACTCCCCACCGCAAAGTCGCTAATCTTATATACATTCTGCTTGTCCCAGTTGACCTCCATTCGGTTATCACCCAAGACAATATTGCCCAACTTCTCTCTGAACCACTCGGCAAGAGCCGAATACTCCCTCTCATACGCCAAGTTAACCTGCTCATCAGGGTCATTACGAAGATCATAGAGCGCCATATTTGCATCCTCCGCCGAGCAGTTCAACGCCCACTTAACATCGACACCAGGGTTCTTCTTATCCATCTTCGGACGGCTCTTCATCGAGAATGCAAACTCCTTAGAGCGAAGATACGCACGTGGCCCACCCATCACACTAGTCTCACCCAACACATACTCACGAGGCTTAACCTTGCCGTTAGCCGTCTTAACCATATCTCGTCCATCGAGGTAATCAAAGCGAGGCTGCGACACATCCACACCAGCTGCCGAGATAAACGTTGGGGCAAAATCGACATACTCCAAGAAGTCGTGCACCACCTTACCCGCTGGGAATAGGCTCTTATCAGATGAGACAGCGATCACTGCCGTCTGGTTACTCTTAACGTAGTTAGCCGCCTTGAATGTCACACCCTGCTCGCCCAAGTGCCAACCGTGGTCACCACAAGCGATAACAATGATGTATGGACGTTTGCGATCGGCACAATACGCCTTGAATTTATCTACAACATCACCCACCAACTTATCGCCCATCGCACAGAAAGCGTAGTAATCTCTGATGAACTGCACCTTCTCCTCGTGGCTCAAAGCGTTACAGCTGTAGTTCCTAAACCAACCATCGAGCTGCTTTGGTCGCCCCTTCTCATCCGCCTCGGTGTACTCGGGCACTTTGTACTCACGGCTAAGGAATTGGTCACGGTACTCCTTCGATGGCAACACAGGTGTATGAGGGAAGTGGAAACCGACATTTATGAATTGAGGTTTCTCGCTATTTGGACCCTTAACGGTGCGTCCATTTGTGATTTTGTAGCTCTTGTCGGGGTTCGACATAAAGCTCACGAACTCCTTCGCAATCACACCATCCAACGTTCTATCTGTGGGCATCGTGTTCTCACCAGCCAACACCTCTTGCGTACCCTTATTGGGCATCGTTATCATCTTCTGCTGCTCCCTAAGGTGCTTTTGTGCATTGATGTCTCGCTCCGTTAGCTCACCATCCTTACGCTTGGTGTAGTACGAGATAGATGTTCCATCTGGATAGTAATAATAGTGTGCCGTACCTGCAGGCAGACCCTTTTCGTAGACCGACCTATGGAGGTGATCCGCTAGCCCCTTGCGCTCGATGTCGTTCTCCATCGAGACCTTCTCATCATATACAGATGGCACGGGGTCGACAAAACGCATCGGCTCATTGAACTTAAGGATACGCACACCCATCTTACCAAAGAGTGTGGTTTGATAGCCCACCTCACGCATCACCTGAGGCATCAACATCTTGGCGTTGTCATTGGTGTTGTGCGCCAATACAAAGTCATAAATTCCGCTGTGGTGAGGGTAGCGACCCGTGTGCATCGAGGCACGTGACGGAGCGCTTACAGGGCTATTACAGAACGAATTGGTGAACAACACCCCCTCCGCAGCGAGCTTGTCAATATTTGGCGATGAGACGTAACCCAACGCACTCTCGCTCTTTCCCGTTGTAGCTCTGTTCCAACACGCCAAGGCATCAGCACGTTGGTCATCTGTGATGATCCACAAAATATCGGGCTGCAGAGCCTCAGCCGAGTGAGCTACTGCTGGCGCACTAGCCAACAGTAGCGGTGTAATGATCTGCTTTTTCATATTAATCCACTTGTCTATTTACCACTCTTTTTCTTCACCTCATCAGGCGTACCCATACGCTGCTTGCGAAGTGCGCCAAGTCCCTGCTTGTAGTACACCTCAGGCTCTTGGAAAATTGATGTCTGCTTAAAGACCTTATCATCACAATCACGGCTCAAATCGCAATCGAAACGAGCAATCTCCGAGTGGCGGTTCTTACCTGCACCAACATTAATGAAGTGACACAGACCCCAAGTTACACCACGTGCATCACCCGAGTTAGTGAAAGCATCAGGCGTAAATGCACCAGCCGCCGTAGGGGCAAGCGACACCACACACTGAGGCGTAAAGTTAACACCATCGGGAGCAAACTGAATAGTCTCACGCTCATTTCCGTCACGAATAGCCAACGCCGCAACACCACCCTTATAAGGGAAATAAGTTGTCTCGTGACCTGTATTCATCACAGGGTTGAGTTCGTGTTTCTTGAATGGTCCAAATGGGCTCTCAGCGATAGCTACACCGTGACACACAGCATACTTATCTCTCACGTCTGGCCACTTATTGAATGCCGATTTGAAGTACAAATAGATCTTTCCATTATAGACAATCGGGTGTGGATCCTGTGTCTGATCCTTGTCCCACTCACCCTCGCCACCAAACGGAATAGTCTGCTGCTGAGTGTAAGTCCACGGTCCATTAGGCGAATCGGCGTGAGCCATAGAGATAGGACACCAGTCGCCTCTCAAACCGCTAGGCTCGTTGAAGATCTGAAAGTATAGGTAGTAACGACCCTCCCACACCAAGATGTCGGGAGTAGCCAACGACCTCCAACCAAACTGAGGCTTTGGCGGACGAGCTACAGCAACACCCTGCTCCGTCCAAGTGAAACCATCCTCACTCGTTGCATACCAAATGTCGCACAGATCCCAATCCGTAGATGGAATCTCATCCGTAGCCTCCGCTGCACGCTGCGCTCCGATTGGGCGATACTTCGTGTCACGCTTAGTGTACCACATATAATACTTTCCATCGACAAATATTGGACGAGATGGGTCACGGCGAGTAACCAATCCACCCTCACCATACTCCAAACCTTCGAGCTTGGTGTATTTAAATGTTGTGTAGAACTCATTATCCTGCACACGAGGCGTTGGGTAGTTGTCGAACATACGCTCGGTAGCTGCACTCAATGCAAAGTCAGGTTTCTCGGTAGGCATTCGGTGTGGAAATACACCGATCTTCTTGGGTGCTTCAGTCGAGGCACAAGCTGTGGCGATTAGCGCCAACAGGGGGATCAATCTCTTCATATTCTTAGATTTTTGTTTTGGTTCTTTAATGCAAAATTACACAATAATATATATACTTAAGGGTGGGAAAGAGATAAATCAGCGGTGGGATTCGATACAAATATGCAAATAAGTAGTGTAAAACAATTATTGCCATATTTTTAAAAGCACCCTTAAAAATACACCAATAATTATTTTACCCTACTTAATGCTTGTATCTCTCGATATTAAACGATACCTTTGTCATAAACGAAAGCCCGATGAAGAGATCACTACTAACCATAATATTTTCGCTCTACTTAGCCACCCTACTTGCGCAGTACCAACCGCAAGCCACAGGCGAGCTAGTCGAACACACCCACTACTCGCTCGACTACATTGAGCAACACGAGCAGCCTCAATGGGTCTACTATCGCCTAACCTCAGACCAACTCAAAGGCGATGCCGAGCGAGCCTCATCATTCAAGATCGACCCCAAGGTCTCGACCCGCTCCGCCTCATCCGCCGACTACACCAATAGCGGCTACGACAGGGGTCATCTCTGTCCAGCGGCAGATATGTCTCACTCCGAGCTAGCGATGCGAGAGAGCTTCTATATGTCGAACATCTCGCCCCAAGCGCCAAAGTTCAACCGAGGCATATGGAAGAGCCTAGAGGAGAGGGTACGCAAATGGTGCGCCACCGAGGGCGAACTGCACATAACCACCTCAGGGATACTAAGCGAGAGCTCAGGCACGATAGGCAAGAGCAGCCAAATATCAATCCCCAAGCGCTACTACAAAGCGATCTACGCCCCCAAAAGCAATAAGATGATAGCCTTCATACTCCCCAACGAAAGCAGCAATCAACCGCTCCAAACCTTCGCCGTAACAGTAGACGAAGTAGAGGCAGCAACAGGCATCGACCTATTCCCACAACTAGACGACAAGATCGAAACCAAACTAGAGGCAACCATCAACCTCAGCCTCTGGGAATTTTAAATATTCACACCAACAATAAAAAAAGCAGCCAAAAAGTTGCATTATTAAATTATTATGAGTAACTTTATAAAAAATTTATGCACAGCACAGCACAGCACAGCACAGCACTGCACTGCACTGCACAGCACAGCACAGCACAGCACAGCCTCTACTCTACGGTAAGGAGCAGTCGAACCTCATTGCAGGTGTAGCGATTCTCTTGATGCTCTTTCACCACTTCTTTGGTTTCCCTGAGTGGTTGAAAGAGGGTGTTGGTTTTGAGTCGCTGATCCCGTTCGATCTGTTGTATAATCTCGCACATTTCGGCAAGATGTGCGTAGCGATATTCGCATTCAACACAGGCTATGCAATGTGGGTGCGGCAACGAGATTATACCTACTCAAAAATACCCAAACGGATATTTAAATTCCTGTTGCAGTATTGGGTGGTCTGTCTGCTATTTATATTGTATGCGTTTATTGCGGGGGATGCTGTGCCTACGGCTCGGCAGTTTGCTTGGAACTTATTTGGATTTGAGGTTAGCGATGATGTTGTTAACTGTCGACACGCTTGGTATGTATATTTTTATGTGGCGATAATGCTGTTGTCCCCTATTCTTGTACGATTATTTCAAGTTAAAAGCGTGATTGTAAATCTATTTCTTTTAATGATATTTGCTATTTATACTGTGTATGGCAGAATAACCACTTCTCTATTCGATGGCAATCTTGAGTTTGTAAATCACGTGTCATCTAGCGTATATGGGTATTTGAGTTGTGTATTTGCTGGGGTTTTAGTAGCTAAGTACAATCTATTTTTAGTAATCGACAGATTCGTCGGAAGGCGTAATGTATTCTTGTATCTTGCTCTGATTGCTTTAACTATTTTTCTGCGTCAGTATGTGCATATATTTACATATGGTTTTAATGTGGACACTCTTTTAGTTGTAGCTCTAATCTATAGTACATTAGCAATATTACGCAACTTGAAGTCGAGGCGGCTGGAGCGAACGCTATCTGTTTTTGGCAAGTACAGTATGAATATGTGGTTCATACACGCTCTGTTTCACGTGGGTACTTTGGGCTTTCTGCAACGAGTGCTGTATCTTCCAAACTACCCGATCCTAATCTTAACTTGGGGTGTGGTGCTGGTGCTACCCGTAGCGATGTTCTGTAGCTATCTGCAGGGCTTAATCTTAAACCTGATCTTCAAACCAAGTTCTAATAAGGTGAGCTAACTCACCTTTATTAGAATTCCCCTTAAATTTATATTTTAGCTTTCTCTTATAATTCTTATTCTTAAGTTACCTCCTTATCATTTATGATTATCTTCGCTACTTTTCGCTGTAATACTTCTGCATTATGTACCACGCACTCTTCTTCTCGCCATAGGGTGAGAGCAAGCCTTTGCGGTTCCAGCCATCTTGATACTTGACGTTTGAACGGCGTGTTGAACGGAAATCGAACATCACCCACGGTGTCACACCGCAGTAGTTCGGCACATTCTCAAAGAATCGCAACGTCTTGTTGTAGAGCATCGCCATATAATCCTCGCTAAATGAGTTCACGTTGGTTGGGTCGTTATGATTTCCATAGACCGCACCTGCACCAAACTCACTCACAATCATCGGTTTATCGTCACGTGTTTTCCAGTTACTCTCCTCAGCCGATGTCGCCCAATCGCCATACCAACCCAAGTATTTATTCACAGCGATGATGTCCACCTCGTCCGCCAATGGGTCAACCAAGACAAGGTTTTTATCGTCACCCTCCAAGAATCGTGACGAGTTAGATGCCAACGATACCGCACGTGTATTGTCCCACTCACGGGTCTGTTTCAAGAGCCCACCCAAAAATTTATTACGCCCCTCGTCCCACGATTTCGTCTCATTCGCCACACTCCAAATGATCGTTGCACAGCGGTTCTTATCACGGCGGATCATCTCCTGCACCATCGTTGTTGTGCGCTGCTGTATCGTCTTATTCGAGAAGTCGAGGTGTGCACCCCACGTTGGAATCTCCTCCCACATCATCAGTCCCATCTCATCACACAAACGCACCACGTACTCATTATAAGGGTAGTGAGCCAAGCGAACAAAGTTGCAGCCAAGCTCCGCCACAGCACCCATAAGATACTCAGCATCAGCCTGATCCACAGCCCTACGCCGCTCGCTAGCGATCTCTTCGTGGATATTCACACCCTTCAAGAATATCTCCTTATCATTAAGATAGAGCTTCGTACCACGCACCTCGAAACAGCGGAAACCGATACGATCCTCCACTCGATCCTCGCCACACTCCAACACCACATCATAGAGGTGTGGAGCATCAGGCGACCAAAGTGTCAGCTTAGCATCGAAAGCAGCCTGTGCCACACCCTTATCGTTGGTCTTAAGTTTGCGCTTGATCTTCGTCCCCTTAAGCGCAACCGTCACCTCCTTATTCGCAACGTCTGAGCCATTGAGCTGCACATCGACCAACAGGCGATTCATCGACCCCTTTTCGAGGCGCACCCAGTAATCCTCAATAAAACTCTTCGGAGTGGTGACAATATCGACATCACGAGTGATGCCTCCATAACACCACCAATCATAAATCATTCCGGGTATCGTGGTCTCCGAACGCTGATTATTAACCCTCACCGTAACGACATTATTGCCCTCACGCAACTCATCCGTAACATCGAATTGAAACGGAGTAAAACCACCGTAGTGCTTACCCAACAGCTTGCCATTGAGATAGACCGCTGCATCATTCGCCACAGCGCCAAAGTGCAGAAAGTGGCGATCATCCTTCGATTTGTCGCAGAACTCGAAGTTGCGCTGATACCACATAGTCGACTCAAAGTAAAGGAACTCAGGGCGTTGACTATTCCAATCCCCCGGCACAGTGAGCTTAGCTTCACCCTCGAAGTTAGCCTCCACAAACTTAGTTAACGTTTTGCGGTCAACCTCTTGAAACCACCTCTGCGCCACACCAAGGTTGTTCACATCGGCAATAAACGACCAGCTGCCGTTGAGGCTCTGTCGCTCACGACCCATCACATTCTGCATTCCTGCCTGAGTCGCAGCGTAACTATACACGTGGCTCGACACCACCAACATCAAACCCAGCAGGGCTCTCCTTAGATTGTTCATTCAGATCTCTATTTAGTTATTTTCGGTTTAGTTATTTTGACAAAGTTACACATTTTTTTTAATTTTCAAACGCTCCACCAATTTTTAATCCTCACAACATTTGCAATTCACCACTAAAAGTTGTAGCTTTGCAATGTTGCAACCTAAATATTGTAACTAATACAACCTAAATAAACTATGAAGCTCAAACTACTTCTTCTTGCCTCAGCGCTGCTCTGTGCTCTATCAGTGAGTGCTGCCGATCTGCCTACGGGCTACCCCACGAGCGATCGGAGCAAACTTTCACTCAACGCTGGATGGCGATTCCACCTCGGCGATCCAGATGCTGATTACTACAAAACATCCACGTCCGACAAGGATTGGAAAGAGGTGACCTTGCCCCACACACTGGAGCTCACCGATCTGGCGCTCAACGGCTTTATGGACGATAAGTCACAGGCTACATTTATGCGTAAGGTGGGTTGGTACAGAAAGAGTATCTTCGTACCCAAATCAGAGAAGAGGGTCTACATCGAGTTTGAGGGTGTGCACCAAATCACTACACTTTGGGTCAATGGTCGCAAGGTGGGCGTTCACAGTGTTGGCGGCTACACACCATTCAACTTCGACATCACCGATTACGTGCGCCGTGGTGCGGAGAATCAGGTGACGATATTGGCGGACAACCGTGTGAGCAAGGTTGCACCACCCGACCCCGGTCCATTCGACTACATCAAGTTTAGCGGTCTCTATCGTGATCTCTATCTCGTGGAGAAGAACAATGTGCATATCTCCTCTAACCTAGAGTCGATGAATAGCGGTGTGACAATCACCACACCATCGGTCGACTACGTCAACGGAAACGCTACGATCGACATCCGCACCGAGGTACACAACCAGAGCAAGAAGAGCTCGAAAGTGACACTCGTTCAGAGGGTTGTAGATGCCGAGGGCAATGTGGTGCTTAAGCTATCAGAGGAGGCTACAATCTCGGCTGGCGAGCGCTATCGCTTTGCACAGATTGGCGGTGTGGAGGATGATGTTAAATTTTGGGATCTCGACTATCCCTATCTATATAAGGTGAACACAACGCTTTATGACGAGAGCGGCAAGGCGCTAGATGTTGTCGATAACCGCTTGGGACTTCGCAAGGTTGAGTATATCTATGAGAGCGGTTTCAAACTCAATGGCAAGGATATTGAGCTCATCGGTTTCAACCGCCACCAACACTACGCATTCATCGGTGACGCAATGCCTAACTCGCTACACTACAGAGATATGGTTCAATTCAAGAGGATGGGGCTAAACTGTATGCGTACGGCTCACTATCCACACGATGATGAGGTTCTTAGAGCGTGTGACGAGTTGGGTATCTTGGTCTATGAGGAGGCACCAACGTGGGTGAGTATCTCGGACGAGAAGGAGTGGTTCGAGAATCAGAGACGAGCTATTCAGGCGATGATCCGCAACCACAAGAACTCACCATCGGTGATCATTTGGGGAGCAGGAATCAACCACCGAGGCGCTGTTGCAGAGTCACAATTTGTCGTTAAGCAGGAGGATCCAACACGCCTCACAGCCTCACAGAATAGCCGCTGGACAGGTTGGCAGACGAGCAACTGGAGCGATATATTTGCGAATATGAACTACTCAGACGGTATCTGGGAGCGTGAAGAGCCACTCTTTGCAATGGAGGGTCGTTATGGTCCTGAGGCGCTTGCATCATACTTCCGTGATCCGATGAAACCAGGAATGATCTCTTGGACGGCACACGCTTACTACACGTTCCACATCTTCAAGGTGATGGACGAGGGTATGGAGGTGCGCACACGATTGGGTTTGATGGATGCCTTCCGTTACCCACGCAACGACTATTACTATTGGTATCCAACCGAGATGCTGAGCGAGCCATATATTCACGTGGTGGATGAGTGGAGAGATTCACCAAAGATGTTGACCATCTACAGCAACGCCACCGAAGTTGAGCTCTTTGTAAACGGCAAGACGATTGGTCGCTACCGACCATCACGCAACCTAAAATATAATGGACTACAACACGCACCGATCGAGATAAAGAACCCACGCTACGAAGATGGCGAGCTTAAGGTCGTTGGCTATCGTGAGGGCAAAGTGGTTGCCGAGAAGGTGGTCTACACCCCAACAAAGGCGACAAAATTACGCCTATTCACCGAGGATTACGGTGTTGATATGGTTGCAGACGGCAACGATATAATGGTTGTATATTGCGAAGTGGTCGACAAGAACGGAATGAAGATCAAGGACTTCGAGGGTGAGGTTAAGTTCTCCATCAAAAATGGCGATGCAACGGTTGTTGGCGATGAGATCGGAACGGGATTCAACCCGATGAAGGTTCGCAATGGTGTTGCGTGTGCACTCATCCGTAGCGGCAAAACCTCTCGTGAGATTGAGGTGATGGCTCGTTGCGGTAAGTTCGCCCCAGCAACAACCTCATTCAAGAGCGTCCCTGCCGAGACGAACCGCATCGTGGCGGAGGCTTACGAAATCAAGGATCGTGAGAGCATTATGGTTGACCTCGGCGGCGAGGGACAATTGACACAGTTTGGTTGGACAGCGTGGAACAGCAACGAAGAGCATACAGCCGTAGCGACAATTCGTCCAGCTCTGTTGCGCAACTACGTAGCTGGGCACACACCAGCGGCTACAGATTGCAGCGAGATCGTGGCTGAGGCGAGCAAGGGTGCATATAAATTCACACTCAAAGCGAACTCATCGGAGGGTGTGCTGAGATGGTTGGGCGAGATGAATGTGATCGGTCGCAAGAATTTTGTCTATGGCGATGGTCTATTGTGCGTCGACAAAAAGGGTCTATCGCTCACTATCGAGGGGTTGCCTGTGGGTCGTTACTCAATCACAACTTATCACCACGCACCAAGATCGAACACCAACAGTATGGATCCAAACCTAGAGAACCTAAAGAAGGAGTCAATCCATAAGCTCCCCTACTCAAAGAGCATCTCGATAGAGGTCAACGGCAAGCGAACAGCAAAGGGCGTAGCACCAACCGAGGGCAAGGAGCAGCAATACAGCGATCCAACGATGGTGACAACCGATTTCACGGTGAAGAAGAGCGGCGAGAGCGTAACGATCCAATTCAAGGGTGAGGATAAACTCTCGGGCGTTTGGCTCAATGGATTTGAGCTCGCTAGACACCTGTAGTTCAAGAGAGCAACAAACACAAGAGAGCTGTAAATTCAAGTGAACAACAAACACAAGAGAGCTGTAAATTCAAGTGAACAACAAACACAAGAGAGCTGTAAATTCAAGTGAACAACAAACACAAGAGA
>JBCQUE010000063.1:0-10908 GCA_047174325.1 Rikenellaceae bacterium | reverse complement strand
TCATAAACAATATCTGCAAGTTTTACACCTCAAAGATACAAAAACTTGCAGATATTTCAAAACTATTTGATACTTAATTTGCTGTAATTCAGTATATTATGCCGTTTTTAAGGGTCGACTATTTATTGATAACACCAAACTTTTACAAATTAACGTGACCTAGAAATCATCGAACTCACGTTAAATTCTCATTGTCGATTCATTGTCAATCTATTGTCAATCTATTGTCAATCTATTGTCGCTAAGCAGCTCTACGAACCACTCGGGCGCACGTGTCGGGCGGCGGGTTTCGGCGTGCATAAAGCCCAGCACCGTTGAGCCGTGGTTTAACAGCAGCCCCGATTCGTTAAATATCTCATAGTGAAACGTCACCTTCGCACGAGGCAACTCTTCGAGCCAAATATCGACCCTTATCATCTCGTCATATCGTGCAGATGCTTTGTAATAAGAGTGCACCTCAAGGATCGGCATCATCACGCCTCGCTGCTCCATCTCGGCATACGACACACCCAAATCTCGCATCAAATCGGAACGTGCCGCCTCATAATAACGAACATAGTTCGAGTGGTGCACGATCCCCATTTGGTCGGTGTCTACATACCAAACCCTCATATTATAACTCCGCCTCAACATAACTCAAACGTCTAATATTCACCCCTTTACGCAAGCCCCAAGATCTCGATCCTGACATCGTGCAAAACATCACTACACCACAAAACACCATCTACATCGACCACAACAACTCGCTCCACACCATCAACCAATGCTCGGTATCGACCCTGCAAGGGAATCTGTTTCAGTGCATCACTACACCAAAGTCGACCATCGCAATCCACCTGTCCCAAGATCAAATATGGACGTTGCAACAACCCTACAGCTCGCTCTATCTCGCCCGTCGAGAGCAACCTACGCACCACTGTCGAGCTCACATTCTCACCCTTCGTATCACGCCACTCATCGACCTTCGAGACCTCGATATTATAATCCTCGCCCAACTTTACAACGCTGCTGTAGCTACCCTCGCTATCTCGTCCAAAGTGGTGATTGTACCCCACGACAAGCACCTTAGCACCAACCTTATCGATCAAATAACGCCCAACAAAAGCCTCATAAGTCAACCGACTGAAGTCACGATCGAAAGGTATCACAATGAGGTTATCAACGCCCAAACCCTCCAATAAAAGAATCTTCTCCTCCAACGTAGTGAGCAATCGCAACCCCTCCGCACGGCGCAACACCACACGAGGATGGGTCTCAAAGGTCAAGACAACACTCTCGCCACCACGCTCCCGAGCCAACTCACGACACCGATCCAACAGCACCAAATGTCCACTATGCAGACCATCAAACGATCCTACAGTAACCACCGCATTATCAAATGCAGGCAACTCATCAAAGCCTCTAAACACTCTCATAATCCTCTATTTTATATATTCATAGCTTAACCAACGCCCCACTGCTCACTGCTCACTGCTCACTGCTCACTGCTCACTGCTCACTGCTCACTGCTCACGACCCTCCTCACCTACTGCTCACGGCTCTCCTCGCCCTCCTTCACAAAGTAAGCGACCTTCTCCAAAAGCGTTGTAATATCATAATTCTCCACCACGATACCCTGCGGAAAATTGAGCGGTGTCGAGGTGAAATTCAGCACCCCTCGAATACCTGCATTAATGATGGGCAGCACCAACTTCGATGCAACACTTGTCGGTGAGGAGAGTATCGCCAGCGAGATCTCCAACTCCTCAACCATCTCCTCAAATCTATCTATGTGATAACACGGTATTCCGTCAATCGTAGAGCCAACCTTATCGGGATCGACATCAAACGCAGCAATGATCTTGAGGTTTATCCCCTTAGCATTGAAGTACTTAGTCAACGCCTGACCCAAGTGTCCCATACCCAACACAGCGATATTAACCATCGATGGACTATCGAGTATCGAGCTAATAAAATCAACCAACTCCTTTACGTCGTACCCCTTTTTATTATCGCTCGAAAAACCAATAAGCATCAAATCTCGCCGCACCTGTACAGCCGTGATTCCGTGTATTCCAGCCAACACGTGCGAAAAAATATGTGTGATACCCTGCTTGTGACTAGCCAAAAGTGTTCGCCGATACTCGCTCAATCGCTCGATCGTCTTTTCAGGTATTGTGCTCTGCATTGCCGCCATAATTTACTCTATCTCTTTTGTGAAGTCGGTTTTATACGCCTCCCTCATCCAATTTGTATTCACTATCATTGACCTCTCTTCGCCCCTCTCAAATCGATATTTACTCTGCAGTGGTTGGTAAGTTCTGCCCGCCATATCATACTCAATATCAGCATACAGCCCCTCTCCAAAGATCATCATCGCATCGTAACCACGATATGAATAGAGCGATGGCAACATTCCAAACGCCTCTCCATATCGGCTATCAAACTCACGGATCACCTCCTGCTCACGCCCTGCAACATAAGAGTTAAACACCACCACTTTGTTGCGGAAATAGACCGAGCGGTCGATATTTTTGTAGCGCCTCCACTCGGGGTTTGCAACAACTTCATATTGTATCAACTTCCTGATATTCCGACCGCTACCTCTATTTATCGCAATCTGAGCTGCATAAGCTGACGAGAGTGCTGAGAGTATTCGATCCACCTCAACTTCGTCATTTGACAACACAAACAGCGTGTGGTGCAGCGGCTCATCGGGCTCTCTCTTTCTCCGTTTGCGCACCTCCGCTACGGGCTCTGCACCCTCCTCACTGCTCTCCTCGCCTAGCTCTCCATCACCCTCTGCTCCGCTCGCTCCATCACCCTCTGCTCCATTCTCTTCACTGCTCATCTCTCCATTCGTCTCTCCATTCGTCTCACTAGCCAATTCACCATTCGTCTCGCCATTCAACGCTGCAGCCTCTCTCGCTGCCTCCTCCGCCAACTTCCGCTCCTCCGCCAACATCTCCGCAAAGATACGAGCCTCTTCAATCGCTGCCGCCTCTGCCGCCTCACGTTCACGCTGCTCAGCCACTGCCGCAACCAAATTTGCAACCATCAAACTATCCTGCTCAGGCGAAGCTCCAATAACACCATCTCGATCGACACGAACAGTCTGCACATCATCACCCATCAACAGCGGTGTCAAATCGCTCCTCGATGGCTTTGCCCTCAATGAATCAATAACCATCTCATCGAGCTCGATACCCCACTCCTCAGCAAACTCACGAGCCTCCTTAATTCTCTTCTCCGCCTCTCGCTCTCGCTCATCGATCAACGATGGGTGCTCATACTCATATTCGTGAATGTAATACTCGATGTCTCGGCTCGCCAACACCTTAAGCACCTCATCCTTAAATGATTGGTCATTAGATTCACCCTCAATAAGTGTCACCTCACGATCCTCCGCAAAGAGCCCATTCATCTTATCATATCGATGTTTTGGATCTGCCGCCATCTGAAACAACACAGGGCTATCACTCTCAGCGATCGTAGCCAATGGCGAGACCACAGGCACCGACCGTGGTTCAGCGCTCTGCAACACAACATCCAGCAACGTCTCATAAACAGGTCCAATAATCAACTCACAATCGAGGAAACTCTGCTCCTTGACAATCTGCATCACCTTAGCCATACTTCGCTCCGTATTGTAGAGATTGAGCACCACATTTCGCCCCTTACTACGAAGCGACTCAACACCCAACAAAACACCTTGGTAAAACTCCACAAAGGGCTGCATCGTGCGTCCCGTAACCGACAAAGGCAACAACAACGCTACATTGAGCGTATCACGAGGCGACAAAGAGATAAACTTCACACTCTCGACCCGCTGCTCTATAGCTGCCTGCATTTCAGGTGTAAAGGCTGGCGCTGCCTGCTCATTAGCCTCATCACGCACCAAAACCACACGCCCCGTCATAAGATCCTCACCCACAGCGATACTGTTCACACGGCGCAACTGCTTGACACTCATCTCATACATTGCCGCAACACCATTTATCTCATCCGCAGCCGTAACTGTATAATAAGTAAATCCAGCTGGCGCAACACCATCGGAGCACAACCGATACCCCGTGATCGACTTCTTACCCTCGCTCTGCTCATCATCATCACTCATCTGCTCACTACCCTGCTGCCCATCACCTGCCTCACCACTCCTCTGATCGCCACCTCTCTGATCGCCACGAGCCACCTCCTTAGAGCCTCCATTTGAACCCACCGCATCGCCACTTTGAGAGGCTCTCTTGGTGAGTTCTGCTGAGCCGTCCGCTGCTTTCGCCACACCCTCTGCACCGCCTCCTGTCGCCTCAAACGGGATCTTTATATTCATATCGACACGTAACCCATTGCCCAGCATCGGGTTAGCCCTCAATATCTCCGCCTGCTCAACTCCATAGAGTTTCGATAGCGAATACATCGTGTCACCCTTCTCGATTGAGTGAACGTAATAACGCACACCACCAATCGAGACTACACTCTCAGAACGGCTCTTCGATTTTGCCTCCACCACCTCCAACGATGTGAGCGACACAAAGAGCGTCATCGAGAGCAATATCCAAAAAAATCTATTCATAGACAAATCTACCTCTTCAACTGCGTATTCATTCCACGCATTCTAATCTCCGTAATAACACGCTTCGTATAGAGCGGAAAATCTCCATTCATCATCCACTCATAATAGCTTGGTTCACGCTCAAAAACAGCCGCAACCGCCACACCACGATGCTTACCAAAACCAAACACCTCAACCCCATTCTCATCATATATGATACGCCCAGCAAAGTCCACCGTCTTGTTGTGTGTAGAGAACTCCGCCAACCCCTCAATATCCTTCGGAAGGTCATCATATCGCTCCAATTGCGCCAAAAAGACCTCATACGTAGCCAATGTATCAGCCTCTGCCGAGTGAGCATCCGTAAGGTCACGGTCGCAATAGAACCTGTACGCCGCCACCAACGTCCGCTGCTCCTTCTTATGGAAGATATTCTGCACATCGATAAAGTTGCGACGTTTGAAATCCACCTCAACATTCACCCTCAAAAACTCCTCCACCAACACAGGCATATCAAAACGATTGGAGTTAAATCCTCCAAAATCGCAACCCTCGGTAAATTGAGCCAAGGAGCGAGCCACGTTCGCAAATGTCGGGCAATCAGCCACATCCTCATCCGTGATTCCGTGTATCGCTGTAGATGATGGAGGGATCGGCATCTCGGGGTTTATCCTTCGAGTACGTGTTATCCGCTCCCCGTCAGGCATCACCTTAATCATCGAGATCTCGACAATTCGATCACGAGATGTATCGACACCCGTCGTCTCCAGATCAAAAAATATTATTGGTCTCTTAAGTTCTAATTTCATTTAAATTTCAAAGATTTATGAGTTTTGAGTTATGAGTTATTTGGCTAGTCTGTATGAGCTGAGTAGAACTGAGTAATTCTGAGTAATTCTGAGAGCAAGCAAAATAACTTATAACTCATAACTTACAACTCATAACTTATAACTTATAACTTTTAGCTATTTAGCATCATCGGCATCAACAACATCAACGACTCGCCGCTCTGAGTGGTCTCATCATCTGCAACGGGTTTGAATAGTCCAGCACGAGTTGAATCAGCAAGCTCAATGAGTATCGTTGTGCTCTCGATGTTTGACAATATCTCGATCAAGAATGTCGACTTAAATCCAATCACGATTGGGTCTGATGTATAGTTGCAGCTAACGCTCTCATTAGCCGATACCGAGAAGTCAATATCCTGTGCATTGAGTGTAATAACGTTCTCGGCAACCTCCAAACGAATAAGGTTAGTTGTGGGGTTAGAGCAGACCGCTACACGGCGTATCGCATTCAACAGCTCCAGACGATCCACCAACACTTTATTAGGGTTGTTCGTAGGGATCACAGCGTTGTAATTTGGATAGTTTCCATCGATCAATCGACAAACCAACGCTGTATTCTTAAATGAGAACATCACGTTCTTTGAGTCGAACGATACATCGACAATATCCTCCGCCTTAGCCAATAGATTCTTAAGCAACATAGATGGCTTCTTGGGAAGGATAAACGAGGCGTTAATATCGCTTGAGTGAGGTATGCTGCACTTCACCAATTTGTGAGCATCGGTTGCAACAAATGTCAACTCTGTAGGCTGAATATGGAAATACAGACCCGTCATAATTGGGCGCAAATCGTCATCTGCCGTAGCGAATATCGATCTGTTGATACCGCCCACCAAGTTCTCGACATCGATTGTTATTTCACGTCTCTCGTCCGCTATCTGTGTCATCGCTGGGTAGCTCGCTGGGTTTGCGCCAGGGATCGACAATGAGCCACTTCTGTAGTTGATTGTGATTGCCCAGCTCTGCTCATCGACCTCAATTATGAGCGGCATATCTGCAAACTCCTTGAGAGTATCGAGCATCAGTTTCACGGGGGCTGCAAATTGTCCCTCCACCTCTACACTATCCACCGATATTGAGCTCTTCATCGTGGTCTCCAGATCAGATGTCATAACGGTCAATTCGCTACCCTTCAGCTCCAGATGGAAGTAGTCGAGAATTGGATATGTATTCTTTGTGCTAACAACTCTACTAGCGGTCGATAGCAAATGTAGTAACGCTTGACTTGATACTGTAAATTTCATCTTCTTATTATATTTATTTTATATTTTTTATTTCTGTTTCTGTTTCTATGTTCCTAATAATGTTTTATGCTCCCCCACTCATACAGGCTAGCCAAAGCTAAAAGGGAGTTAGCCCCCATTCATAACTCGAAGAGTTGCCAACCGATCCAACGCTGTTTTGACCATCTGCTCGACAAAGGGTTTATAATCGGTGCAGGCGTTCTGTGTCACACGCTGTGCAATTATCGTACAGATAGTCGCTGCTCTGTGCCCCATCAATGCCGCCATTCCAGCGAGTGCCGAGCTCTCCATCTCATAATTTGTCACCTTGCGACCGCCAAAATCAAACCTCTCGATCCGCTCATTGAGCTCCACGATTTCGGGCTTGAGCCTCACGCAGCGCCCCTGTGGAGCATAAAACCCTGGTGAGGCGATAGTGATACCCTCCCGAACCGAGCCTTTGAATAGCTCCCAAAGCTCCGCTGACGAGTCGACTGCATAGACCCTCGGGAGACGTTCGCTCCACCCAACAGCGCTCATAAAAGCACTCTCCAGCTCACCATCGCAAACCGCCTCAGCCCCAGCGTAGTAATTCAGCAGACCATCAAAGCCCAACGATGTACGAGCAAAGATCTGATCGCCAACCAAAATATCGCCCTGCAAGCCGCCCGAAGTACCGAGCCTAAGAAGTGTCAACTGCTTAAATTCGCTCTTCACCGTCCTACTCTCGAAGTCGATATTGACAAGCGCATCGAGCTCCGTGACACAAATATCGATATTACCGATACCGATACCTGTCGAGAGGACACTCATTCGTCGCCCCTTGTAACGCCCCGTCACGGTGTGAAACTCACGATTCTCAACATCACACTCAACCTCGTCAAAGTGCGCTGCAACCATCCCGACACGACCTCTATCGCCAACTAAAATGACAATATCAGCGATCTGCTCAGGTCGCAAATGGAGGTGGAAAATTGTGCCATCCCCATTGATTATCAACTCCGATGAGGTTATTCTTCTCATAAATTTCGTTAATTTCTACGTTTATTGGGATAAAAGTAATATATTTACAGCGATTTTCAAAATTAAAACGTAGTTAATTTTTAAATATTACAAAACAAAATGGCTCTAATTAAATCAATCTCGGGAATACGTGGCACAATTGGCGGCGCTCCCAAGGAGAACCTCACTCCAATCGACATAGTTAAATTCACCACTGCTTATGCTCGTCTGATTGGCGAGAGACGCACGGAGGGTGCCGCTCCACTCACCATCGTTGTTGGACGTGATGCTCGCCTCTCGGGAACGATGGTTCAGAGCATTGTCGAGGGTACACTCATCGGTTGCGGTGTTGATGTGATTAGTGTGGGAATGTGCACCACACCAGGTGTCGAGATGGCTGTCACTCACTACGAGGCGGATGGCGGAATCATCATCACAGCATCACACAACCCTGCTCAGTGGAACGCCCTTAAACTACTCAATGCTGATGGTGAGTTTCTCAATGCAGCGGAGGGTAAGGAGCTCTTGGATCTCACTGAGGATGAGACGTTTGAGTTCCCAACAATCGAAAAGATAGGCAGACTTAAATTCTCGACCGACTTCAACTCAACACATATAGATAAGGTTTTGGCGCTACCGCTTGTCGACACAGATGCTATCAAGCAGCGCCGTTTCCGTGTTGTTGTAGATGCTGTAAATTCGATTGGTGGCGTGGTGATACCCGAGCTACTTCGCCGCCTTGGTTGTGATGTTATCGAACTCAATTGCGAGCCTACGGGTAACTTCGCACACAGCCCCGAGCCGCTCAAGGAGAACTTGACTGAGATCGCTGCTGCCGTGCCTGCAAATGGTGCAGATTTTGGTGTTGTTGTCGACCCTGATGTTGATCGTTTGGCGTTGATTTGCGAGGATGGATCGATGTTTGGCGAGGAGTACACTTTGGTGGCTGTGGCGGATTATATTCTCTCTCATAAAAAGGGCTCAACTGTCTCGAACCTCAGCTCATCACGTGCCCTGCGAGACCTCACAAACAGCTATGGTTGTGACTATTACGCTGCTGCCGTTGGCGAGGTTAATGTGGTTGCACAGATGAAAGCACAGGGTGCAGTTATCGGTGGCGAGGGCAATGGAGGAGTGATCTATCCTGAGCTTCACTACGGTCGTGATGCGTTGGTTGGTGTGGCGCTTTTACTCACTCACCTTTCGCAGCGTGGCGGCACATTGGGGGCTCTTCGTGCGACCTATCCAGAGTATTATATGTCGAAGAATAAGTTGGAGCTAACTGATCCAAACGCAAATATTGACGCAATGCTTTTGGCTGTAAAAGAGCTATACAAAGAGGCTCAGATCAACGACATCGATGGCGTGAAGATAGACCTAGCGGAGAGCTGGATTCACCTCCGCAAATCGAACACCGAGCCGATCGTGAGGATCTACACCGAGGCAAAGAGCGAGGCGGAGGCGGAGCAACTAGCCAAGAAGATCAAGGGCGAAATGGACTCGCTCATCAAGCAGCTCTAAAAGGAGTAACTCTAAAGAGAGCTAAATTCAAACAGAGTAACTCAGCTCTAACAAAACAATTATTACATCAAGGTTGATTTGCACAATGAGCAG
This sequence comes from Rikenellaceae bacterium, assembly GCA_047174325.1. Taxonomy (GTDB): domain Bacteria; phylum Bacteroidota; class Bacteroidia; order Bacteroidales; family Rikenellaceae; genus Alistipes. The sequence continues at coordinate 1,690 of JBCQUE010000063.1, read as the reverse complement.
ATCAACCTCTTTTTTTGTGGAACGATATTTGCTGGGTGTCATCTTTAAACAGAAATTATGTCAAAGAGATTAGACCTAGCGATCCTCTACCTACGCATTGCCGTGGGCGGAATGTTGCTGCTGCACAACATCGGTAACCTACAGCGTTACAACGTTTTAGTTGGCGATTACCCCACTTGGCGAGGTGTCGCTGGCAGCGCAATTTTTGTGCTGATTATGCTCGCCGAGAGCCTCTCTGCTGTGATGCTCATCACGGGTTGGAGGGTGCGACTTGCAGCGGTTATACTCACGGCTCAGAGTATCTTCTCAATGCTTATTTACCACCCCTTACCCTCCACTTCGGAGCTGGAACTGCACTCACTCTACACCTTTATCTACATCTATATCTTCATCGCTGGTGGCGGTCTCTACTCTTTTGATAGATTCCGCACCAAAAAATATGTCGACAAAAAGAGCAATTAAACAAAGTTTTGTTATATTTGCGAAGTATCAAACATTTATTAGATGAGACGATTAACAACATCCATATTAGCCCTCAGCTTCACGCTGCTCACCACCACGCAACTATCTGCTCAGGAGGTGATCCGCAAGGTTGAAAATGTCGTGGTGAAGAACCTCGAAGGCAACGCCGCAAAGATCCCTCATTGGGGCGAGAAGAATCTGATGATTTTCTACATCGACCCCGATCGTGCAGGGCAAAACCAAGAGTTCACCTACGAACTAGAGAGGTCAAAACGTGCCGAGGGCGAAAACCTTGTCGGTATGGGAATTATGAATCTTAAAGATGCCCCCTTTATACCCAACGGCTTAGCCCGAAGAATGGCGCTAAAACGCACCGAAAAGAATGGCGCAACAGTGCTGTCTGACGAGGGTAACATCCTCTCAAATGAGTGGAAATTGGGCAACTGCAACAATATGTTCGTAGTGCTTATGATAAACCGTGCAGGCGAAATCGTCTTTATCAAAAAGGGCGAACTCTCCGAAACCGACAAAGAGGAGTTCTACGAAGTGATTGACCTGATGAAATAGTTAGGAGTTAAGAGGGGAGCTAGCTCCCTTTTAGCTTTGGTTTGCTAGGTAAGACTGAGTCTTACTCAGCCCTACTCAGCCCTACTCAGCCCTACTCAGCCCTACTCAGTCTTACTCAGCCTTACTCTCAAACTCAGAAACACTGCACAAACACAGAGGCTGCCCGAGATCGATTTTAAACGACTCTGGGCAGCCTCTATTTTTGCAAGGGTGGTTTACTTGTATAGACAAAGGTACGCTGTATCGGCACTCATACGCACTCCGAACTTTACATCCTTCGCCACCTCGAAACTCTCGAACTTCTTGTACGTTTTGTACTCGGTCTCACCCGGTAACTTCACATCCATCTCGCCCGAAATCACCGTCATAATCTCGATTGTAGATGTTCCAAATTCATACTCTCCAGCAGCCATCACACCACACGTTGCTCGCCCCTCATCACCGTTAAACGCCAATGATGCAACCTTTCCGTCAAAATACTCGTTGATATTAAACATAATAAAATTGTTATATAGTTATAAATAAATCGTCCCTCTACTTAGCGTAATTTCACTGTTCGCTCTTTCGCACCCTCTCAGCCACCTCTTCACTACTCAGCCACCTCTTCACTGCTCAGCCACCTCTTCACTACTCAGCCACCTCTTCACTGCTCAGCCACCTC
>JBCQUE010000062.1:0-11195 GCA_047174325.1 Rikenellaceae bacterium | reverse complement strand
CTGAGTAAAGCTGAGTAGGGCTGAGTAAAGCTGAGTAGGGCTGAGTAAGGCTGAGTAGGGCTGGGTAAGACTGATTAAAGCTGAGTAGGGCTGGGTAAAGCTGAGTAGGGCTGAGTAAGACTGAGTAAAGCTGAGTAGGGCTGAGTAAAGCTGAGTAGGGCTGAGTAAAGCTGAGTAGGGCTGAGTAAGGCTGAGTAGGGCTGGGTAAGACTGAGTAAAGCTGAGTAGGGCTGGGTAAAGCTGAGTAGGGCTGGGTAAAGCTGAGTAGGGCTGGGTAAGACTGAGTAGGGCTGAGTAGGGCTGAGTAGGGCTGGGTAAGACTGAGTAAAACTCAGACACCCAGCCCTACTCAGCCTTACTCGGTACTACTCAGTACTACTCAGCTCCTCACCGTTACTTATCAGAGATAGTAACCTCAGAGAAGAAGATCTTTCGACCCTTGGGCAGCGCAACACTCTCGCCCACAAGCTTGACACTCTCCTTAAGGCGAATATCTGTTGCCGATGCAGCCACTTGGAACTCATACTCAGCAGGGTCGATCGACCACTTCATCTTGTCGTTGAGGTGGGCGAACTGCTCAGGCGAAAGTGTGAACTTAACTCGACGGCTCTCACCAGCCTTTAGATCAACACGTGCAAAGCCCTGTAGCGACTGCTTGATACCGTTGATCGGCTCTTTGGGCGCTACGTAGAGCTGCACGATCTCACAACCATCTCGCTTGCCGCTGTTTTTGATTGTGAACTCAACATCGATACCCTTATCGCTGCATTTGAATGAGCTCTTTGTCCTGAGCGAACTATACTCAAATGTGGTGTACGACAATCCGTGACCAAAGGGGAAGAGCGGCATATTATCCTCGCTGTAACCATCTCCGTACCAAACTTTCGCCTGCTTTGTGGTGCGTGGTGAAGTTACGCTCATCTTTGCCGATGGGTTGACATTACCCAACAAAATATCCGCTACAGCGTTACCGCCCTCCTCACCAGGGTACCACGCCTGTAGGATCGCTTTGCACCCCTTTTCAACCTCACCGAGTGCGTGTTGGCGACCTCCAAAGATGATCAACACAACAGGTTTACCCGTAGCGATAAGGCTCTTCACAAACTCCTCCTGCTTGCCTGCCAAACGGAAATTGGGGCGGTTGCGGCCCTCGCCACAGAGGTAGCGATTCTCACCCATTGCGGCTATGATTATATCGCTCTCGGCCGCCTTTTTGATCGCCAGCTCGGGGTTGGGTGTGCCGAAATCTTTTGATGAGATCTCGACAACTTTTTTCTCACGCTCGTCACCTACGAATGGTTTACCATCAGCGCTCTTCTTGGGGGCTGCTGGCTCTTTCCATTCGCAACCTCGCTCGTAGAGGATCTTGGCTGTTTTAAGCTTATTTTGCAGCGCCTCGTAGAGTGTAACCAGCTTAGGATCATCGCCTTGGATTGGTTTCTTTCCCCAATATAGGCCGAGCGATTGGCTAGTGTAATCGCCCAATAGCGACTCGAAAGCATCGGCATTTGGACCAACGAGAGCAACCTTTTTCACACTCTTGGTGATAGGCAAAACCTCGCCCTCGTTCTTCAGCAAAACAACCGATTGACAAGCCGATTGATAGGCATCTTGACGGCGATCGGCAGGGTCGAGCGGCAGCGATTTAATCTCGATATTCTCAACATCAAGCAGCCCCAATCTCGCCTTAAGTCGCAACATCCGCTTGACGCTAACGTTGATCTGCTCCTCGGTGATTTTGCCCTGGGCGATGGCATCCTTCAATAGCTTGTAGGCGTTGCCCCCCGGGAGCTCTAGGTCAACTCCATTTAGAAGTGTCATAACACCTGCATCCATCAGCGATGGTGCGTATTTGTATGCGCTAAAGACCTGTTTAACAGCGCCATAGTCCGACACCACAACGCCGTCAAACTCCCAATCACCACGTGCTACATCGTTCAGCAAATAGCTCGATGCAGAGGCTGGAATATCCTTATATTTGTGGTAGCCCGGCATTATACTTTGTGCCCCTCCGATCTTGATTGCAACCTCGTGCGGCATCAAAATTTGCTCAATAAACATCTTGTCGTTAGCCTCGCTCATTCCATAACCAGCGAAGTGTTTAACCGTTGCCGCTACACCCTTAGATATATCTTCGCTCTGCATTCCATCCACAAAGGCGAGACCCATACGGCTCGTGAGGTAGGCATCTTCGCCAAAGCCCTCCTCGGTGCGACCCCACACAGCGTTGCGTGTCACATCCAACATAGGCGAGAGCGCTAGTGTAATATTGCGTGAACGCATCAATGCTGAAGTCCCTGCTGTGTTGCGTTTCACAAGCTCGGGATTCCACGAGCAGGAGATACCGATCTGTTGCGGTAGGGTAGTCGCCCCCTTGGTGTTTAGCCCCGTGATCGCCTCGCCACGGAGCAATTTGTAGCGACCTGCAGTGCCCATTAGCTGTCCGATCTTCTCATCTAGTGTGAGTGAGTTGAAGATCTTCTCGACCTGCTTTTCGATTCCCTCATTGCGCTGTGTTGTGAGCCCCAAATCACGTGGCGTGTTTGGGTTATCGTGACTTATCACCTTGGCACTCAGCGGTGTCGCTGATGTTGCAAGCGTTAGGAGTAACGCTGTGATTGTTGTTTTGTTCATACGTATGAATTTAGGTTTTATTATATTTGGTTTATTGAATTGTTATCGATTTGAATATGAACTCTACGCTGCCGACTTTCAGAATGTCGCCACTCTTGAGCGAGCTGTTCTCTGAACCTATGAAGAGTTCAATATCTTTAGTCTCCGTATCGGTGAAGGCTGTCTCGTCGATCGATGTGAGTTTACAGCCGCTATTTGTCGCTAAAGTTAGCTGTTCAAGATTGCAAGAAGCAAAGGCGTTTGCCCCGATTGTTGTGACACCAGCAGCGGTTAGATGAGTTAGTTTGGTGTTGTGTGAGCAGGCTCGCTCCAAGATTGCGTTAGTGTCGCTGTCGAGTGTGATCTCTCCTCCTGTCGGGATGAGCGTGTCGAGTATCGTTTTGAGCCCCTTGCCGTCATAGACTACACCCTCGTCACTGTTCAGTTTATTGGTTGCGGTGAGGGAAGATAGATATATAGATGTAATGTCGCTGTTTGCGAACGAGTCGCCCGTGATGTCGTCAAGCGAGCCAATTATCACTGAATCGATCGGTGTATCTTCAAAGATTTGTGAGCCGATATTTTTTGCCGTAAGCAGGCTTATGCAGTTGCTCGTGAGGTTCTCAGTCTCGATTTCGCTCTCTGTTCCGAGTGTTGGGCAGTCGGCAAATGCTCCATCGCCAATGCTCTCTACTTTGGTCATCTCTAGGTACTTAAGCCATCGGTTATCAGCAAACGAACGCTCTCCAATTTCGGTGGCTAGTGTCGATAACGTAACAAGATTGTCACACTCGCTAAAGGCGCTATTGCCGATAGTGGTGAGTGAGAGCATATTGACAACGGGCAGCGAAATATCGCTAGTCGATTTGGTGCTCTCGACCGTGAAGTTGTAGGCGGTGTCGCTCATATCATCCATCGAGAGTAGTGCGTAGATCCTCGTCCCCTTAAATGCCGAATCACCAACAGCGGTTGCCACAGGAGCTTCGAGTATGAAGTAGCTCTTTGCGCCCTCAAATGCAGCAGCTGGGATCTCAGTTATGTTGGTCATCTCAAGGTACACAACCTCACTCTCGCTAGAGGCTCGTGTGTCGAGCGCCGCAACAAGAAGATCGAAATCATCATCTGAAATCCATTTATCGCTGAAGTGCCAAAGGTAACCATCGGGGACAAATCCATCCCTTAGGAGTAGGATATTTGGGCTAGGTAGATTGCCATCTGAGTCGCTCTTGCTGCACGATGAGACGAGCATTATGAGGGCAATAATCGGTAGTAATAGCGTAATAGTCTGTAGTAATACTCTTTTCATAGAGGTGTAGTTTGTCCTTTTATGAATTTTAGGTTTTGGTAATTTTTTGTAAATATACACCATTTTTTTAAGATACCTAACTTTTACCGCAATTTATTTTATGATTTTCACCAAAAGTGTTAAATTTTAGTTAAGATTATTTTTGGTAATGATATAAAAAGAGAGTACCTTTGTGCGTGTCTAAAAATCTCGAATCAGGATTGCGAATTGAGGTTGACGGCAAAACTTGCAAAATTGTTGGCGAAACTTGCAAAATTGTTGGCGAAACTTGCAAAATTGTTGCGAAACTTGCAAAATTGTTGGCGAAACTTGCAAAATTGTTGCGAAACTAGGCGAAACTTAAAAAATAAGAGAACCCGATATTATGGTGTTGTTGATTCTGTCATACGTGATAAGTTCGATGATGGTGGCGTTTATGCTGCCTCACATCTTGATATTGTCACTCAGGAAACGTCTTGTCGATCCGATAGATTCTCGAAAGGTGCATAGTGTTCCTGCATCTCGTTTGGGTGGCGTTACACTCTTCCCATCGCTGCTCTTTTCATCGTGGTTCTGTATCGCTGCAGCGACAATTATGGCTGGGTTTGTTGACTATAAGGTCAATATCAATGTCGAGATGGTGCTCGAAACACTCTCGCTGCTGCTGCTCTTTATGACGGGCGTTTATGATGATGTTATCGGGGTGTCATACAAAAAGAAGTTCGTGGTGCAGATCTTGGCAGGAATGCTTATCACAGCCTCGGGTACATACTTCACAACGCTACACGGATTGTTCGGTATCTATGAAATTGCGCCTGCTGTGGGTGTGCCGCTCTCGATTCTATTCTTGGTCTTTGTGACTAATGCGCTCAACCTTATCGATGGAATTGATGGGTTGGCATCGATGCTCTCGATTATGGCGCTCTTTGTCTACGGTGTGCTGCTCTATAGTTGCGATATGATGAGCGATGCACTTATCGCTGTGGCTACGTTGGGTGCGCTCGTTCCATTCTTCTATTCAAATGTATTTGGAATTAAGCGTGGGGCTCGGAGTAAAATATTTATGGGTGATGCTGGTGCGCTTGTGATTGGCGCTGTGTTGGGTTTTACGGCACTCTCGATTTGGAATGTAAATCTTGATGTTGATTCGGGTGAGCCGATCGACCATCGTTACTACATATTGGCGTTCACGATGTTGTTAGTCCCCTGCTTGGATGTGCTTAGAATCGTGCTGCATCGATACAGAGTTAAAAAACCGCTCTTTAAACCCGATAAAAACCATTTCCACCATAAGCTAATGGCGTTGGGTATGTCGCCTCGCAGGGCGCTGAGCACTATCATAATGATAAATATTGCCTTCGTGGCACTCAATATTGGGTTGTCTTATGTCGTTAATGTAACGTATATATTTGTGATTGACGTTGTCGTTTGGTCGCTGATGCACAAGATTATCACCCAAAGAATAGAGGTGGTTAAAAAGAGCAGGGTAATTTAAAGTAAAGAGTAGGGTAATTTAAAGTTTAGAAGTTTTATTAATTTATAGTAGGTAATGAAGAGAGTCACATTGGTGAAATTTTTGCTTAGTGTAGCGGTTTTGCTGCAGTTGGCGTTTGTGTCGCACGGACAGTCGTCGTCAGATATAGAGATGGCGAAGGAGTACGCAAAGAGTATGGGGTACAGCGATGCAGACATTAATAATGCGATAGCTAGCTTCTCGTCAGGTGGCTCAGCTGCATTGCAACCCGGAAGCTCGTTACAGAACGATGCTTTTGCAGTCACAGATGCGGTTGATAGGAATGTGGGTGTGGAGATAGCAAAGGCGGATAGTGTTGCGCTCAATAAGGGTAGAAGAGATAGTTTGGCAAGCAATAAGATAAATGTACTTGCTGCAGATGATGAGGCGATAGAGATTTTTGGACGAAACATTTTCCGTAAGGGCAACCTCGATTTTGTGCCAAACTATAATATCCCGACCCCAGCGGACTATAAATTGGCGGCTGGTGACGAGGTGATAATCGATGTGTGGGGTGATGTGATGACGAATATTACAGCTACGATCACGGCCGAGGGGTATATCTCAGTGCCAAATATGGGCTTGATGTATATCGCTGGGATGAGTGTCGAGAAGGCTGAGGATAACATTCGTCAGGGGTTGAGTAAGATCTACTCTCGATTGAATAAGGAGGAGGGTGAGAACCACGTGAAACTCTCGTTGGGTAAGACCCGTAGCGTGACGGTAAATGTTGTGGGCGATGTAGTAAACCCAGGCTCTTATACAGTACCGAGCCTATCGACTTTGGCTATGGTGATGTATATGAGTGGTGGTCCTGATGGAATCGGATCGGTTAGAAATATCAACCTCTATCGTGGTGGTAAGCTGCTTAGCACGTTGGATGTTTACGACTTTCTGATGAATGGTGTCTATGATAAGAATGTTCGTTTGGAGGATAACGATATTATCTCTGTCGCACCTTATGATGGAATTGTCGCTATTGAGGGCGGTGTGAAGCGAGCTATGAGGTATGAGATTACAGACGGTGAGAAGTTGAGCGCACTGTTGAAGTATGCAGGAGGATTGACTCATAGCGCCTTTGGTGGCTCAATCGTTGTGGAGCGAATTAGTGCGATGGATGATGTTGTGGGCGCTGTGGCTCAGAGCTTTGTTGTGAAGAGTGACGAATTTGATAAGTTTGAGCTGAAGAGTGGCGATAGGGTTATTGTTAGTGAGAACCTTGACCGCTTTGCAAATCGTGCAGAAATTGCGGGCGCTGTGTGGCGTGAGGGTAGCTATGCAATTGGTGAGCAGGAGAATCAGGCCTCAGACCTCTATGAGTTGATCGAGTTGGCTGGCGGACTTCGTGATGATGCCTTTTTGAAGAGAGCATACATCGAGAGATATGGCGAGAATCGTCAACGTGAGCAGGTTACATTCTCACCTATGGAGGTGATCTTGAAGAGTGTGAATGTGGAGCTAAAACCCGATGATAGGGTGGTGATCCTCACTTTGGATGAGGTGACGACACAACCAACGGTCAATATCGCTGGCGAGGTGAATAACCCCGACCAATATGATTATAGAAAAAATATGACACTCGGTGACCTTATTATAATGGCTGGCGGTGTGACGAATGGCGCAACGATAACCAATGTGGAGATCGCTCGCCGTAAGTTGGATGTCGACAATCAAGTTGAGTCTGATACGGTGGCTACGGTGTTGAATGTCAACTTGTTGTCCAATCCAAAGGAGGCGGAGATGGTCTTGATGCCTTACGATATGGTTTTCGTTCGCAAGTCGATTAACTATCACGATCAGATGTCGGTTACGGTTAGTGGCGAGGTGAAGTACCCCGGTACGTATGTGATTGAGAATAATACAGTTAGATTGAGTGACTTGGTTGCTAACTCAGGCGGTTTGAGCCGTGATGCTTATATCTATGGAGCATCACTCAAGAGGGTCTTGACAGCGGAGGATCTATTGGCTATCGAGGCATCGGATGGTTTGGTTGACGCTAATGGAAACCCAATTGCTGAGGCGGGTAAAATGGGTCGTGTTGCGATCGATTTGGCTGCTGCGATGGAGAACCCCGGTTCGGTCTCGGATCTTGTCTTGAAGGAGGGCGATGTGTTGACAATTCCTCAGTTCGATAACACGGTGAGTATCACTGGTCACGTGATGAACCCCAATAGCATCGTCTTTAGAGATAAGACCTCGTTGAAGGATTACATCTCGGCAGCTGGTGGTTATAAGGTTCGTGCAAAGAAGAGCCGTATATATGTGGTGCAGATGAATGGAATGATGGCTAAGCGTGGTAACAAAGAGTTTGAGATCAAACCCGGTTCAACGATCGTAGTGCCTGAGAAACCTGAGAAGAGAAGCCTTTCACAGACAACAACATTCATTACTTCGTTCTCAACGATCTTGATTGCAATGTTGGGAATATTACTTTAACAAACGATAGAGAAGAGGAAACTATGAATAATAATATCAGCGAAAATAGTCAGACAAATAGTGATTTCGAGGAGATTGATCTAGTCGAGGTTGTCGTTCGATTGTGGAGCAAACGCATCTTCATCGTTAAGGTTACGGGTGTATTTGCGGTGTTGGGTCTCTTGGTGGGTATCTTTTCGGCTGAGGAGTACACCTCTGAGGTTGTGATAGTGCCACAGACATCGGGCGTATCATTTTCGTCATCGAATATGGGTGCATTGGCTCAGCTTGCTGGGGTGTCGTTGGGCGGTATGAGTAGCGAGGAGACCATCTCGCCTACGGTCTATAATAATGTACTGCGCAACATCAATTTCCAAAAGGAGTTGATCTATACACCGTTTTATTTCGAGGAGTATGATCGAGAGATCACGCTGCTGGATTACTACACTTCGGATGAGTACGAGAAGTTCTCGTTGAAGAAGTACACTATTGGTCTACCAGGGTTGATTATGAAGGCGATCAAGGGAGAGCAGCCCGACCGAGAGATGCCTGCTGTTGTGGGTAATACACTCCAATTTTATACTGAGGATGAGATGAAGTGTGTCGAGAAGTTGGAGGATCTAATCACGTTGGAGGTGGAGACCACGGATGGTTATGTGACACTCTCAGCAACGATGCCTGAGGCGATACTCTCAACTCAAGTTGTCAATCGTGTTCAGTCGCTTTTGCAGAGGTATATAACTGATTTTAAGGTGGAGAAGGCGACCTCTAGTTACGACTATATCAAGGAGCGATATGAAGAGGCAAAGGTGGAGTTTGATGCAAAACAGAGAGCCTATGCAGCGTTTAAGGATCAGAATAAACTCCTCTCTAGCGCACGGGCTCAGATCACGGAGTCGTTGCTCTACTCGGAGTATGGAATAGCGTGCTCGACTTATGAGGAGTTGGCGACACAGCTCGTTAAGGCGGAGTTGAGTGTTAAGGAGGATACACCGACATTCACGATCATAGAGCCCTCGAAGGTGCCCAATAGGCGTAGTGCGCCAAAGAGAACATTGATACTGGTTGTCTTTGGGTTCTTGGGTGGTGTTGTAGGGTGCGGCCTAGTGCTGCTCTTTGACTACCTTAAGAGTATCGATGGGCTGGAAATCAAGCGACTAGAGAGCTGGACGTAATGGAGTTATGAGTGGGAGCTAGCTCCCTTTTAGCTTTGGCTTGACAGTTAGGAGTTCTTTTAATTTAAAATATAAAATGAAACAAAAATCTCTATTTTTGTCACTTGTGCTGATTGCATTAGCGACGTTTTCATCCTTTGCTGAGGAGAGAATGGCTGAGGTTAAACTCAACGTTTTTGGCGCTGCAGCGACGGTGTTCAACCCATCGTTGGAGCTTGGTGTGGGTAAGCAGCAGGCTGTCACAGCGGACTACGTTGCATCGTTTGCTGAGGCGAATTTCTTGAACTCGGGTGCTCCATTTCTCACATCTATCTTTATGGGTGGCTATCGTTACTACTTCAAGGAGGGGGCAAGCAGCGGATTCTTCGGTAGCGCAGATGCGGGTCTGATGTTCTACAGAATGAGTAAGGATGCGATTCCATTGATTCATCAAGATCACGGCGATGGTGTGTATGATGTAGGTTACGGCTATCTTTTGGGTTGTACGCTCGGTTATAAGTACAACATCTCGAAGAGATTCTCTGCTGAGGCGAGTATCTCGGGCGGTTATCAAAACTCACGTCACGAGCTCTATACGCCCGATGGCGTAAGGGATTATGAATTTAACACAACAGCCGAGTGGTCGCTATTTAAGGCGGCAATCAACGTGGGTTACAAAATCTGGAAGTAAAAGAGTTGTGAGTTGTGAGTTGTGAGTTATAAATGGTGAATTGCCAACGGACTTATCCGAAGGCAATTCACCATTTTTTTGTTTTGAAATTTCGCCGCCTATCAGCGCTCTCTTTACTCTAGTTGGCTCTTGGCAACCTCTATAAAGGCTAGAATATTCTCCTTTGTGGTGTCGCTCTCTACTGAGTGTGATGGTGAGAAGATATAACCACCCTTGCGACCCATCTCAATGAGCTTCTTCGACTCCTCGATCACCTCCTCGACTGTGCCGAATGGGAGTGTCTTTTGCATCGATAGTCCACCGTGGAACGCCAACTTACCGAGGTAGTCTGAGTGGATCTGCTCAACATCCATAACCTCGGGCTGGAATGGGTTGAAACAGTTCAGTCCAGCAGCGATAAGGTCGGGGAAGAGCTCATCTACATCGCCACAGCTATGTATCATAACATACTTTCCAGCAGCGTGTGCAGCGCCATACATCCTCTGAATACGTGGGTATAGGAACTCCTTCCAGATGTCGTAACCCATAATCAAACCCGACTGCTGACCCCAATCATCACCGAAGTAGATTGCATCGATGTCATACTTCACAGCCTCGTTGATCTGAGCAATGTTGTAATCACAGATCTTATCCAACAACTCGTGAACGAAGTCGGGATAGAGGTAGAAATCCATCAACAAATTCTCGATACCACGCAGTGACCAAGCTCGCTCATAGAGTGAGAACCCAATCTGGAACACCCTAAACATATCGGGCTTAGCAGCGATCTCAGGCTCGATGTTGGCGAAGAATCGTGGGTCAAGTGGATCGGGGAAGGTGTAACCCTCAAGTGTTGGTTCAGTGATTGTTACGGTGCGAACATCGCCAATATCCTTGTCGATACTTCTGTCCCACACAACCTTGAATACATCTTGATACAGATCCTCTCCAACCTTGTCGAAGAAGCCAATATCGCTACCCAACTGTAGAATGTGGTTGCCCAAAATAGGGTCGAGATCCTCTACGCCGTAGTGCTCTTGCAGCATCTCCTTAGGCTCTTTCGTAAATTTGTACGACCACGGCACGTAGGGTGGCTTTCCGCCATCAAGCACCAATTTAATTACCTCTCTCTTTGTCATAATTTTGTTGTTTATTTTGTTTTAAGTATTCCGAATTTCGGTGTTGTGTAGCCAATCGAGATCAATTCGCAATGCCCCATTAGCTCCCTCTCGCAGGGCGTGATGATAATCTGATTCGGCACATACTGCACCATCAAACGCTCGCCATCAGTGGTCGTTACATAACCCTTCAGTCGCAACGTCTCATCAGTCAATGTAGCGAGAAACTCATCTAGCCGCTCCCGTTTTACAGCCCCTGCATATCTAAAGCTCTTCGATATAAAGCCACCCTCGCCACACTTTGTTAGTGATCCACGCTCTTTGGTTTGTGATTCACGCTCTTCGCACTCTTCAGTTTGTGACCCACACTCTCCGCACTCTTCGGTTTGTGACCCACACTCTCCGCACTCTTTGGTTTGTGATTCAC
>JBCQUE010000009.1:0-59806 GCA_047174325.1 Rikenellaceae bacterium | reverse complement strand
GGTGGGGTGGTGGTGGGGTGGTGGGGTGGTGGGGTGGTGGGGTGGGGCTCGATTACTCCTCCTCTAGCTGATAGCCTGAGCCATTCTCCCACTCGTCGGCATCGACTAGGTCGGTGAGGCGATCGATCCATATCTTGCGGATCTCCTCGTAGTCACATAGTCCCTTGATCTCGCACGTGTCTGTCGATGTGCCGTGTGTCTCTAGGTCGTTGATCGTGAAGCCTAACTTCTTGAGCATCAAGCACCAGCTTGCATCGCCATCGGGTGTGGTCGTAACCTCCGCCTCAACCTCGCCTACGCCCCATAGGTCGTTGTGTGCGTGGTCTCCAGCTACCGTCATAAAGGGCACTAGCGTGATCTTTAGCTTTGAGTAGTCGCTGATGCTATTCGCCTTGCAGTATCTCAAAACCTCAGCATATACGCAGTTGTTGTAGTCTGTGATCTCATCTGTCGACTTTGGACTAGCGCCATCTAATTTAAACTCTGTAGCCTCTTTCGTTGTGTCTGAGTACTTAAACCCATCGACCCAAGGCCAAAATACCGTTGGACCATAGTCGACAGTTCCAACAATCACATTGTCGTTATCGAGAATCGCTTTCAACGCATCCTCCATCTCTAGGTACTTATTGTTCGCTGCATAGTTCGTGTCGGGGTTGCCGTGTCCCATAAAGAGCACCAATTGGTCTTTCTCTGCAAATACATCTTTATACGCCGCCTTCAAGATCTCCGCTACAGCCTCGGTGCTGCTATCCTCACCGATCGCCTCCAACAAGCAGTCGCCCTTGATTACATCGATCTCGGGGTAGTTGGCGATCATAAAATTCTTCTTCACATCGGTATTCATCAAGCTCAAATACTCCTCGCCAGGGATCACGTGGAGCGACTGAACAATCACCTTTTTGTAGCCTGCATCACCAATGGCGTTCAACCACAAATCGGGCTGATAGCGTGCTGTGCCGAGTGATGCCTCCACACGATTGACACAGGTGCGTGAGGTGAACGACATATAGATGTCATAGTCGGGGAATGCAACTTTGAAGTCCTCAATCGTAGCGTCATAGGTCTTGATCGACTCCTCAAATGTCGAACCGAACGAGCAGAGCAGAATCGCCCCATCGTTGCCCGATGCACCCTTTGTTGCCGCCACCTCAATCTCCGCTGGGTTCTGTGTGTTGTCGTCATCGCCCTTGTTGCACGATACTGCGCTTAGCGCCATTGCCGCCATTGCAACGTAGGCAAGTAGTCTCATCTTCATCATAATTTTTTGTGTTTGTTAGTTTATGTTTGTTACTTTTTGAGTTTTATATTTAGTGAGGCGTAGAGTGTGCGCCCTGGGGAATTTGTGCCTCGGTGGAATCCGAATGGTGTCTCATCAACGTAGTCGAAGATGTTGTCAATGCCTACGTTGAGATCCATCGTGCAGTGTTTGTTGTTCACTACTCCGTGGCGTGTGTTGAGTTTCCAAAGCTGATACGCCGCTCCGTTGCCATCATACATATAGTAGCGCTCGGATTGATACTCACCAAAGAGATCTACGTTGAGTTTGTAGCGCTTTCGGCTGTAGCTCCACGCCACTCTGCACTTCGCCTTGTGGTTGGAGGTACCGTTGATTGGGTAGTACTTCATAAAATCCTCGCTGTCGGGGTCATCGACATATTGCGCCTCGGCATCGGTGTAGGTGTAGCCACCGCCAACGCTTAGCGACTTTAGTAGCGTGTACGAGAGGTCGAAATCGATCGATAGCGAGTTTGCTCGTGAGAGGTTCGCATACTGCATACTCGCCTCCAACTCATCCATTATATCCTCCTGAGACATAGGCACTTCCACCAACGCAATCATATTTCGGATCTGGTTGTATTGTGCTGTGAGCGACATCTTTACTCGGCCGTTGCGATACTCTGCTCCTGTGGAGTAGTAGTTGGATGTTTGGGGCTTTAGATCTTCGTCACCGTAGTAGTGTTTCATTCCGCCACCGCCAATCGAGGCTATGTAATCATCGTATAACTGCTTGATTGTCGGGGCTTTGTAGCCTCGTGAGTAGGTTGCCCTTAGGTTTACATCGCCCAGCTTTTTCATTAGTGAGATCTTTGGCGACAGATTTGGGGCGAAGGTCGATGCAACGATATTTGCACCGATTGTCGCTATCAAACCATCGTTGATCCTCCACTCATCCTGACCATAAACCGAGATGCTGTAGGTCGACCCCTCGCCACCCTCGATCCTGCGTGGCGAGAGCATCGACACATATTTATACTCCACACCGCTACTCATCGTGTGGTGGTCATTGAGGCGGAAGACCCCCTTGCCCAACACGAGTAGCTGATCTATAGAGGTCTCCAAAATATGCTCGCCTGGGTAGCGTGTGATTCTGAGACCCGTCTGCACATCGAAGAAGTCGGTCGTCTCCTGATGGTGATAGTCGTAGTAGAAATTATTGCGCCCAAATGTTGCATCGAGCGAGACAACATCACGGTCATTTAGTTTGTAGCTGCCGCCCACGCCTGTTGAGAAGTTAGCGTAGCTTTGGCTGTAGGCGTAGTACTTATATGCACCATAGGGGCGGCTATTTTTCTTGTCGAAGTATGAGCCATCGGCCGTGAGCGTGAGGCGATCATCGACTTTGTAGTTTAACTTCTGAGCAAATGTGTAGCTGGTCGATTCATTGACGGTCTTTGTTACAGAGCCCTCACGTACCTCATAATGATAGTACTCCTTGTCGGTGTTTTGCCAGCCGTCTGTGTGTTTGTAACTTGCTGACGTTTGGCTATTTAGCTTGCCCCATTTGAACCCGACAATGTCGCTCTGCTGAATATCTTTGTGCGCTCCAACTCGGCTATTGTTTGTGAGCGAGAGGTCATCTAGGTTCTTGCGTGTGATGATGTTGATGACACCAGCGATTGCGTCCGAACCATAGAGTGACGAGGCTGCACCCTTCACGATCTCGATGCGCTCGATGTTGGCTGGATTTATCATATCGAGATCAAATTCGCCCGATGCTGCGCTATTCATCCGCTTGCCATCGAGCAGTATCAGGATGTAGCCGCTGCCCAAACCGCCCATCTGTAGTCCGCTGCCCATATCTGATGGTGTGAATGAGATCGAGGTGCTGAGCCCGCCAAGTATCTCGCTTAGGTCTCTGCCTTGGTAAGCCTCTAACGCTTTGCGAGTTATCACCTCTGTCTCGACAGGTGCATCCTTGCGGTAGTGCTCCGTGCCTGTGCCCGTAACAACGATCTCGTCGACAAGTATCGCTGCATCTTTGTCGCTCTTCAAAATATCTTCTGCGTTGGCGGTCAAAATTAAGGCTGAACAGATTAGTGTTAGTGTAACTCTTTTTCGCATTATCTCCTCTTTTTTCTCTTTCGAGCATTTGTTTTCTCTTTCGAGCATTTGTTTTCTCTTTCGAGCATTTGTAGAGAGTGCGTGAGTGCGTTCGTGCCGCTACAGAGAGGTAGCCGAGCAGTGCTCACACGTAGCTCTTACTCCTGAAAGCTCGGTGTTAATTTAATTTCGATTTAGCAGGTATTCTGACTCTCCTCCGAGGGGGTGCACCTTCCCATTCTGAAAACGAACAGTGGTTTTGTCGCACTCACTAACTATAAGTAGGGTAAAACAATTATTGCCCTAATTAAATGAGGATCTACAGCTACAGGTATAGTTCCAGAATTTCACTGGATTCCCTACGCCAATTGCGAAATGTTTTGAAATATTCGCTTGGCTCTAAATCTGCTGCAGAGGTAACAATAAAAACTTGATGAGGCAAATTAATTTTAGATTAATTTATTGACAACTTTAAATTTTTGTAATTATATTTGTCAAATATATTTTGGAGGATTTTGTTATGAAGTATAGTCGTGTGTTGACAATCGCAGGGAGCGATTCGGGCGGTGGCGCTGGTGTTCAGGCCGATATTAAGGCGATTTCGGCTTGTGGAGCGTATACCGCTACAGCTATCACAGCCGTCACCGTGCAGAATACGCTTGGTGTCGAGGCGGTGCACCCTGTGCCGTTGGAGATTATTGAGGGGCAAATTGAGGCGGTGTTGTCCGATATTGGCGCTGATGCTGTGAAGATCGGTATGCTCCACTCCGCTGAGGTGGTCGAGCTTGTCTGCCGTATGATCGACAAGTATCAGCCCCGTGCCGTGGTGCTCGACCCAGTGATGGTCTCGACATCGGGTCATCGACTTATCGAGGAGACGGCTGTAGAGGCGTTGCGCAAAAAACTCATCCCCCGTTCAACAATCATAACGCCAAATCTCCCTGAGGCTGAGATACTTATAGGTCGCAAAATCACGGGGCAAGCGGACTTTGAGGCGGCTACACGTGAGCTCGCTGCAGGGGGTGACTACTCCGTCCTCCTTAAGGCTGGTCACCTCGATGGTGAACTGCTCACCGACATCTTTTATGATGCTCAAACCGCTCAGATTCACTCACTTACAGGTGTGAGAATCGAGACCCCAAACAAGCACGGCACGGGCTGCACCCTCTCATCCACAATCGCTGCATACTTGGCGCTCGGTATGACACTTTGGGACGCTGTGCGCAGCGCCAAAGAGTACCTCGAAGGGGCAATCCTCAGCGGTGCAAAGTATGAAATCGGCAGCGGTCACGGACCTGTTGACCACTTCTATCGACAGAGACGATAATCCGCTCGTTTACAGATCTTTATAAAGGATGTAATCGGGGCGGATGTACTCTGTGCCCTCGATTGTGTAGTCGCCTTGCTGAGCCACTTTTAGCCCCATCTTGAAGTAGAAATCTACCGCTCTGTTTTGACGGTTTACGTTGAGTTCCATCCTGCAGGGCGCACCTTTGCAGAGGCGTTTCACCTCACGCATTGCGTGTTCAATCAAGATCCTGCCGAAACCCTTGCCGTGGACGCTGTAGTCGAAATAGAGCTTTTCGAGGTGCACCAAATCATCCCGTTCGGGGTGGAGCGAGAGGTAGCCAACTGCCTCACCATCAGCGTAAAAGATGTAGAACTGCTGCCCCTCAGCGAACTGCTCAGCGAGGCTCGTCTCGGAGTACATCCAGTCGATCATAAAGTCGTTCTGCTCCTTCGAGACAATATCTCTGTAGGTCGTTTTGAAACTCGGTAGCGCCAACTCTCTAATCAGCGGAATCTCCATCGGTGTCACCTGTGTGATTTGATATGGTCGCTCAGCGTTGCGCACACGAATGTACTCCTCAAATGTGTATGGATATTCAAACTTCTCGCCTCGTTCAAAGCGCTCACTGTCAATTAGTTGCCACTCATTCGCACTCCATTCAGGGTAGCTCGTGTCGCCCTCATAATCTTTGTGCACACGTGTTAGGTAGAACCTATCGGCTAGCGGCATCGCCTCAGCATAGATCTGAGCGCCACCAATTATAAAGACTTTGTCAGCAGGTGTGAAGAGCCCCAACGCCTCCTCCAACGAGTGCACAACACGGCAACCCTCGATCGAAATATCGGAGCGAGTGATGACAATATTCTCACGATTTGGAAGTGGTCGACCCAACGATTCAAAGGTCTTGCGACCCATCACAACAGGATGCCCCGAGGTGATCGCCTTGAAGTGACGAAGATCCTCCGAAATGTGCCAAAGTAGCTGATTATCACCGCCAATAACTCCATTCTCCGCTACGGCTACAATTACATTTATCATTGTTTTATATCTTTTTTTAGAACGACATTGGTGCTGAGATGGTGGGGTGGGGGTCGTACCCTTCGAGGGTGAAGTCTTCGTATTCTAGCTCGAAAATTGAGCACTCTCTGTCGCTTAGTTTCATCCGTGGCAATGGGCGTGGTGAGCGTGAAAGTTGCTCATCGACCTGCTCTAAGTGGTTGAGATAGAGGTGTGTATCGCCCAAGGTGTGGATGAACTCACCAGCCTCCAGACCGCACTCCCGAGCGATTATCATCACCAGCAGTGCATACGAAGCGATGTTGAACGGCACGCCCAAAAACGTATCGGCACTACGTTGATAGAGTTGACACGAGAGCCGTCCATCAGCGACATAGAACTGAAAAAGCACGTGACACGGCGGTAGCGCCATCTCCTCAATCTCCGCTACATTCCACGCTGAGACAATCATTCGGCGTGAGTTGGGCGAGGTTTTAATTAGATTAATGACATCTTGAATCTGATCAATCACAGCGCCATCAGCTCCGACCCAACTTCTCCATTGCGAGCCGTAGACGTGACCCAAATCTCCAAAACGATACCCATCAATTGGCGACTCAGCAGCCTCAGCCGCACGAGAGAGAAACTCATCACGAGCAACCGTCTCAACGCCCAGCTTAGCCGAGAGCTCGCAGTAGTGTCTGTAAGCATCGTTGTCCCATATATGTACCCCATTCTTAACGAGATAGCTGATGTTCGTCTCGCCACGCAAGAACCACAGCAGCTCATATATGATACCCTTCAGAAAGACCTTTTTGGTGGTGAGCAGCGGAAATCCTTCGCTCAAATCGAACCTCATTTGGTGTGCGAAGATGCTCTTTGTGCCTGTGCCTGTGCGGTCGCCCTTTGTCGCCCCCTCGGCTTTAATCTTCTTAAGTAGATCTAGGTATTGTTTCATATCGTTTATGCTTTTTCTATTTTTGCCTCGCCCTCCTCGTTGAGCGTTATGTAGTGTGGATCTTCGCTCCAATCGTTGATGAATAGCACCTCGAAACCATCACAGCTGTGTCGGAGCGTTTGGTGAAGGTGTCCATATATATATAGGTCGCACGGCTCGCTGAGTTGTTGCTGCTCGGCATACTCCACGAGTGAACGTACATACAACCCATCGATTGTGTTGTGACCCTCGCCTCGAATATGTTTCTCACGTGATTTGTCGCTCCACCAAAGACCGAAACGGAGCGCCAAATCGGGGTGAACGAGTGTCGAGAAGAGCTTGCGCACAGTCGATGATCGGAAGGTATTATTCATAATCTTCAGCTTGAGATCACGCTGCACATTGAGGTTGTCGCCGTGCGCCACGTGCACCCTCTTTCCGCTGAGTGTGAATATCTTTGGGCGTGTGTAGATCTCTACACCGCACTCCGCACTGAGGTAGTTGCCGAGCCACATATCGTGGTTGCCCGCCATAAAGACCACCCGAACACCTCGGTCGGTGAGCGAGGCGATTTGAGCCAACGTGCGCACAAAGCCTTTCGGCACAACGTGTTGATACTCAAACCAAAAGTCGAAAATATCGCCACACAAAAAGATCGCCTCAGCATCTTCGCCAACACGTCGCAACCACTTCACAAAGCGCTGCTCTGTAGCTCGTGCCTCCTGAGGCGTTCCCGACCCAAGGTGTATATCTGATACAAAATAATACATAATCGTTAACTCTAAATTGTCAAGCCAGCTAAAAGGTAGCTTGCTCCCCTAACTATTGTAGTCGTTCGATGGGTTCAATTTCAACTTCACGGCGAACCGCCTCCTCCAGCTCCTCGCCAAATATATCTCGCCCCACGATCTCGCCCCGTTTCGATATGAGTATATTTGCTGGGAGCGTAGTGATGTTGTAGAGGCGTAGCGTTGGTGAGTTGCCCCCCAAGAGGTCGCTGACCGAGATCCACGGCAACCGCTGCAGCTGTATCGCCCCGACCCAGTGCGCCTTGGAGTTGTCGATGCCGACTTGATAGACCTCGAAACCCCTATCGTGATAGCGTTTGTAGATCTCCTTTAGCTCCGCATTGCTCTGGTTGCTCTCGCTGAGCTGTGCCGACCAGAAGTCGAGCAGTATCACATCGCCATCGAGTGACGATAGAGCGATCTTCTTTCCATATTGGTCATTGAGTTCGATCTCGGGATAACTGCGTGTTGCACTGTTGTTAATCAGCTCATACATTGCCTCTTGCGACTCAACGATGTGGCGCAAAAACTTCAAATACTCCGACTGGGGATAGCTCTCCTCGACAGCCTCCATCACCGTGCGTTGATAGATAAGATCGCTCACTTCGTTGATTAAGTGTCTATCGCCAGGGAGGTATTGCATCAGCGCATATATCGCCGCAATATTTGCTTTGTTTGATATTATGAACTTCAGCTGCTCTCGCTTAATCTCTTGATACAAAGCGCTATACTTCAGCGCAAGCTCATCGGTGTTCTCTCCACGTCTCTGTTTGGAGGCGTACTCCGAGGCGATCTTCTTCAACTCGTTTGCTTGGTCGAGATAGGGTTGGTAAAACGTCCTGAGCAGCTCCGACTCCTCCGACCCCTCCACCCTGTAGTTCAGAGCGATCTTACCCAGCGTGTTGATCTTGATCCGATCGCCCCCCTGAGCCAGCAGCGGTATCTTCTCATCGCCACAACGAAGCTCATAGAGTGTAGGATCAGCCGCTGCACCCTCGATCTTAAAGCGAAAATCACCCCGTGGCGGCAACTCCAACGTGTCGATTGCATCCTGCTTCACTCCGTTGTGTCGTTCGAGATAAATCACATTGCTACGTGCCCCGACAATCCGACCCTCGATAGTGATGGATGAGGTGTTGAGACTGTTATAGAGGAGCAGAGCTGCACCGCACACAACCAGAGCAATTATTAATAAAATTATATAGCGCTGTTTCATAATGCCAAGATAATCATTTTATCGATTAGTGCTGCGCCGCTGCTGATTATTTTTTTGAAAATTTCTATTTTGGTGGCTGTTTTTTGTCTTGCCGTTGTTTCTCTGCTGTTGATTTTTTGCGTTGCGTTGGTTTTTTGCCCCCTTTTGCGTGTGTGCTGATTGGGCGCTTTTGTACTCGCTTTTAATATTATTGATCGACTCTTCGTCTATCATAATATCATTTTGAGCCATATTTCGTATATCTTTTATTATGAGCTCATTATTTGGGTGCTCCTGATTATACTCGAAACTTTTGGTTCGCATATAACGAGCGATATTATTCATACCGTTCTGTCGCAACTCAGCATCCTCCTGCTTATCGATTTGGGCAATCATCTTCGCAACATATTTGCCGTAGTGTTTCATCCTCACACGTTGCTGAGTGTAGGGTAGTGGCTCGGGTTTGATGTTGAGCTCCTGACGTGTGGGGCGTGGATATGGCGAATCCACATCTAATTGAAAATCAGATATTATGAAGAGGTGATCCCAAAGTTTGTGGGTGAAATCGGCAGTGTCACGAAGCAGCGGATTGAGGTTGCCCATCACTGCAATCACGGCGTGTGCCTGTCGATTTCGCTCTGTTCTATCCTCGATCGTAAGTAGTGAATCGACCATCTTTTGAATGTGTCGACCATACTCGGGCAGATGCAGTTTTTGGCGAGTATAGTTGTAATTTTTCTCCATCTCTGTGGTGTAATTGTTTGTTGTCATCCTGTTTTTGAGTCTTGTTTGATGGCTATTGATTTGGTGTTTTGCTCTGCACGAGCCTCAATCTTAGCCTTTGCGAGTGGTCAAATTAGACCTCTGTCGCACGGAACTTTAGGTGGTGGCGCTCTCTTCTCGTCAACAATAAAGTTCGCAGAAAGTGATTAACTTCGTGCAAAAGTAATAAAAATTCTTATAAATAAAAAGTATGAATAGAGTATTAATTGTAGAGCCTGCAAAAAGTGTGCGAAAGAGCATTTGCGAGTTAATTGAGGTTGATGGTTATGATGTCCTGTTGGCGGAGGATTTGCCCCACTGTGAGGCGGCGATAGATGCTGCACGTGAGCGCCATTTGCCGATCGATCTGTTGATTGTAAATGTCGACTGCCGACCCACAAATCTCGATCTGGATCACATCCCTTTCATCGCCATTTCCGACCATCCATCTATCGATGAGGCGGTGCGAATGACCCACCTTGGGGCTCGTGATTATATATGTCGACCCTACGACAAGAACCGAATATTGAGCGCTGTGCGGGAGGTGGCTAGGTTGATTGATGACGATGAGGCGAGCGATACAAGGAGCGGCACAAGGAGCGGCACAAGGAGCGATACAAGGAGCGGCACAAGGAGCGATACAAGGAGCGGCACAAGGAGCGGCACAAGGAGCGGTGTAGGCGGCTTTTCGGACGTAAATAGAGAGCGAATGAGTGAGGCTGCAACGACCTCAAATTCACCAATAGAGCGCCGCCGCAGACGGTCAAAATCTCGAACCAATAGCGAAGAGCGACCAATGGTTGGTCTCTCGCCCGAGATAACAAAGTTGCGTGGGCTCATCGACAAGGTCGCCCCAACCGATGCACGGGTCTTGATTTTGGGCGAGAATGGAACGGGCAAGGAGCTGGTTGCACGCTGCATTCACGATAAGAGCCGCCGTAGCGATGCTCCGTTTGTCGAGGTCAACTGTGCAGCGATCCCCTCGGAGCTGATCGAGAGTGAACTCTTTGGTCACGAGAAGGGGGCGTTCACCTCGGCAGTGAAGCAGCGGCGTGGTAAATTTGAACAGGCGAATGGCGGCACACTCTTTCTTGACGAGATTGGCGATATGTCGCTCGCCGCACAGGCTAAGGTGCTCAGAGCGCTACAGGAGCGCAAGATTACACGTGTCGGTAGCGATACGGATATAGATGTCGATGTTCGAGTTTTGGCGGCTACGAATAAGGATATTAGGGTCGAGATTGCCGAGGGTCGCTTTCGTGAAGATCTCTTTCATCGGTTGGGTGTCATCATCATAAATGTGGCGGCGTTGCGTGATCGCTCCGATGATATTCCGATCCTTGTGGATTACTTTCTGCACGAGGTGTGTGGTGAGTATCACGCTGAGTGTAAAGAGATTGCGGCTGGAGCGGTGGAGCTACTCACCAAGATGCGTTGGAGCGGAAACATCCGTGAGTTGCGCAATGTAGTGGAGCGTTTAGTGGTGCTCTCGGAGAGCCGTATCGAGGAGGAGGATGTGAGAACTTACTGCACTGTCGATTAGCCTCAACATCACGTTTGCACGGCTCCTCACGACCGTCACGTTTGCACGGCTCCTCACGACCGTCACGTTTGCACGGCTCCTCACGACCGTCACGTTTGCACGACTCCTCACGACCATCACGTTTGCACGACTCCTCACGACCATCACGTTTGCACGGCTCCTCACGACCATCACGTTTGCACGACTCCTCACGACTTGCACAGGTTGGTTTCGTTTCACTACAGAATCTCTGCAACGACAAAGTTGCTGCCTCCGATGAAGATTAGATCTTCGGGGGCAGCCCTCTCTATCGCTCTGTTGAGTGCAGATCGAACGCCATCGACAACCTCAAAATCGAGCGTGAGCTCCTCGGCTACGGTGGCGATTTCAGCTATCGTGAAGGCTCGCTCAATGGCTGGGCGAGTGAATATAAAGTGTGTGTCATCGGGGAATAACGGCAAGATATTTCGCAAATCCTTGTCACGTGCAAAACCCAATACGCAGTAGAGTTTTCGATATTTTTCGCCCCGAAGTTGTGTCGTTACCTCCTTGATGCCGTGGAGGTTATGACCTGTGTCGCAGATAACCCGTGGCTCGGCTGATAGCTGTTGCCAACGCCCTTCGAGCGACATCGAGCTGGTCACACACCGCAACCCCTCAGCTATAGCGATTGCGGGGATCGAGATGTTGTATTTATTGTCGTTGCCGTTGCCGTTGCCGCCACCGCCCTTTGCATTGATCTGATCGATGGCGGTGAGGAGCGTCACGAGGTTTTTACATTGATACTTGCCTTTGAGGTCGAGGGTGAACAGCTCTTCGTTGCCGCTCTTGTCTACAGCCGTAATCTCTTGGAAATCATTGCGTTCGCACCTTTTTGTAGCGCTGTACAGATCCTCCGCAAAGTGGATCGAAGAGCCCCTCTCAGCGGCAATTGCTCCAAAAACATCATCACTCTCCTCGCCCCGTTCGCCCACTACAACCGCTACATTTTGCTTGATGATTCCACCCTTTTCAGCGGCAATCTTCTGAAGTGTGTCGCCAAGATATTGCGTGTGGTCGAGCCCAATATTTGTGATGATGGAGAGCATCGGTGAGACGATGTTAGTAGCGTCAAGTCGACCGCCCAATCCGCACTCAACGACAGCGATGTCGACCGATGAGCGAGCAAAAAAATCGAGCGCCATTGCTGCAGTCATCTCAAAAAACGAGAGACCCATCGCCTCCATCGCTTCACGGTGTTGCGCCACGAAGTCAACCACCTCAGCCTCAGAGATCATCACCCCATCAACCCTCATCCGCTCCCGAAAATCACGCAGATGTGGCGAGGTAAACAGACCCACACGATAGCCAGCCGAGCGCAAAACAGAGGCAAGCATATTTGATGTCGACCCCTTGCCATTCGTCCCAGCAATATGGATGGTCGGGTAGCTCAAATGAGGGTCGCCAAGCTCTCGGCAAAACGAGCTAATGCGCTCCAACCCAGGCTTGTAAGCATCGCCACCAACGTTCTGAAACGAGGGCATCGCTGTAAATAGATACTCCGTTGTCTGCTTGTAATTCATAATCTATGCAGTGCGTTTATGAGACTAGATAGTGTCGTTTTCGAGCCCTGTAGGCGACAAAATAGAGTATCGAAAGCAGCGCAACGAAACACATAACTCGGGCGATATAGTCACCGTATTGTGTGTAAATTGTCATCTCCTTGCTCAATTTCACCTCTTGAGTTAACGCTCCACGCTCCTGCCAACCGAGGCTCTCGATGTTGTCGCCACGTGAGTTTATAAAGCCCGAAACACCCGTGTTTGCGCTGCGAGCGATGTAACGGCGATGCTCCACGGCACGAACCTGCGAAAGGCTGTAGAGGTGTTTGTGACCGGGGGTGTTGCCCCACCAACCATCGTTCGAGATGATCGTCAGCAGCTCTGCTCCGCCACGTACAAACTCGCCAATGAAGTTGCCGTAGAGACCCTCATAACAGATCGCTCCACCAACGTTAACGCCAGCTTTGCCAACGATAAAGGGCTCGGCGGTCGTCCCCTTGCCGATCTGTCCAACCACGCCACCGATGTCGATCACGAAGAATCGAAAGACCTTAAAGACCCACGAAGGTGTGTTCTCAACGCCAATCACCAGTCTCGCTTTATTGCGCACCTGCACATTCAATTGCCGCAATCGAATATTGTTTCTCACAGCCACAGCTGAGTTGTAGAGGTCGTAATATCCACGCTCGCCACCATCCCTAGCCGTCTCAGACTGCTCCCCATCAGCGTAGCGTCTCACCGAATTTGACCCACAAATGAGTGTCGCTTTGGGCGCTCTCGCCTCGACTAATTTGACCATCTTCGTGAAGAATGGCGCTTCGTGATAGCTCTCGATGTCATAATAGCGAGGCACGGAGGTTTCGGGCAGCAAGATGAGCTCGCTCCGCTTGGGTACTCGGTGGAGCATCTCGATGATGTTATCCTCTTGAAAACGATCCGTGCCAGCGAATTTGTCGTAGCAATCGACATTGGGTTGAATCACCGTAACCTCCATACTTCGAGCACCTTGCGGCACTTCATAAGTTGCATATATAAGCAGCGAAACAGCGAGCGGTAATGAGGTCATAAGCGCTGGTTTTAGCCACCTCCTCACCCCTGTTTTTGTCGAGATCACCGCCTCAAAGAGCAGAATATTTGAGAGCAAAACCCACAATGAGCCGCCAAAAATTCCTGTATATTCGTACCACTGAATCGCCCAAATGTCGTTAGAGAATCCATTGCCCAGCAGCAACCACGGCCACGAAAATTCACTCACCGTGTAGTTGTACTCAAAGGCGATCCAGATGGATGTTAACGCTGTGTAAGCCAGCGCTTTAGGTGCTCGTTTTGAGATCGTGTGAAAGATCATAAACGCCACGATCGAATAGAACGATGATGCCAACGTTGCGGCAAAAGGTCCAACGGGCGTAGCGTAGCCGATCCACCAAATTGTCGACAGATTCCACCCCACAAAGGCGAGCAGCGCATAGCCAAACATACTCCACCAACCACGACGGCTATCCTCCGTTTTGTGGCTGATCCAGAGCAGCGGAACGAGCGCCACAAGGAGTGTCAAACCCGTGATGCCGAGCCACCCAATCGAGAGTGTCACTATCGAGATTGCGACCGCTAAAAACTTCTTTGATCTCATAAATCGTTGAATTTCAGTTTGTTAATTAGTGTGCAGCGAGCCAGCTATCGCCCACGCCACACTCTGCCAAAAGTTGCACGCTTAACTCTGTAGCCGTCTCCATCTCCGCTGCCACGATCTCTCGAACCGTCTGCTCCTCACTCGCCACAAGGTCGATCACAACCTCATCGTGAACCTGCATAATGATCTGAGATTCAATGTTTTGCTGCTTAAATGCTCGCCAAATTCCGACCATCGCCAACTTCATAATATCGGCTGCCGTTCCCTGAATCGGTGCATTTATTGCGTTGCGCTCCGCCACTCCACGAGCCACAGCGTTGCGGGAATTTATATCTCGCAAATATCTTCGGCGACCAAAGAGTGTCTCAACGTACTCCGTGTGGCGAGCCTCCGCAACCATTCGATCCATATACTCTTTGACGGCTGGATACGAGGCGAAGTAACCATCGATAATCGCCTTAGCCTCAGTGCGTTGTATCTCCAAACGTTGGCTCAATCCAAACGCTGATATTCCGTAAATAATTCCAAAATTGGCTGTCTTTGCACGTCGCCTCTCCTCCGCTGTCACCTCCGTTAGCGGCTTGCCGAAGAGCCTTGCTGCCGTTGCTGTATGAATATCTTCACCAGCCCTAAATGCCTCGATAAGTGCCTCATCATTAGCGAGATGCGCCATTATTCGCAACTCAATTTGAGAGTAGTCTGCCGAAAGAATCTTGCGGCTCGGCTCGCTCGGCACAAACGCTGCACGAATAGGTCGACCCAAAGCGTCACGGATCGGAATGTTTTGGAGGTTCGGATTTGTCGATGATAGTCGCCCTGTTGCTGTAACTGCTTGATTATAAGTTGTATGTATCCGTCCTGTAGTTTTGCTCACCAACTTCGGTAGCGCCTCGATATAGGTCGATAACAACTTCTTCACGCCTCGATATTCAAGAATGTTAGCGACGATTTTGTGCTCCCCAGCAAAGCTTTGCAGATACTCCTCATCGGTGCAGTATCGTTTAGTTTTGGTCAATTTTGGCTTTGCTGCAATCTTCATCTGTCCGAAGAGAACCTCGCCTAATTGTGCCGATGAGTTGATGTTGAGCGTTGGATTTTGCGCCTCGTTTCTGATCTCATCGCTTAGTTCTATAAGCTTGGTATTCAGTTCATTGCCGTACTCTGTAAGCGCCTCACTGTCGATCTTTACACCCGTCTGCTCCATATCGGCTAAGACCCTAATCATCGGCTCCTCGATCGAGTTGTAGAGCTGCATTAGACCCTTGCGCTCCACCTCGTTGTAGAGTATCTCCCTGAGCCTCAGTGTTATATCTGCATCCTCTGCAGCATACTCAGCGACCCGCTTTCTGTCGACCATATCCATCGAGATCTGCTTCGCACCTCGTCCAATGAGGCTCTCAATCTCGATCGGTGTGTAGCTCAAATAGCGCTCTGCCAGCGCTGTCATTCCGTGGCGTGCCTCGGGGTCGAGCAGGTAACTCAGCAGCATCGTGTCGATCAAATAACCCTCGACCTCGATCCCCAATTTGCGCAGAACCATAATGTCAAACTTGATGTTTTGACCAATCTTCGCTACGTATAGATTGGCGAATAGCGGGCGTAAAATCTCTGTAAATTCGGCTCTAATGCTCTGATCCATAGCGATATAATACGCCTCGTACGGTTCCATTGATAGCGACAGCCCGACAATCTCGTCATCCACAGGGCTCAACCCCGTGGTCTCGGTGTCGAAACTAAATTCTCTTGCCGTCATAAATTTCGCAACCACCTCACGTAGCTCCTCGGCACTCTCTATTAATATATAGGTGTGAGGTGTCGTTGCCGCTGTCGCAAAGCTCTCAACCGTTGAAAATAGATCGAGCGATGCAGCCTCAGTTGATGCCTCAGTTGATGCCTCAGTTGATGCCTCAGTTGATGCCTCAGTTGATGCAGCCCCTGTTGTCGCTACACTCTCCGTTGCATCTGATGAATTTGCCGCTGTCGCCTCGTTGCTCTGAGTTGGGGCGAACGCTGAGAATAGATCGCCCTGTCCCTCTAATGTTGCAGCCTGTTTTATCTGCTTGGCACTCAGCTTTTTAGTCTCTGTTTGCGGTTGTGATTGCGGTTGTGATTGCGGTTGCGGTTGTGATTGCGGTTGTGATTGCGGTTGTGGTTGCGCTGCTGTTGGTTTAGGTGTCGCCTCGCCCCCGAGTTCGCTTAGGAAGTGTCTAAAGTCCATCTCTCGGTAGAGCTCCCTCAGCTCATCCACCTTTGGTTCGCAAGCCGTTAGCGCCGCCTCATTGAACTCGATCGGTACATCTAACGATATGGTTGTCAGAACTTTAGATAGTCTTAGTTTCTCATCCGAAGCCCTCAACCTCTCGCCCTGCTTACCCTTGATCTGCTCAGCGTTTGCCAAAATATTCTCGACCGTGCCCCAGCTCTGCACCAACTTACACGCCCCCTTTTCACCGATTCCCTCGACCCCAGGAATATTATCGGACGCATCGCCCCAAATCGCCAAAATATCTCGAACCAGTTGCGGATCATCGATTCCATATTTCGCCTTAATCGCCTCACAATCAACGATCTCGATCTCGTCACCCTTCTGTTTGTAGAGCTTACACCGCTCCGTCACGAGCTGTCCATAATCTTTGTCGGGCGTAACCATAAAGACCTCATAACCAGCCGCTTCGCCTTTGGCTGAGAGTGTGCCGATCACATCATCAGCCTCATAATCGGCAACCTCCAGAATCGGAATACACATCGCCTCGACAAGTCGTTTAACGTAGGGTACGGAGGCGATAATATCTTCGGGCGTAGCGCTTCTATTCGCCTTATACTCAGGGAATAAGCGCTTGCGAAAGCTGCCTCCAGCAGGGTCAAATGCAACGCCCAACAAGTCGGGTTTCTCTCTACGTAAAAGTTCACGCAAAAACTTTGCAAAACCAAAGACCACAGAGGTATTCATCCCCTCACGATTGCGCATTGGTCGCCCCAAAAAAGCGTAATAATATCTGAAAATCAGTGCATAAGCATCGATCAAAAAGAGTCTTTTCATCAAGTAAATTTATAAATTATCCTCAGCGTACCACTCTGCAAAGGAGGTCGCTGTCTCGTGTAACTTAAGCGAGTAGAGCGAGACCGATTGCGGTAGCTCAGCCGAGATCCTCGCTGCAAAATCGGCCAACATATTTTCACACGTGGGTTGGTAATCCGTCAGGATTATATTTGTATATATCGAGCCGATCTTCTCGACAACCTTCAGCGAAAGTTCGCTTTGCCGCAAGACGAGTGCGTGGTCAAGGCGAGATATAATCTGCTCATTTACAATGCGTTTCAGCTCGCCAAAGTCGAGAACCATCCCAAACTTTGCCGAACCCTCCGCCCGCTCAGGCACACCACGCACCGTTACGAACAATCTGTATGAGTGCCCGTGAATATGTTTGCAAGCGCCATCATATCGTTCCAAGGCGTGTGCCGCCTCAAACGAAAACTCCTTTGTTAAACGTATCTTTGTCATCTAATCTTCTTTTCGATAGCCACCCTCTAAAGCTTCTTTCCGTAGGACAAATCGCCCGCATCACCCAACCCAGGGACGATGTAATACTTCGATGTGAGCTCCTCATCGACCGCCGCACTCCAAATTGTCGTCTTGCTCATCGACATATTTTTCTTCACATAATCGATCCCCTGCTCGCTAGCGATGATCGCTGCAACGTGTGTGTGTCTAGGTTCGCCACCACGCTCACAGAGTGCCTGATGCGCCAAGACGAGCGATGAGCCTGTCGCCAACATCGGGTCGACCAAGATCAAGATCTTCCCCTCCAAATCGCCACACGAGATATACTCAACCTTCACCTCGAAACTATTATCCTTGTGCGTCCTGCGGTAAGCCGAAACAAAGGCGCACGATGCACGATCGAAGTAGTTGAGAAAACCTTGGTGGAAGGGTACGCCTGCTCGCATTATAGTCGCCAAAACTATATCGCCATCGATCATAACTGCCTCAGACTCACCGAGTGGTGTCTGCACAACGGTTGGTTTGTAGTCGAGCACTTTAGATATTTCGTAGGCGATCACTTCGCCAATTCGCTCCATATTGCGGCGAAATCTTAGTGGGTCGTTTTGGATTGTAACGTCACGCATCTCAGCTACAAATCTCGATAAAATTGAGTTCTGCTTTGTAAGTATATTCACCATAACAGTTTGATTTTTAAGTTGTTAGTAGAGGAAGTTATTAAATGGATAGCGCCCAGCGTGTATCTCCCTCACCATTGCGTAGAGGTCTGTGCGGAATTTTTCTAAATTGGTCTTTTCACGTGCCGAGATAAATGCGCAGGGGGTGTTCGCCTGAGCGATCCAGCTACGTTTCATCTCTTCGAGCGTCATATTCTCACGTGTTGCAGGGCTGAGGTCATACTCATCTTTTTCAACGTAAGTGTAGGCATCTATCTTGTTGAAGATGAGGAACACAGGCTTGTCGCCCGCCCCAATATCCTGTAGTGTCTGCTTCACAACATCGATCTGATCCTCGAAATTTGGGTGCGAAATATCGACAACGTGGAGCAGCAAATCAGCCTCACGCACCTCGTCAAGTGTCGATTTAAACGACTCGACAAGCTCCGTAGGGAGTTTACGAATGAATCCAACCGTGTCGGAAAGGAGGAACGGCAAGTTATCAAAGACCACCTTGCGCACCGTGGTGTCGAGCGTTGCGAAGAGTTTATTCTCCGCAAAAACCTCGCTCTTTGAGATGAGGTTCATCGTTGTTGACTTGCCGACATTGGTGTAGCCAACCAACGCCACACGAACCATATGACCCCTGTTTGAGCGCTGCACCGCCATCTGTCGATCGATCTTTTTGAGATCCTCTTTGAGCTTTGTGATGCGGTCTCGCACGATACGGCGGTCGGTCTCGATCTCACGCTCACCAGCTCCGCCACGTGTTCCCGTGCCGCCTCGTTGTCGTTCGAGGTGCGTCCATAGACCTGTCAAGCGTGGCAACATATATTGATAATTCGCCAACTGCACCTGTGTCTTGGCGTAAGCTGTGGTTGCTCGGGCGAGGAAAATATCGAGGATCAGACGGGTTCTGTCGAGCACTTTGCAGGGCATCTCCTTCTCGATGTTGTGTGTCTGTGATGGGGACAACTCATCATCGAAGATCACTACATCCAACTCCTGCTCCTTAGCGTACTCGGCTATCTCCTGCAGCTTTCCAGGCCCAACATAGATGCGTGACAACGGTTGCGGAAGTCGCTGTGTGAATGTTTTTTCGCACACGATTCCATCCGTCATAGCCAAAAACTCCAACTCGGCAAGGAACTCCTCCGCCTCACGTGGATTTTGTCTATCACGTATCACCGCAACAAGTGCTGCACGGCGAGGCTGCTCAGCTGCTTGCGCTCTCTTCTCGCTCTCTTTTTTACTCTCCATTATTTATCAATATATATATCTTTCAAAAAATCCAACTATCGAGCCAGCTAAAAGGGAGCTTGCTCTCCTCAACTATCGAGCCAGCTAAAAGGGAGCTTGCCCTCCTCAACTATCGAGCCAGCTAAACGGGAGCTTGCCCTCCTCAACTATCGAGCCAGCTAAACGGGAGCTTGCTCTCCTCAACTATCGAGCCAGCTAAAAGGGAGCTTGCCCTCCTCAACTATCGAGCCAGCTAAACGGGAGCTTGCTCCCCTAACTAAAATAAGGGCACCCCCAGAAGAGATACCCTTATATAACTTGTATATGAATAACTACTACTGGATCGAGAACTCGACAGGTAGCGTAAATTTCAAACGTACAGGTTGGTTACGCTGCATCGCTGGTGTCCACTTTGGCGACATCTTCAAGATACGGCTCGCCTCGTCCGAAAGTGATCTATCTGGAGTAAGGAGCACTTCGATATTTGTCAATGAACCATCCTTCTCGATTACGAACGTTACGATCACACGACCCGAGATTCCATTCTCAGCGGCGATTTGAGGGTACTGAATACGCTCCATAACCCACTTACGGAATGTTCCGAGGTCACCACCATTGAACGAAGGCATAGTCTCAGCGAAGAGGAATGGTTGATCGTCCTCGATAACCTCTTGTCTTGTTCCAACGCTGCTTGCTACGACCTCTACATCTTCGTCAAACTCAGTAAAGTCGACATCCATCTCGACCTTAGTGTCGTTAGTCACGACTTGAAGAAGGTCTGTGATGACCTTTACCTCAACCTTTTTTGGTGGTGGTGGTACTTTAAGGTCTTGGCGAGTGATCTCTGTGATTTGCTCCTCTACGGGTGCGTACTCCATCTCCACCTTCTCGATACGAACCTCCTTAGGGGTGTAGGTAAATGCAGCGATGACGAGGATTAGAGATAGAATCAATCCAATCTCAAGGAGTAAGCCTCGATACTTTTTCAGATCTGCTTTGGGATTTTTCTTTAGTTCCATTCTGTTATTAATGTCTTGTTATTGTTTTCACTCATTTGTTCGCAAACAAGCTGACTTTTTGAAATACTCCGCCAACCGAATACAAATATACAAGAATAAATGTTAAAAAAAAACAATAGTGCGATAAAAATATCTAAAATTTAATAACTTTGTCACAAATTAGAGTAAAAATGGAGAGTATAGTTGGCGGTAAGATAGCGCTTTTTGGATTGACGCTCAGCGAGTTAGAGCAGGTTTGTGCGGAAAATAAGCTGCCACGCTTTGCGGCTAAGCAGATTGCGCAGTGGCTCTATGTAAAGAGAGCCAGTTCGATTGACGAGATGTCGAACCTCTCGAAGCAGAATCGGGTGCTGCTTGGCGAGCGTTATGTTGTGGGACGGATCGAGCCATCGATGGTGAGTGAGTCGAGCGATGGAACACGAAAATATCTCTACCCAACGCATCAAGGGGCGCTCATTGAGGCGGTCTATCTCCCTGATGGTGAGCGTGCTACGCTCTGTATTTCGTCACAGGCTGGGTGCCGTATGGGTTGTAAGTTCTGTGCTACGGGTCGGCAGGGTTTGCAGCACTCTTTGTCGGCTGGCGAGATTGTGGGTCAGATCGCCTCGCTGCCTGAGTTTGAGCGCCTTACCAATCTTGTGTTGATGGGGATGGGCGAGCCGCTCGACAATATGGACAATGTTCTGAAGGCGATTCAGATCATCACCTCGCCGTGGGGTTGGGGGTGGTCTCCTCGCCGTGTCACACTCTCCACGGCTGGTGTCACACGTGAATTGCACCGTCTGCTCTATGAGTGCGAAGTCGATATTGCCGTGAGCCTCCACAACCCCTACTCCGATGAGCGTGCGGAGATTATGCCTATCGAGCGGAGCTACCCAATCAAGGAGTTCATCGAGATACTTAAGCAGCACGACTTCTCGGGACAGCGCCGTGTCTCGTTCGAGTATATATTAATGAGTGGCAAGAATGGTTCGCCCCACCACATTCGAGAGATCACACGCCTACTTAACGGCTTGAATTGCCGTATCAACATCATCAAGTTTCACAAGATCCCCGACTCGCCCTACTTCTCGCCAGATGAGGCGAAGATCAAGCGATTCCGTGACGAGCTCACCGCCAAAGGGATTCACACGACGATCCGCCGCTCAAGGGGCGAAGACATTAAGGCAGCGTGTGGCTTGCTCTCCACCCTCGAAACGAAATAGAGGGCGATCCTCGGCACTTCCCTCCGCTTTTTGATCCTCACGTACTAAAGTGCGCTCCGGTCAAAAATGCTCACGAAGCCCCAAGGCTCATCCCTCTATTTCGTTTTGAATGGTCACGCTGTGGCTGTCACACTGCGTCAGCCTCATAAAAGGGAGCTAGCTCCCCTAACTATTAAAGTTGTACGGCAATGGTGATGCTGCTCTTCATTCCATCTTGTTTGTAGCCGCCTTTCTTTCCTGTTGCTACGGGCCAAGCGTCATCCCACGAGTAGAGATTGATGGTTACCTCACCTGCTTTGTGCGCTGTTACCTCACCGAATTTATTCACTGTTGCTACGCTTTTGTCGCTCGACTCCCACACTACTCCGTTGCGTGTTGCTGTTGCTGGGGTCACTTTGTGATTTAGGCGTATTGTTTCGCCCTTTTTCATTGTCTTTGGAGATGAGGTGATTGCTATATTCTCAACCTTAGTGTAGGCATAGCGCTCTGTCTCAGCCTTTAGCAGCTCATACGCTGCTCGTTGCTCCTTGTTGAGTTTCGATATGTCTAGTCCGCCATACCAGTAGTATGCGCCCATCTTGCTTACGTTTGGACCCTGAACACCGCCCTCCTCACGTGGGTCGAGCTTAAGATCGAAGAAGCGACCCTCTGGAAACGCCTTGCTGGGTGCATAATATTTGTAATCTCTATTATGTGAGTAGCGAGCCAATAGCTCCTCGTCACCCTGTGATCGATTGCCTAAGTACCACTTATAGAGCGTTTCACGGTGTGGCTTGCTGCTCTTGCCCGTCAATTGATCCCATAGGTTCACGCCATCGATCTGCGACTCGTTGGGTATCTCTAGCCCCGAAGCTTTGATGATTGTTGGGTATATGTCGGTTAGGTCGACAACGGGGTCGTAGCTCTTTGAGCTATTGCCTCCCGATGCTGGTATCGTCCCGGGGCGGCTGAAGATTAGCGGCACCTGCTCGCCTGCATAATTAGTGCGACCCTTGCCACCGACGTGTACTGTGCCATCACTCATATTGAAAGTTACGCCCGTGCTGCCGTTGTCGCCCATCACCACGATGAGGGTGTTCTCTCGTAGGTTGAGCTCCTCCAACTTATCTATCACACGCCCAGTCATCTTGTCGGCATATGAGACCATATCGGTGAGGTATCTTAAGTCGTTGAACTCGGTTTGTCGCTCGGGCATAGTGTCAAAGAGCTCTCTATCCTCAGAGTCGGGCGTTGGGCGGTGCTCGCTATGAATCAAGACCATAGGGTAGTAGAGGAAGAATGGTTCGTCCTTGTGCTGCTCGATGAATGTAAGCGCCTTGTCGTTGAATATATCTGGGCCATACCATCTGCGCCCAGTCTTGGGGTCGAGATCTGTTCTGCCGTGGTACAACACCTCTTCGTCATTAACCACAAGGTCGGGGTTGATATATCGTTGTGCCGCCTTCACCACATCGAAACAGGCGTAGTCGTCCCAGCCGAATGTCGAGATGTAGTCATCGCCTGGTATCTCGCTTGTACCTCGTGTCTGTTTCCATTTGCCATACATTGCCGTGGCGTAGCCCTCACGTTTGAATACATCTGAGAATGTGATCTGCGACTCGTGCAACGCCTTGGGTGTGAGGAAGTTGCGACCCCCGTGCATACCTGTCATTAGGGCGATGCGTGTTGGCTCGCTCAGGGCGTGTGCATATGCGTGGTTGCAGACCACGCCCTCACGAGCTAGTCTGTCGAGGTTGGGCGTAGAGATTGGGAGGTAGCTGATATTCCCCTTGTTGAATTTAGCGTTTTTTGTGCTCACCTCTCGGGCTCCATATGTGGAGGTTGCAAAGGAGCTGACATCGTCCAAAAGGATGAATATCACATTTGGCTTCTCCGTAGCACGGCTCTTTGCGGCGAATGATGATGATGTTGTTGTGGTAAGTAGCGCTGCACTAATTAGTCCAATGTTCTTTAGATTCATCGTGTATTCAGTATTTGTGGTTTGGTTTTAAGTTGGGTTATTCTATTCAACGAAGCTAACCAACGTCTCACGGTCGAATTCGGGTATTGGCTTGGGCTCAAAGTCGGAGTAGCCTATGGCGAAGAGGCACAATACATCACACTCCTCGGGGATTGTGAGCAATTCACGCACTTTGTCGATCGCCTTTGCGCCCGTTGGTTCGGACTGTATTTGTGGCGAGTTTTGGACGTGAACCCAGCAGCTTGCTAGACCCATCTCGACAGCCGCCAAGTGGAGCATTGTTGCTGATATTGAGCTATTTATCGTTGGCTTGTCGGTCTTTGTTGTGTCGCCCATCACAACAATTACGGCTGGTGCATCCTTGACGAATGATGAGCCGAAGTCACGCATCGTGGAGAGCCCCTTGATGATCTCGGGGTTGGTCACCACGATGAAGTGTGTCGAGTGTGAGTTGCGTGACGAGGGGGCTGTGATCGCCATCTCGACAATCTTTTGTAGCGTCTCTCGGTCGACCTTTTTATCTGAGAATTTGCGCACACTGCGGCGCTTTGTTATGAGCTCTTGAAAATCCATTGTGAGGTAATTTTGCTATTAATATTAATGTCGCTAGCAAATGTAGTAATTTTTTCGTACATTTGAGAAATAAATAGAACAATATATATGGATCAACCAATCACAGTAGCTGTAGTTTACGACTTTGACGGTACACTCGCTGAGGGCAATATGCAGGAGTATGATTTCATTCCATCGGTGGGGATGAGTGTTGACGACTTTTGGGATCAGGCGGACACTATCGCTACGGAGCGAGATGCCGACTCGGTGCTGAGTTATATGGAGTGTATGCTCACATCGGCTCGCAGGGCTGGCGTGCCCATCACTGCCGAGCGGCTCAAGGCGATGGGTCGGGGGGTGACATTCTTCGATGGTGTTGAGGGGTGGTTTGACCTTATTAATAGGTATGCAGCGGCTCGGGGTGTCAAGCTGCAGCACTACGTCAACTCATCGGGTATCCGTGAGATGATCGAGGGTACATCTATCGCCTCGAAGTTTCATAAGATCTACGCAAGCGCTTTTCTCTATGACGAGCGTGGCGAGGCGTATTGGCCAGCCGTGGCGATCAACTACACCAACAAAACACAATTTCTCTTTAAAATAAATAAAGGTATCGAGACGGTGCACGACTCTAGGTTGGTCAACGAATTTGTCCCCCGTGAGAGCCGTCCGATCCCCTTTCAGCGTATGATATTTGTTGGCGATGGGCTCACTGATATTCCCTCGATGCGGTTGGTGCACCTGATGGGTGGGCACTCCATAGCGGTCTACGACCCCAACCGTAGCGACAAAAAGGAGGATATGATGCAGCTAATCAGGGAGCGCCGTGTCCACTACGTTTGCGAGGCGAACTACACCAAGGAGTCAACTATGAATACTCTGGTGAGCAGCATCATCGACAAGATTGCGACCGATCACAAACTCGCTCAACTCCAAAATCAACTCAATGAGGAGAAATAAATCGCAATAAGTTTTGTCATTCAAGATATTATGATTACATTTGCGGGCTATTTATTAACTAATTAATCATTACGACAATGCCAAAAATGAAAACAAATTCCGCTGCTAAGAAGCGTTTTACGTTCACTGGCACGGGTAAAATCAAGCGTAAACACGCTTTCCACAGTCACATTTTGACTAAGAAGACCACAAAGCAGAAACGCAACTTGTGTTATTCAAGCACTGTTTCATCTGTAGATGAGCAGAAAATCAAGAACTTGTTGGTTAAGTAATTTTGCAGTGTAGTGGAGGTGAGCTCAACGTAGCGGAGAGATCAGGTGCGTGAGGTGACCCAAAGCAACAAAAATCAAAATTAAACTAAACACAACAGGCTCAAACAAATTATTAATCGGAGATGCTCAGCCCCAAAGAGTGTAAGAGAATTACGCCGCTGACCTGCTCCACTAAAACTTTTAAAATATGCCACGTTCAGTCAACGCTGTTGCGTCACGCGCACGAAGAAAGAAAGTTTTGAAACTTGCCAAGGGTAACTTTGGTTCAAGGGGAAACGTTTGGACAGTCGCTAAAAACACTGTCGAGAAGGGTTTGCAGTATGCTTATGCACACCGTGCCCTTAAGAAGAGAACTTACCGTTCACTATGGATCACACGTATTAACGCTGCGGTTCGTATGGAGGGTATGACCTATTCAGAATTTATTGGTAAGCTCAATGCAAAGGGAATTGTCATCAACCGTAAGGTTTTGGCTGACCTCGCTATGAACGAGCCACAGGCGTTTGTTGCCATTGTTAATACAGTTAAATAGCGTAAGTTCAGTGGTGAAGGAGGGTTAAATCCTCTCTCGCTCGCTGTTAACTTTGGCTCTCACTTCGGTGGGAGCTTTTTTTTTGGTTGTTACCTCTTTTGTGACGATTTTGGCTAAGAAATTGTTGTGGTTTCAAAAGAATGTTGTAACTTTGAGAATAGAGTGGATTGCTGTTTTGTGAGATATGAGCAAATGCTTGTAATGTTCTAAGCCCAACAGCGCTAGCCAGCTAAAAGCCAGCTAGCTGGCTGCCTGCCCGGCATTAGGGCAGTGGTCGATTTGACGGATGACAATACTTTGAAATGGAACAATAGGTTTTGATTATGAGAGCACTTAAATATATATATACGTTGGTTGCGGTGGTGTTGCTTGCGAGCTGTTCTCCACAGTTTTATGAGCAGGCGACTTATGACACGGACGATATGTACGCTACGCACAGCATCGAGGAGATTCTGCAGGAGAGGCAGCGGCGGCGTGAGGCGGCGGCGGAGATTTTTACGGAGGCTCGGTATCGTGAGTGGGACAATACGGTTGTATATTTGCCGCCCGTTCGGTGGCGTTTTGGCGTAGGCTATGGAGCTGCACCCTATGGTCACTATCGCTATTCGACCTATCCATATTATGGTTGGAACTACGGCTGGAACTATGGTTGGAATTATGGTTGGGGTTATAATTGGGGCTTTACGTGGGGCTCGGGTTGGGGCTACGATCCATATTATAACTCATACTTCAGCGGATGGTGGGGCTACCCTTATTGGGGCTTTGGCTACCCAGCCTATTATTATCGACCATATTATCACCGCCCTTACTACGCACGTGGGGGTCGTTCGATTGTAAAGCCAGCAAATAGATATATTGTGCCGAGTGGTGGGGGTGTGAAGCGGAGGTTGGATGGCTCGACGGTGGGGCGCACTACGGGCACAACTTATAATCGAGGTGTCTCATCATCAAGCAGTTACAGCACGGGTGGCGGCACATCAACACGAATACAATCACCGTCATCGAGCAGTGGATCGAGCAGCAGCGGTAAGTTAAACTCAATTGGACGTTAAAATTAGGGTGTTATGAAGAGGGTTATATCTATATTTTTTGGTCTTTGCAGTCTATTTACACTTTCGGCACAGACGGCTGTTGAGAGCCTATCGGAGCGCTCGAATGCACGAGGAGTCTTGATGAATCGAGATCTGATGAGTGTGGCGGAGATGGGGCAATTTTCACAGAGCACGTTTCAATTTGGAACGGCTCGGTCGATGGCGATGGCTGGGGCAATGACTTCGTTGGGTGGCGATGCTACGGCTATGCTTATCAACCCTGCAGGGTTGGGAATGTATCGAAGTAGCGAGTTTGGTTTGACACCCTTGGTCACGGTGCAACGCTCTGATAGTGAGGGTGGAAGGAGCTCGGGTCGGGGTGATAACTCATTTTCGTTGAGTAACTTTTCAGCGGTGTTTGCTCTGCCTCAGAGTGGAACGTCGCCGCTCTTGGCGCTCAACGTGGGGATTGGATACAACAGGATCTCCAACCTCAACTATAGTTACTCGTTGATGAGTGGTGGGCAGAGTAGCTCGCTCGCTCGTTTATTCTCTCGTCAGCTCACAGGTATGGGTGTGTCGCTCACGGAGTTACGAGGCGATAACAATCCAAATTGGAACTCACTTTCGACAGCGGCTTGGGGTGCAGCGTTGGGTTATAAAAATGGTCTCACCTTTCAAAGTTACGGTGTAGTGCCCGAGGGGTACGACAATGCAACGGCAGACGACACGATCACCGAGTCGACAACACCGATCTGGACATCATCGTGGATGAATAGCTCAACGGTTGTGGATCAATACTTTACGCTCGAAAGCGAGGGTTCGGTGGGGGAGTACGACCTCTCGATTGGCGGCAACGTTATGAATAAGATCTACTTCGGTTTCACCTTTGGTATTCAGTCTGTGTATCAGCGGCTCGACCTGCTCTACAGCGAGGAGTATTACAACTCGGTGCCGCTCGATAGCGAGGTGGTCGCAATGAACTATAACCAGACGGTGATAACTAGCGGTGTGGGTCTCAATCTTAAGGTGGGCGCAACCTATCGACCCGTTGAGGCGTTGCGCATTGGTGTGGCGTATCACTCGCCTACGTGGTACTCCTTAAGCCGTGAATATCAGGCATCTATGGCGAGCGTTTCGCAATTTAGTGACGATCCTCATCAGGAGTACTACAGCTCGGCAGATTCGCCAATTTTGGGCGATTACGGTGAGAATAGATGGCGCTTTAACTCACCATCGAGACTGCTTGTTGGTGGCTCATATACATTTGGGAAACGGGCGCTCATCTCGATCGATTATCAGCGTGATTGGGTTGGGTCGATGAAGGTTCGTGAGCTCCCTTATGGCGTTGATACATCGCTATATACAGGCTTTGATGAGCTCTATGAATCGGTCAATACGTTGCGTGTTGGAGGCGAATTTAAGCCCACGGCAAAGGTTGCGTTGAGGGGTGGATATGGATGCAGTTCATCGATGGTTAGCAGCGGTGTTTCGAGTGCAGATCTGCTCGATATTCCAACCACCGATCGTGTGCGATACTTCTCAGCAGGCATCGGTTATGCAGCGGCAAAAAATGTTCTGTTCGATCTTACATATATGAATCAAGTGAGCTACTGCACGAGCTATACACTCTTCTATGGTGCTGGAGATGTGACGGTTAGCTCCGTTGGTGGGGATGCAATTCCCTCGGCTGCACCCTCTCAGAGCGGCACATTCAAGAGTGATCTTCGTTCGCACAATATCGCCCTCTCGATGGTGTTGAAGATGTAGCGAGGGTTGGTGGACGTTTTGGAACTATTGCCATCCTGTATAATATTCGAAATATTTGCAAATTGGTTTAGCGAACGTTTGCCGAGTCGAGCCTGAAGGCGATGAAGAGCATCGCTGTAAATGCAACGAGTGACGAGCCGCCGTAGCTCATAAACGGCAGCGGAATACCCATCACGGGCATCAACCCGATGGTCATACCGACATTGACGAAGATATGGAAGAGGAGGATCGAGGCGACACAATAACAGTAGACACGTCCGAAACTATCCTTCTGTCGCTCGCCCATAGCTAAGAGCTTGAGAACCAAGCATAAAAGCAGTGTTAACAGAACGAACGCCCCTGCAAAACCCCACTCCTCCGCCAAGCTGCAGAAGATGAAATCGGTGTGTCGCTCGGGCACAAAACCATACTTAATCTGTGTCCCATCCAGAAATCCTTTGCCCCAAAAACCGCCCGAGCCGATCGCTATCTTCGCCTGATTCACATTGTAATCCTTGCCCAATGGGTCGTTGATGATACCTAAGAAACTCATAATTCGACCCTGTTGGTGGGGGCGCAAAATCGAATTGAATATGAAGTCGCTCAACTTCACAAAACCAGCACAGATCAGCAGCGACATCATAACGATCGTGGAGCGGAACTCAACACGGCGGATCGAGCTGTAGAGGATCGGGATCGAGGAGAGGACGACCGAGATAAGTAGCGCTGTGTAGCTGTCCACGCTGTCGCCTAATATCCAGTAACTCAGTAGTTTAATTGAGATCGTAGAGAGAATCAACAGCGCTGCATAGATAGTGTGCTGGCGGAGCTCCTGTTGCCACGCTGCATCGAAAACGATCGCTATAGTGACCATCGTGAAGAGCAGCACAAAGGGCGAAATTACAAACGAGGCGACAAAGAGCATAGCG
Organism: Rikenellaceae bacterium; assembly: GCA_047174325.1. Lineage (GTDB taxonomy): Bacteria > Bacteroidota > Bacteroidia > Bacteroidales > Rikenellaceae > Alistipes. The sequence goes on along the minus strand of JBCQUE010000009.1, from coordinate 30,217 downwards.
ACCAAAACAGCTGGCAAACAGAGCCAACGGTTGAGACCCTCACGATAGAGCACCAAGATAAATGAGCAAAAGACGATTCCCGAACCTGTATCATTTTGCAGAATAATGATGGCGAGCGGTAGCGCAACAACACCCAAGACACGCAGCAGCGAACGAGTGTTAGTGATCGAAAATGAGTATTCGCTCATCACACGGCTCACAGCGATGCTGGTGAAAATTTTCACAATCTCAACGGGCTGGATGCTGAACGAACCCATCATAAACCACGACTTCGCACCATTCACCTCACGACCAAAAAGCAGCGTGAGGAGCAGCAAAAAGATGCCGAAGATGTAGAGCAGATATGATGTCTTGTGGAAACTATTGTGGTCGATAAGCAGGATCACAAAGGCGGTCACAAAGGCTACACCGACCCAAATGAGCTGCTTGATGTAGAAGTGTGAAAAGTCGAAAAAGTTGCCCGAACCATTATCAAACGAGGCACCTGTAATAGAGATGCAGCCGATCAAGACGATCGCCACATATAACGCAACCGCCTGAAAATCAACGCCCGAGAAGAGACCCTCCCGTTTCGCTGAACTGTCTATGTATCCTCCAAAATCCATCTCCTTAATTTGTATTTTTCTTGCCTGCTTAATGTGGCTTGCTTTTACTCTAACTTAGTCCCAGCATCCGTTGCGCCTCTTCGAGCCGCCGCCCTCTGGGGATTTTTTTTGAAAAATCCCTTTTAACGAGGGAGGGCGTAGACCCAGCGATGACTGCCTTTCAGGCGGAGCAGGGGAGCTCCCCTGCAGGAGCGGGGCGATACTTCGTATCGCCTAACCAGCAACGGTCAACCCATAACTCATAACTCATAACTCATAACTACTCCCCGTATATCGGATAGCTTATCTTCTTGTTTTTCACGTAGTTAAGCAGCCACTCCCGTTTTATCTCTCTCGTTAAGTAAAACTCCTCAATCAACGACGCAATCGGCACAGCAGCGCTCGCTCCCCACCCTCCGTGCTCGACATATACCGAGATTGCGATCTTCGGGTCGTTGCGTGGCGCAAACGATATGAATGTCGAGTGATCCTCACCGTGAGGGTTCTGTGCCGTACCCGTCTTGCCGCACACATCAAATCCGTCGAGCTTGGCTAGGGTCGATGAACCGCCAGCGTTGACACTCTCCCACATTCCCTGCACAACCTGATCGAAGTGTGCAGCGCTAACCATCGTGTTGTGTCGCTCCGAGAAGCGACCCTTCGACTCGGGCTTACCCTCTACGCTGCGGATGATGTGGGGCGTGTAGTAGTGTCCCCTGTTGGCGATTATCGCCGCTAAGTTCGCCATTTGCAGCGGTGTGCAACCCAACTCGCCCTGACCAATCGAGAGCGAGATGATGGTGTTGGGGTTCCACGAACCTCTGTAGAGACGGTTGTAGTAATCGGAGGTGGGGATGTGTCCCGTGCCCTCGCTGAGGAAGTCTGAGCCGAGCTTGCGCCCAAAACCGAAACTCATCACGTAATCTCGCCACTTGTCGTACGCCTCGGTGATGTTGCCGTAGCGTTGGCGGTTGCCCAATATGTTGTAAAATACGTAACAAAAGTATGTGTTGCAAGAGGTCGATATGGCGTACTCCAGCGAGGTGTGAGGTGCGTGATAGTGACACTTAAGGATGTTTTCGCCGTAGCTGTAACCACCGTAACACTCATAACACTGCCGAGGGCGCAACACCCCCTCCTCTAGTCCGATGAGACCCTGCACCATCTTGAAGATCGAGCCTGGAGGGTATTGTGATGTGACCGATCGGTTGAAGAGCGGTCGCCTCGGGTCGTTGAGCAGCGCCATATAGTTATTACCCCGCTCTCGCCCGACCAGCTCATTTGGGTCGAACGTTGGTGATGAGACCATCATCAAGATCTCACCCGTGGAGGGCTCAATCGCCACAGCCGCACCAACCTTGCCCGCCATCAACTCCTCGCCAAAGAGCTGTAGTTTTGCATCGATCGTAGAGGTTAGCTGCCGCCCGTGTTGAGGCGCAATATCGTGGTCGCCACCCATATATGTACCCTTCGTAACGCCGTAGCTATCGACCATCGTCACCTTTAGACCCTTCACGCCACGCAGATCCTCTTCGTAAGCCGACTCTACGCCACCGATGCCGATGTAGTCGCCCGAGCGGTAGCTATCATCTCGTTTGAGTTGTGCCGCACTTATCTCGCCAATGTGTCCAAGTAAGTTACCGCCAATTTGCCGTGGGTACTCCCTCACCGTGCGGTAGACAGCGTGAAATCCAGATATTCGCAACTCATTGATGCGCAGCTTACTTTCGATCGAGACGAAGTTGGTGATGAGGTAGGGAACACGTGGACGCATACGTGCATTTTTGAGCCCCGTGATGAGCCGCTCTTTCGAGAGTTTAAGTAGCTCACAAAGCGCTACAGTGTCGAACCCGTCAGGCGGTAACTCTCTGTAGGTCACCATCATATCGTAACAGCCACGGCTCTGGACGATATACTCGCCCGTGCGATCCATCACCTCGCCACGTGAGGGGTAGACTAGCTGTGTGCGTAGGACGTTATTCTGTGCGAGCGCCTGATAATCCTTGTTGATGATCTGCAGATAAAAGACCCGTCCGAGCAGCAACATAAAGACCCCGACAACGACAAGCACCACCGTTATATAGCGTTCGTTCACCCCCCTCATCGCTCTGCATATCGATAGGTTAACAGCCCCACCAGCACCGCCACGAGCCAAATAAACGGAAGCGCCACGGTCGTACTAAGCGCAAATTGAAGTAGCGTTGTGCGCCACGCCAAGAGATTCATACTCTCCACCGTGAAGAAGATCGCCGAGTGGAGCAGCTGCATCGTTGCGCAGTAGCGAATAAGCCGAAGTGCGCCAATGCGCCACGACGTTGGTACGCCACCGATGGTGATCATATCATCAGTGAGGTAAGCGTCTAAAATATAAACTCTTACGTAACTCACCGCAAGCGTAGCGATAGTGTTGAGCCCAGCCGTTCCCATCGTGAAATCGACCGCCACACCGAGCAGCGTACCCCAACAGATCATCTCGAATTGTGAGGTTTGGATCGGCAAAAGTGTGATGAACGAGATGTAGACTAGCGGCAATAGCGAGAACCCAAGTGTCATATTGTCAAATATTAACGCCTGTATTATCGCTGTTGCGACTATGAGTAGTGTGTATAGTGTCACTCGGTTCACTCTCCGCCCTCCATTATCTGTTTTGTTATCACCATCTCTTGATCCTCTTCGGGTATCTCCTCCTCTTGGTTTGCGGTGTCGCCCTCCTTGCCCTCCTTGTTTTCCGCTGCCTCGCCTGTTTCGCCTGTTTCGGTTGCCCCATCTGTTTCGCCTGCCTCGGTTGCCTCGCCTGTCTCGGTTGCCCCATCTGTTTCGCCTGTCTCGGTTGCCTCGCCTGTCTCGGTTGCCCCATCTGTTTCGCCTGTCTCGGTTGTCTCGGTTGTCTCGGTTGTCTCGGTTGCCCCAACCGTTAAGCTCCACCCTTGGCTAACGTTTCGTGTTGGCTCGTTTAGTGCGCCGCTCCTCTCGAACTCCTCCATCATCAATTGTCGCTCATTTAGCGCCTTTTGGTTGAGGATTATCACCTCGTCCAGCGCAGAGAGGTCTGCCGACAACTCAACCTCTGCACGATACGATCCCTCGGTTTCATTGAGCGTGAAGCTCTTCACACGTCCAATCTTCAACCCCTTTGGAAAGCTCTGTGAGAAGCCTGTAGTGAGCACCTCTGCACCCTCGTAAATATTTGTATATTTCGACAGCTCAGTGAGTTGCACTACATATCTACTCACCCCGTCCCAACTCAATCCACCAACGTGAGCATCCTTAGCAATAGCTCCGCTAGAGTGAAATTCACGATTGAGCAGCGACATCGCCACGCTGTAGTTATCGGTGACACCAACGATAGTGCCGACAATCTCATTGAGCGGTGTGATGACCGCCATCCGTTCGCCAACGCCACTGCTCGCCCCTCTGTTGATGAGGATGTAATTTTTGCTCTTATTCGTTGAGTTGCGCACCACACGAGCCGTCAAATAAAGGAGCTCGCAACTATCTGTGTATCTGCTGCTTGTCGCCATTAGTGAGTCGCTAACAGCCGAATTAAGCCGCTCGATTTGAGCCTCTAGCGACATAATTCGCTCGGTGAGTTCGAGGTTTTTACTTCTCAAGGCGAAGTATTGGCTCACCCCACCCGTGACGCTACCAATAGCACCCGTCACACACGAAGTTGCGCCAAATATCTTAGCCTGCGTATAACGATTTGAGTTGGCGTAAAAGAGCACCGCTGCCCCCTCGATCACGAGAAAGAGCAGCAGTAGCGAGGTGTTACGTATAAACTCAATTAACCGATACACAACTCTTAAAATCTACTTCATCAAGAATGAGAAACGATCGATATTCTTAAGAGCGATACCTGTACCACGAGCAATCGCACGGAGTGGATCTTCGGTGATGTGGAACGGGATACCAGTCTTTTCGCTCAATCGGCGATCGAGACCACGGATCAGCGCACCACCGCCAGCGAGATAGATACCCTTGCGCACGATGTCTGTATAGAGCTCTGGTGGAATCATCTCCAACACCTTCATTAGCGCTGTATCCAACTTCATCAGCGACTTCTCCATCGCAAAGGCGATCTCAGCATAGTTGAGTGTAACGGTCTGAGGTAGCGCTGTAAGCATATTTGGACCCGTGATCTTAAAATCCTCAGGTGGCGTTTCGAGTGTAGTGACCGCTGCACCAATTGCACACTTGATAGCCTCAGCCGTGCGCTCTCCGATGCGGATATTGTGTTGCTGACGCACATAAGCCTGAATATCAGTTGTAAAGACATCACCAGCAATATTGATCGACTCCGAGCAGACGATGCCGCCTAGCGAGATGCAGGCGATCTCAGAGGTGCCGCCACCAATGTCGATAACCATACTTCCCTCGGGAGCCTCCACATCGAGCCCAGCACCCAGCGCCGCCGCCATCGGCTCAAAGATCATATAGACCTCACGACCGCCAGCGTGCTCCGCTGAGTCACGTACTGCACGGATCTCAACATTCGTCGAGCCTGAAGGGATGCAGATCACCAAGCGCAGCGATGGATAGAAGAGTGAACTCGACATCTTTACCTTCTTGATGAGCCCCTTCAACATCTGCTCCGTAGCTTTGAAGTCGGCAATCACTCCATCCTTTAGCGGACGAATGGTTTTGATGTCTGGGTTTGTCTTTTCGTGCATCTGGCGAGCCTTTTGACCCAACGCCATTAGCTTGCCTGAGTGGGTATCGAGTGCTACAATTGATGGCTCATCGATGACCACCTTATCTTTGTAGATAATCAAGGTATTGGCTGTGCCGAGGTCGATCGCCAACTCCTGTGTAAGTGAGAAGAATCCCATTGTATCTTGTTGTTATATAGTGTGTTAAAAAAAGTTGCTGTGTAGACTTTGTGCGTAAACAATCACAGCATTTGCAAAAATAGTAATAAAAAGGGAGAATATGCACTTTTTTTCTAAAATATTTATGTACTTTTGCAAATGAGAAGTTCCAAATAGAAAATTTGGGCGAGTGCGTGACGCAAAAAATCGGCTCACCACTTTGACGAAACTATTAAATTGGGAGAAAATAGATCTCCTCTAAAATTATGGAAATAGATATATCATCCTCTTCATCCTGTGCCGTGATCGGCTACGGCAGCTGGGCTACAGCTATCGTTAAAGTGTTGTGTGAGAGCGAGAAACGAGTGGGTTGGTACATACGCAACGAAGATGTGCTCGAAACGGTGCAGCAGGAGGCTTATAACCCCAAATATCTTCGTGACGTGGAGCTCGACGCAAATCGAATCGTTGCATCGGGTGATCTTAATGAGGTGATCGAGGCACACGACATCATCATCCTCGCAATGCCTTCTGCCTATGTAAAGGATTTCCTAGAGCCACTCAACGTCTCGCTAGAGAGTAAATTCGTGGTCTCAGCGATAAAAGGTATCGTGCCGGGGGACTACCTAACGGTGGTCGAGTATCTCAATAAGGAGTACAAAATATCATACAAACAGATCGGTATCATCACGGGTCCGTCACACGCTGAGGAGGTGGCGCTCGAACGATTGTCATACCTAACGGTGGTCTGCCCCGAGATCGAATTGGCGCATATATTGGGCGAGAAGATGAGCTGTAAGTATATCAATATCAGCTACTCAAAGGATCTCTACGGAATCGAGTATGCAACGGTGCTGAAGAATATCTACGCCATCTCGGTCGGTATGGCTGTGGGGTTGGGTTATGGCGATAACTTCATCGCTGTGCTCATCGCAAATTGCGCTCGGGAGATGAATAACTTCCTCCACCAAAGCTACCCCGATACTCGTGAGACACGGGACTCGGCTTACCTCGGTGACCTGCTTGTTACGTGCTACTCGACATATAGCCGAAACCGAAGATTGGGTCTCTTTATGGGGCGAGGTTTCACGATCAAGAGCGCTCTGAACGAGATGACGATGGTCGCTGAGGGTTACTTCGCTGCCGACTGTATTCGCCATATCAATGAGCAACACAATGTCGAGATGCCGATTGCTGAGATGGTTTACGGTGTGTTGTATCGCAAGCTGTCGGCTCGTAAATCGATGAAAATGCTGTCGAAACTTTTGAAATAATACAATATTATATACTTAATAAAATGATGAAATTAGATCTTTCAAAGAGCGGTGTTGAGTTCACCGACCAGATCAAGGCTCAGGCTCAGGCAGCCAACGAGCTACTTGAGAGCAAAACAGGATTGGGTAACGACTTCTTGGGTTGGGTAAACCTCCCTTCAAGTATCGATGCTGAGCAGATTGAGGCGATCAACGCACAGGCTGCTAAGCTAAAGGGTAAGGCTGAGGTTATCATCTGCATCGGTATCGGTGGTTCGTACCTCGGTGCTAAGGCTGTGATCGAGTCGATGAACAACTCATTCGATTTGCTTAAGAAGAAGAGAGAGAACCCAATCATCCTCTTCGCTGGACAGAACATCTCGGAGGACTACACGTGTGAGCTTTTGGAGGCTACTAAGGAGTACTCGATTGCCGCTATCGTGATCTCTAAGTCGGGAACAACAACTGAGCCAGCTATCGCATTCCGTATCATCAAGGCTGAGATCGAGGCTCGCTACGGCAAGGCTGAGGCTGCTGAGCGTATCGTGGCTGTTACAGATGCTGCTCGTGGTGCGCTTAAGACATTGGCGACTAAGGAGGGTTACCCTACGTTTGTTATTCCTGACGATGTCGGTGGTCGCTTCTCGGTGCTCACTCCTGTGGGACTTATTCCATTGGCTGCAGGTGGTGTTAATATCGCTGAGTTGGTTCGTGGTGCGCAGGATATGGAGCGTGCAACGGGTGCAGATGTAGCGTTCGATGAGAACCCATCGGCTATCTATGCAGCGGCTCGCAAGATCCTCTACAGCGAGGGTAAGAAGATCGAGATCTTGGCTTCGTATGAGCCTAAGTTGCAGTACTTCGCTGAGTGGTGGAAGCAGCTTTATGGCGAGAGCGAGGGTAAGGATGGCAAGGGATTGTTCCCAGCGAGCGTCACTCTTACAGCTGATCTTCACTCAATGGGTCAGTATATTCAGGATGGTGAGCGCAACCTGTTCGAGACGGTGATCTCGGTTGAGAAACCAGCACAGACTTTTGTTGTTGAGGAGGATGATGCTAATCTTGACGGCTTGAACTTCTTGGCTGGCAAGCGTATCTCTCAGATCAACTTGATGGCTGAGTTGGGTGTGACGATTGCTCACGTTGATGGCGGTGTGCCAAATGTTCGCATTATGTTGCCCGAGATCACTGAGTATTATATCGGTGCACTTATCTACTTCTTTGAGCGTGCTTGCGGAATCAGCGGTTACTTGTTGGAGATCAATCCATTCGATCAACCCGGTGTTGAGGCGTACAAGAAGAATATGTTCGCCCTATTGGAGAAACCAGGTTTCGAGGAGGAGACTAAGGCGATCAAGGCTCGTCTGTAGAGCGAGAGCGTTTTTTTTATACAAAAAGAGGAGATGCAAGTGTTGAAAATTCAACAGCTTGCATCTCCTTTTTTAGCGCCCAACTCTATCCAGCCAACCCAGCGTTACTCAGCGTTACTCAGCGTTACCCAGCCTTACCCAGCGTTACCCAGCGTTACTCAGCGTTACCCAGCGTTACCCAGCGTTACTCAGCAAAAAAAACCTAAAGCGGACTTTGAGTAGGGTAGCTAGGCAGCGATTTGCGAGCCTCCTCGCTATCTTTCTCCTCTTTGAGGATCTCGTCACCGTCCCATTCAAACATTGCAAAGTTACTCTGTGCGCCCAATCGGAATCGGGTGTAGGTGATCGGCAGACCACGCTCTAGGTACATTGTTTCGTAGGCGGTCTTGATTGAGAGCGTAGCATCGGCGTAGCCCGAGCCGTAAATATCGGCATTGCTCACTTCGCAATCGAGGGCGAAGTGGCGGATCACCTCAGCGGTGTAGTTGAATAGATGCTGCGAATCTGTCTTAAGGTTGATTGCCCCCTCGGTTGAGAGAAATTGAGCGTAATTTGTAAGGAATGGAGGCGCTGTGAGACGTTTCTTCGCACGGCGGCTTTTGAGTTGCGGATCGGGAAAGGTGATCCAAATCTCATCCACTTCGCCCTCGGCAAAGAATGAGTTGATGAACTCGATGCGTGTGCGAAGGAAGGCAACGTTTGTCATAGCCGCCTCTGTAGCGCTCTTTGCGCCTCGCCACATTCGTGCACCCTTTATGTCGATGCCTATATAGTTTCGTGTTGGATCGCTCTTTGCTAGCGCCACGGTGTACTCGCCCTTGCCGCATCCGAGCTCCAAAACTATCGGGTTGTCATTGCCGAAAAAATCCCTTCGCCACGACCCTTTGAGAGGGTGCGGTTTGTTGAAAATATCCTCAAATTCGGGCTGTACGAAGCACTTGAATGTTAGGTTCTCCGCAAATTTTCTTAACTTATCTTTTCCCATCTATTCGATCTCTCTTGGTGTAACTCTAACGCCGACGCTCTCCACGCCATCGGTCGGTTGTGTTGGATAAATCGCCATCTGATACTCGCCCAACTCACGCCACTGAACAGAACTTCTGTAGGGTTGGTCTATCAACACAACACCACGCTCAATGACCACATCGGGCGAGTTTAGAGCGACTTCAATCTGCTCAGCCACACGCTGTTGTGTTGGCGCTGTTGTGACTATATTGAACCTTATCGTGCCCCTCGTCTCATCCAATTCGGCAACTCTGCAGCGCAACATTAGCGAGATGTTGCACCGCTCGGTTGTATCCCGATTCTCGATGTTGAATATCACAGCCCGTTGCCATCCTTGCAACGGTGTATCCTTTGCTCTTATATAGCCATCACTGCTGCAACCGCCTAATGTTAAGGCTGTTAACAGAAATATCGCTACCCAGTTTCTCATCGTTTATTGTTGCTGCTTCTCTGTCTTTGCTGCTGCTGCTGGTCTCTCAGCTCGCTCGCTCCTCTCGTTTCTTTCGCCTCGCTCAACTCTCTCGCCTCGCTCAACTCTCTCGTTCCTCTCGTTCCTCTCGTTCCTCTCGTTCCTCTCACTTCTCTCGCCTCTCTCGCCTCTCGGTTTTTGTGGACGATTTCTGTTTGGACGGTTCGGGCGGTTTTGCCTTTCGGGGTTATTTGCATTATTTGGGCGCTCGCCTCTTTCGCCTCTCTCGTCTCTCTCGTCTCTCTCGTGGCGTTCAGCTCTGTCGTTTCTCTCGAGGCGATCAGCTCGTTCAGCTCTCTCGCCTCTCTCGGGGCGATCAGCTCGTTCAGCTCTCTCGCCTCTCTCGCCTCTCTCGCCTCGTTCGCTCTTTTTGCTCTGCTGTTGAGGTTTGTCGTTGCGGCTTTTGTCGCCACGATTTTTGTTGCGTCCACCCTTTGAGCGGCGCTTTGCATCGAAACGTGTGATGCTGTCCTCCTCCGAACGATACGTTGGCTCCTCGACAGCCTTCACTACATCCTCTTCACGCTGCAGTTGCTCAACCCTCTTGCCCGACCTATTTATCGCCACAATCTCCTTCACACGATCCACAGGCAGTGTCACGATGTTCGCCATCGCATCACGGCTGCTGCTAAAGACCATCGTCCCAGCCAAAATATCACTCTTAATCAGGTGATACTCGCCATCTTGTGCCTGCAGCGGCTCACGCAAGCGAGGGAACGATTTGCGTGCGTCAACATAAGTGTCATACTCATAAGTCAAGCAGCACTTCAATTTAGAGCACTGACCAGCCAACTTCAACGGATTGAGCGAGATCTCCTGTGTGCGAGCTGCATTTGTTGTGACACTGCTGAAGTTCGCAATCCACGAGGCACAGCAGAGCTCACGACCGCAAGCACCAAGCCCTCCGATACGTCCAGCCTCCTGTCTCGCTCCGATCTGTTTCATCTCGATACGAATATGGAATCTCTCGGCAAAGACCTTGATCAACTCACGGAAATCAACTCGCTCATCGGCAATATAATAAAATATCGCCTTGATCTTATCTCCCTGATACTCAACGTCTCCGATCTTCATATTGAGCCCCATATCGGCAGCGATCTGTCGAGAGAGGATCATCGTCTCGTGCTCCAATTCGATAGCCTCTTGCCACTTCTCAATGTCATAACTCTTCGCCTTGCGATAGATCTTTTTGTACTCGCCATTGAGCGGCGAGAACCCCACTCGGCGCATCTGGTGCGCAACCATATCGCCAATGAGCGACACCACGCCAATATCGTGACCCGGTGATGCCTCGACAGCGACAATGTCGCCCTGCTTAAGGTCTAACCCGTTGACATTCTGATAGTAAGATCGTCTCGTGTTTTTGAATCTGATCTCCACAATGTCGGTGGGAATATTATCGGGGTACTCACTCAAGTAGTTAGTCTCGTGAAGCTTGTAACAATCCTCGTGGATCGTCGCCTCGATCTCATCACCATCGTGGTTAAAAGAGGCTCCTCGCCCTATATTTGGTCTATTTTTGCATCTGCAATTATCGCAACTCATACCTATTCTGTACTAAAATTTCTGTAAAGATAGTAAAAATTTCCGATTCACAACTCATTTTTTTCTTGGAACTTAGAATCTGTTTAAGTTTTTTCTACTTAAAAATGATTCTTACTCCCCATCGAGAGTTAGTGAGCGATAGCGGTAGCGAATACGAAGGATGAGCAGCAGAGCAGCCGTAGCAAATCCAACCACAAAACCCATATATAAACCGCTCTCGCCCATCCCCAAATGGAACGCACAGAGGTACGCCACAGGGATATTACAGAGCCAATATGAGAAGAGGGCGATAAACGGAATGCGCTTCACGTCCTGCATACCTCGGAGGATTCCAACGCTGATGCACTGTACGCCATCGGGAATCTGATACGCAACAATCGCAATGACAAAGATCGAGGCGAGGCGGAGGATCTCCTCATTGGAGCTAAAGATCATCGGGATGTGGTGGCGCAGTGAGAAGTAGAGAATCGCCGCCGAGATGTTCCACAGTGCCGCCAAGTGGTACGCTGCATAGGAGGCGAGTTTGAGCTGTGCAAAATCTCGCTGACCGTAGCAATGTGAGATACGTATCGTGGTTGCCGAACCAATCGCCACGATGATCATAAATGAGCAGTTGCCCAGCGTGATACCGATCTGATTTGCACCGATCGCTGCCGCTCCAAATTGCCCAAACATAAAGCCGATGACGATGAATGTCGATGCCTCCAGAAAGATCTGTAGCGAGATAGGTAGCCCCATCGTTACGAGTCGTCGCACGGCACTCTTTGAGAAGTTGACACGTGCAAACAACTCTCTGTACTTAAGCATCTTGTGGCTAGTCACGAAGTACGCAACGATCGCTGCCGCCATCACAATGCGTGAGGTGAGTGTTGCGATACCTGCACCCAAAACACCCAACTCGGGCGCACCAAACTCACCCCCAATCAACAGGTAATTGAGGATGATATTCACAACGTTGCTCAAAATAACGGAGCACATCGCCACCTTCGTATTGCCCAAACCCTCCAAAAATTGCTTGATAACGAAGAAGATAACCACAGGGATCAAACTCCACGTGAGCGTTTTGAAGTAGGGAATAGCTGCCGCCACAACCTCATCGGGCTGCCCCATTCGCCACATCAGAGGGATCAAGAGGTACTGCAGAGCTGTGGCAACGACCGACAGCGCACCGAAGAGCAGTAGCCCATTCTGTAGATACTTCGTACTCTCGACCTCACGTTTTTGGGCGTACAACTCGCCAACGATCGGGGTGATTCCAAAGGTGATGCCCATCATTGCGATAAAGGTCAAGAAGAAGATGCCGCCACCAAACGCTGCTGCAGCGAGGGGCACAGGATCTTCGCCGCCGTAGTGCCCAACCATCGCATTATCAGCGACCTGCACGATGATTTGACCCAGCTGTGAGAGCATCACAGGGATCGCCAAGCGGAGGTTCTCACGATACTGCTCCCGATATTTTGAAAAACTATATAACTTCATCTCTATTCAAAATTTATAAATATGTATTGCGGCAGATGGCTGCTGTATCCGCCTGTGTAGCCTCCATTGGTGTATGTCGCCAGTGGTTTTGTCTCGCCCTTGCTGAGCAGCTGTCGAGCGATGTAGATCCCCGAACGACCGAGCGTTACACACTTTCGTTGTGTTGCCGCCTCTTGGAGCGTTGATCTACTTTGCAGCTTTACGCCAATGCGGTTTTTGAGGTACCAACCGCTCCCTCCCTTAGTGTCGCCTCGCCCCAATTTCTCCTCGCTCAGCAGTGGGTCGCTCATCTCTAACCCGTTGACATTCTGATAGTAAGATCGTCTCGTGTTTTTGAATCTGATCTCCACAATGTCGGTGGGAATATTATCGGGGTACTCACTCAAGTAGTTAGTCTCGTGAAGCTTGTAACAATCCTCGTGGATCGTCGCCTCGATCTCATCACCATCGTGGTTAAAAGAGGCTCCTCGCCCTATATTTGGTCTATTTTTGCATCTGCAATTATCGCAACTCATACCTATTCTGTACTAAAATTTCTGTAAAGATAGTAAAAATTTCCGATTCACAACTCATTTTTTTCTTGGAACTTAGAATCTGTTTAAGTTTTTTCTACTTAAAAATGATTCTTACTCCCCATCGAGAGTTAGTGAGCGATAGCGGTAGCGAATACGAAGGATGAGCAGCAGAGCAGCCGTAGCAAATCCAACCACAAAACCCATATATAAACCGCTCTCGCCCATCCCCAAATGGAACGCACAGAGGTACGCCACAGGGATATTACAGAGCCAATATGAGAAGAGGGCGATAAACGGAATGCGCTTCACGTCCTGCATACCTCGGAGGATTCCAACGCTGATGCACTGTACGCCATCGGGAATCTGATACGCAACAATCGCAATGACAAAGATCGAGGCGAGGCGGAGGATCTCCTCATTGGAGCTAAAGATCATCGGGATGTGGTGGCGCAGTGAGAAGTAGAGAATCGCCGCCGAGATGTTCCACAGTGCCGCCAAGTGGTACGCTGCATAGGAGGCGAGTTTGAGCTGTGCAAAATCTCGCTGACCGTAGCAATGTGAGATACGTATCGTGGTTGCCGAACCAATCGCCACGATGATCATAAATGAGCAGTTGCCCAGCGTGATACCGATCTGATTTGCACCGATCGCTGCCGCTCCAAATTGCCCAAACATAAAGCCGATGACGATGAATGTCGATGCCTCCAGAAAGATCTGTAGCGAGATAGGTAGCCCCATCGTTACGAGTCGTCGCACGGCACTCTTTGAGAAGTTGACACGTGCAAACAACTCTCTGTACTTAAGCATCTTGTGGCTAGTCACGAAGTACGCAACGATCGCTGCCGCCATCACAATGCGTGAGGTGAGTGTTGCGATACCTGCACCCAAAACACCCAACTCGGGCGCACCAAACTCACCCCCAATCAACAGGTAATTGAGGATGATATTCACAACGTTGCTCAAAATAACGGAGCACATCGCCACCTTCGTATTGCCCAAACCCTCCAAAAATTGCTTGATAACGAAGAAGATAACCACAGGGATCAAACTCCACGTGAGCGTTTTGAAGTAGGGAATAGCTGCCGCCACAACCTCATCGGGCTGCCCCATTCGCCACATCAGAGGGATCAAGAGGTACTGCAGAGCTGTGGCAACGACCGACAGCGCACCGAAGAGCAGTAGCCCATTCTGTAGATACTTCGTACTCTCGACCTCACGTTTTTGGGCGTACAACTCGCCAACGATCGGGGTGATTCCAAAGGTGATGCCCATCATTGCGATAAAGGTCAAGAAGAAGATGCCGCCACCAAACGCTGCTGCAGCGAGGGGCACAGGATCTTCGCCGCCGTAGTGCCCAACCATCGCATTATCAGCGACCTGCACGATGATTTGACCCAGCTGTGAGAGCATCACAGGGATCGCCAAGCGGAGGTTCTCACGATACTGCTCCCGATATTTTGAAAAACTATATAACTTCATCTCTATTCAAAATTTATAAATATGTATTGCGGCAGATGGCTGCTGTATCCGCCTGTGTAGCCTCCATTGGTGTATGTCGCCAGTGGTTTTGTCTCGCCCTTGCTGAGCAGCTGTCGAGCGATGTAGATCCCCGAACGACCGAGCGTTACACACTTTCGTTGTGTTGCCGCCTCTTGGAGCGTTGATCTACTTTGCAGCTTTACGCCAATGCGGTTTTTGAGGTACCAACCGCTCCCTCCCTTAGTGTCGCCTCGCCCCAATTTCTCCTCGCTCAGCAGTGGGTCGCTCATCTCTAACCGCTGTAGATCTTTGCTGCTTAATCGACCCCACGCAAGTGTGATCTCAGCCGCCTCAGCTCGGTCGGGTGGCAACACGGTTCGGAGCTTGTCGCCACGGCGTGTGAGGTGAATAGCGATGGAGTGCCCGAGTAGCTCGCCACCGAAGTAGGTGTAGTGGTGGTGGTTGGCTATCTTGTTGATCTGAAGCATATCGCCAAAGTAGAGAATCGCAAAATCGAGACCATCATAATAGTCCAGCGTGGCGTGTCGAGCGCTGTAATCGAGTGTCGAGGCGGATTGAATATCACGCACAACATCGAGGCTCTCAACGCCATTGAGAATCACGATCGGCATTCTCAACGAGTCGATCACCTTGACGATTTGGGCAACTTTGGTTCGGTATCGCTCGCTGCTCCACCGCCCCTTGCCCCGAGGGGTGTAGCGCTTGTCATCATAAAATTTCGATGGGATCGTGTCGTAAAAGCGCCCGACATCATAGAGTGCAACGCCAACACTTCGCCCCTCCTGCTGAGCCATCAGTGAGCCGAGCGAGAGGTGTAGTAACATTATTAATATGTATATGTGTCGACCCATTGCGAAGTTTTGAGCAGCAAATGTAGACAATTCTTTGCAGCAATCCAAACCTTCGGCAGATTCTTTGTGGCAAAGTTTTTGGATGTTATTCTTCGGTTAAGAGAGATTTAATCATTTATCATCATTTATCATCAATTATCATCAATTATCATCAATCATTAAAAATTAATCATTAAACATTCATCATTAAACATTTATCATTAAAGTTCGATATTATGAAACAGAGAGAGAACCAGAGCGGCTCAACAGCGGTTTACGCCTCGGAGCAGATGCTTCATCCAGCACCAAGTCAAACAATCCCCGAGGGGTCGACACCGCCCGACATCGCCTATCAAATGGTCAAGAGCGAGACCTACGCACAGACACAATCGAGGCTCAACCTCGCTACATTCGTCACTACATATATGGATGAGCAGGCGACCCGATTGATGAACGAGGCGATCGACATCAACTACATCGATGAGACGGAGTACCCACGTATTGCGGTGATGTGCGGTCGCTGTATCAATATCGTTGCCAACCTTTGGAATACCCCAGAGCAGAGCGAGTGGAAAACAGGTGCGCTAGGCATAGGTTCATCGGAGGCGTGTATGTTGGGCGGTGTTGCAGCGTGGCTTAGGTGGCGAGCGAGGCGCAAAAAGGAGGGCAAGCCTTGTGACAAACCCAACCTTGTGATGAGCGCTGGTTTTCAGGTTGTGTGGGAGAAGTTTTGTCAACTTTGGCAGATCGAGATGCGCACCGTGCCGCTCACCGCTAAGTCGCCAACGCTCGATTGTGATGAGGCGATCAAGCTCTGTGACGAGAATACAATCTGTATAGTTCCCATCGCTGGCGTGACGTGGACGGGGCTCAACGAAGATATTGAGGCGCTGGATGGGGCGCTCGAAAAGTTTAATAGCGAGATGGGGTTCGATATTCCGATTCACGTCGATGCTGCAACGGGTGGTTTTATCTTGCCCTTTCTCTCGCCTGAGGTTAAGTGGGACTTTAGGCTGAAGTGGGTGCGGTCGATCTCAACGTCGGGTCATAAGTATGGTTTGGTCTACCCAGGTTTGGGGTGGGTCGTGTGGCGAGATAAGGAGTACTTGCCTGAGGAGATGTCGTTTAGTGTCAACTACTTGGGGGCGAACATCACTCAGGTGGGCTTAAATTTCTCACGCCCCGCTGCACAGATATTGGGTCAGTATTATAACTTCATTCGCCTAGGCTTCGAGGGCTACAAGATGACGCAGCACAACTCGATGGAGGTGGCGAAATATTGTCACAGCGAGATCGGCTCGATGCACTGCTTCGATAACTTCTCGGAGCGTGTCGATAATCCACTCTTCGTATTCTCGCTCAAATCCGATTATGAGGCTAAATCAAAGTGGACGCTTTACGATCTGCAGGATCGACTGCAACAGAGTGGCTGGATGGTGCCTGCATACTCGATGCCCAAGGATATTGAGCAGATGGTTGTGATGCGCATCGTGATCCGCCAAGGGATGTCACGAGATATGGCGGATATGCTTCTCTCGGATATTAGGGGGGCGATCGAGGAGCTTGAGAAGTTGGAGTACCCAACCCCGAGCCGTATCGATTATGAGCGTGAGATCAAGCGCAAGGGGCGAGTCTATACACACTGATTCAAGATCTGAACGGCAGTAATGACGGGGGTGGCGACAAATTGTTGCCGCCCCGTTTGGTTATATGGATAAATTTGCATACATTTGTTACAGTGCAATTTATTAATGTCCAGTAAAACATTTACAAATACTTGTAACATTTGTATTATCAATTTGTTACAGATATTTTAACGACTTATGGTTTGCAGGTTACACTCGTGTTGGGTTTAAATGCCAAAGGTATTTAATAAATTTTGATACGGAATAAGTTAAGGGGAATTATTAGAAGTCCCCTTATTACAAATGAATTTGTAATAACTTATTATGGATCAAAATCTTAAAGCAACGCTTTAAGCCCAACAACGCAAACCTGATAAAAGCCAGCTAGCTGGCTGCCTGCCCGGCATTAGGGCAGTGGTCGATTTGACGGACAGCAATATTTAATTATCGATGTAATGGAGCAAGAGAGTGTGGAGCGGGTGGCGCTCTTCCCTGGGTCGTTTGACCCATTTACACGTGGTCACGCAGCTATCGTGGAGTCGGCTTTGAGGCTCTTCGATCGGGTCGTTGTGGGGGTGGGTTACAACATCTCGAAGAGCGGCTTGCTGAGCCCCGATGAGCGGTGTCGATTGGTGGCGGAGTACTACGCCGACGAGAGGCGTGTTGAGGTGCAGAAGTATAGCGGAATGACGGGCGACTTTGCTCGTGAGGTGGGTGCTGTGGCGATGGTTCGAGGTATCCGCAACTCGATGGATTTGGAGATGGAGCGGACGCTGGAGGCGGTGAATCGAGAGATATATCCCGAGCTGCAGACGGTGATGTTGCTAACGCCTGCTGATGTGGCGCACATATCGTCAAGTTGCGTGAGGGAGCTCAGAGCGTTTGGACGAGGGGTGGAGTCGATGATGCCCGAGGGGGTTGATATTGAGGAGTATATAGACTAAAATGTTGAGCTGACCCGTTATAACTTTAATTCGGGTGAGACAATAAACTTAAAACTAGAAAATATGAAGATGGAGTTTTCGGCTGAGATGATAGCTGCCTTTTTGGGTGGCGAGATCACGGGTAATAAAGATGCAAAGGTGAGCACAGTATCCTCGATTGAGGAGGGTCGTGAGGGGTCGTTGGCGTACCTTATAAATATGCGCTACGAGCCATTTATCTATACAACACAGGCATCTATTGTCTTGGTGGACAAGACGTTTGTCCCCTCAGCACCAATTTCAGCTACGCTCATCGCTGTGGATGATGCAGGTAGCTGTATCCTTAAGCTGTTGGAGATGTATAGTGCGGCTCGCCCAAAGAAGAGCGGTGTGAGCAAGCTCTCGGCAATCGCTCAGAGCGCTGAGGTTGGCGAGGATGTCTACATCGGTGAGTTCACAGTTGTTGAGGGTGGCGCTAAGATCGGTGATGATTGTCAAATCTATCCTCAGTGTTACATTGGCGATGGGGTGACCATTGGCGAGGGGACAACGCTCTACGCTGGGGTCAAGATCTATGAGGGGTGTCACATCGGTAAGGGTTGCATCCTGCACTCGGGCGTAGTGATTGGCGCTGATGGTTTTGGCTTTGCACCCAATGCGGAGGGTGGTTTTGATAAGATCCCACAGTTGGGTAACGTCATAATCGAAGATAGCGTTGAGCTCGGAGCAAACACCTGCATCGATAGAGCAAAGACCGACTCAACCATCATCAAGCGAGGCGTGAAGTTGGACAACCTTATCCAAGTGGGTCACAATGTTGTGATTGGCGAGAACACCGTCTCGTCGGCACAGATGGGTATCGCTGGCTCGTCACGCATCGGTAGCGGCTGCTTCTTGGGCGGACAGGTTGGTATCGCCGACCACGTCAACATCGGCAACAACGTCAAGATCGGCTCAAAGAGCGGTATCGAGAAGGCTGTGCCCGATGGTGAGGTGAGGATGGGCTACCCAGCCCTGCCCGGTATCCAGTTCCACAAAACATCAGCCGTGGTTAAGGATCTGCCCGAGATGGCTCGCACACTTCGTGCTGTGGATAAGGCTGTCAAGGAGTTGCAACTCGTGCAGCAGCAGATGTTGAGCCGAGAGCAGTAACGGAGCAGGAATGGATCAGAAATGGATCAGTATCGGTGCAGGAATGGATCAGAACGGAGCAGTAATTGAGCAGTGAGCCGTGGCGGCAGTTGAGACGACATACAGAATCTTGGGTATCGACCCCGGTACGAACTATATGGGTTATGGTGTGGTTGAGGTCGCTGGAAAGCGGCTTCGCTGCATTGTGATGGGGGTGATCGATCTGCACAGGATGGATGACCCCTATCGAAAGTTGCTGCATATCTTTGAACGTGTGGGTGGGGTGATCGATCAGTATCAACCTCGTGAAGTTGCCCTCGAAGCGCCATTCTTTGGTGAAAATGTGCAGTCGATGTTGAAGTTGGGCAGGGCGCAGGGTGTGGCGATGGCTGCAGCTCTGAGCCGTGGTGTCGATGTATTTGAGTATGCGCCAACACGTATCAAACAGGCGGTGACGGGTGTGGGCTCAGCATCCAAAGAGCAGCTCGCAAGGATGGTCGCATCAACACTGAAAATTGAGGATCTAACGGGCGAACGCCTCGATGCAACAGATGGCGTAGCAGCGGCTCTGTGTCACTACTACACACTGAGCAGCCCCCTAAACGGCAGCTTTGCAGCGGGACGCAACAAAGGACTAGGCGGTGGGCGAAAAGAGCTAACACGGGGCGGCAGCTCATCGTGGGAAGCATTCGTCAAAGCAAACCCCAACCGAGAGAGCAAAACCCCAACAACAAAATCAACCCCCAAAACCCCAACCAAAAGAGTACTCAAAAAACCTACAACTTAAAGCCGAAAACTAATTGCAGGTGTCAATATTCTCAACGGCTCAGCATTACTCAGCACTACCCAGTATTACTCAGCGCTACCCAGCATTACTCAGCGCTACCCAGTATTACCCAGCGTTACAACACTTAACGATTAATCCAAGGTTAATTGTCAAGCGCACTTTAAGAGTGTTATTGATTTCACACACTTGTTTCGCTTTGCAATATTTTGTAGTGCGGTCAATTTGACTGTTGTGATGATTTAGCGAATAATAATAAAAAAATATGCAGTGTAGAATTTTTTCGCTATATTTGCAAGTAAGAAATCAAATTCTGCGTGTGATGAAAAAAAATGATAAAGTATTAATATCTCCCGACTTAACCAACCTCAAGGAGTGGTTAGAGGGTGTCGTAATCGAGATCGAAGACAACTCCTTTGTAGGTTGCGTCATAACAGCTAAAACAGAGGCTGGCGAGGTCTATTTTGGCAAAGAGGCTCAGTTTAAACTCTTAAAGCTATAATCTATGTATGCACCGAGTTTCGACATGAATACTGTAGAGCTACGTGAGCACTACGGAGAGCCTATTAGCAAAGCATATTACGACATCAAGAAGTTGTTGTATAGAGGTGGTTTTGAGTGGATTCAAGGTAGCACGTATATAACTAAAAAGGGCGATATGAGTACGCTCTTTTCGGTGATGCTACAGCTTAAACAAATAGAGTGGTTTGCTAAATCAGTTAGAGATATTCGAGGTTATAAGATCGAAGATTGGTCAGATTTTACCAAACTGATTAGAGCATAGCTATGACACACAATCGTGATCATAGACAAGCGCAAGCAGGTGTATCAGTGGCGGAGTTTGCTGTTGCCGATGGGGAGTAGGTATGCTGTGCAGGAGGCGGTTATTTCGAGGAAGATTTCGTATTGGGCGAGGACATCTTCTACGTATCGGATTGTGGTGTAGGGTGTAGGGAATCGACCGCAGTAGACATCTTCACGTTCGGCATAGTGGGGCAATCTAAGCAGCGCAAGGTTACGGAGCACCACGCTCCAGAGGTGTGGGTCTTCGCCATCGGTGCGAGCCATTCGCATTGCATCAAAGACCCGTCCTACGCCGCCGTTATAGCTCGCCAAGATCATCGCTGCACGATCTCGTTTATCGATGTTTTTCGGCATTCTCAGCATCCTCTCGATCTCTATAAGGTGCATATTTGCCACATTGATATTGACCTCGGGGTCGCTTAGTTTCTCGACTGAAACATCATAAATTCTCGCTGTTCGAGGCATAATCTGCATCATACCCAACGCCCCTGTATTTGATTCGGCGTAGGGTCTAAATCGGGATTCAACATAGGCAATTGCGCTGAGCAGTCGCCAATCGCTGCCGTAGAGGTCGCAAACCTCGACAAAGAGCTCATCATAGGGCGATATGTAACACTCATCATCGAGAACCCCCAGCATACGGATCTCCTCGATGACACTCCACACAGGGCTTTGCCAACGCATCTCATTGAGGGCGATCGCCATACGAACCTCCTCAGCCACAACGGTTTGATGACGTTTCACAGCGATAGCCACCACGAGCGAAAGCAACGTAGTGTAGAGCACGACAAGCATCATCGGCGCATAATATCGACCTCTCTTATCTACAACCATAACTCCTAACTCCTAACTCCTAACTCTAATCATAGAATCCCCACGAGATACCGAATTTGAACATTCCTGGGTTGAGCGGATAGTTCGCCACTTGGAAATATTCGCCGTTGCCGATCCATCCAGCATTTGCGTGTTGATACTTTACTAATATTCTCATTCTCTTCCATTTAGCCGCCACAAAGGCATCTATATATGGATAGCCGCCAATCTCCTCGTCCCGTTGGTTATAGAATGCTGAGATCGCTGGGTTGTACCCCGGCATATAATAAGATGTTGTGTATCGCCCATCGAGACCCACCTGCACCTCCAACACCTTTTTCACCGCCCACATTTGGTAATAATAGGAGAGGAATGCGCTAAAGTCGGGGACGGGTGCCGCCTCCTGATTCGTGCTCCACTGACCCAATATTCGGTGGTCGAGGTTGAGCCCCCCGATCACAAATTTCTTCCGTGCATAGAGCGATGTCAATGAGACCGCCTCGCTCTGTTGCGAAATGTTGCAATCGGTGTCGTAATAGATCATATCCGCCACAATCGCCTCGCTCAGCCCCAGCTCCAGATTATAGGCTGGAACCTTTAACTTAACCTCGAAACGTGTCTCGCTCTCCTTGTCGAGCGGCGTGTTAAAGACGAAGTGGTTCGATATGAGGTTCTCTTCCCAATATGATGGCGAACGCAGCTCGGTCGAGAAGTGTCCTGTGAGTGTCACGGGTCGGCTCTTGATGTAGGCATTCAGCGCCAAATCGCCCTTTAGCGACATATCGCCAGCACGATAGCCCGAGGGGTAAATCTTCGCCTCACCACTCCAATTGAGATAGCGGCGATAGCTTCCCGATGCTGATCCGTAGGCGAACCAGCTGCTCCGTGTCTCACGTGCGAAATCGCCTGTTATATAGCTATTTAGCGTGAACTGATCGTAGGCATTAAGGTCAAAGCCCAAGCCGACATCGACCACGCCCACAACAGCATCACGTCCCCACGGCTGCATCTGCACAAAGAGTTTATTTGAGAATACTCGCTCCCGAATTGAGTCACGTGTTTGATCAGCGTTGAAGAACCAATTCTCATAATATTCAGCTGTCTCGGAGTAGAATTGTCCATACTCATCACGTCCAGCTCGCTCGTTATAATAGGTCGCCCGCTCATCGCTGTAGACCCTGCTCCACGTTGAGTATGACATCGAGTGCCCGAGATAGAACGCACGTTTATCCGCCAGCGAAAAGTCCTCCTCGCCAAACTCCTCGACAGGTACACCATACGCCTGCTGCACAAAGATTGTGTTGTTTCGATAGGTGTTTGAAGCCTCCGCCTCGCCCAGCTTTGTCGGTACTCCGATCGGCATCTCAAACGTTGAGTCTCGCACCGTCCATAGACCCACGACACCACCGCTCTCCTCGGTCTTGATGGTGTTGTTGAGGTAGCCAGCGTGGAGTGAGTAGCGGCGACCCGTGTGATAGACCGTGGCGGCAAGGTTATGATTCTTGGTGTCTTGGCGCTGATACTGCCCCTTGGTGCTATTCGCCTGATACTCAACGGCAAAACCTGATGATGGGTTCATATTCTGAGCGTGCATAATCGAGAAGTTCGACTCCCGATAGTTCTTCTGTCCCGACTCCAAGTACTTCATATTCAGAAGTGGTTTCTTGGTGTTGTAGAAGGGCGCATTCTCTACCGTATATATGTAAGCATCAAATGGTTGCGCAAACGAGAAGTCATAATAATTTGCCCTGTCATAATAGTCGATCGCCTGTGATGCTTGACCCAAACCACCGAGCGCCATATCGCCCACACCCTCACGATAGAATGGATAGTCGATACGCCAGTCGTTGAGCGTGGTGTCGATCTGCTGCAGAATCACCCGATTGTAGGCTGGGTTTACGTTCCACTTGAAGTTTTTCTGAGCCCTCACTGAGTCGCTAAAGAAGTATGATTCAAGGGGTTTGATGATGCGCACCTTTGTTGAGTCGTCACCCTTTTTGCCTCGGCCGCCCCCCTCTTGCTCTTCATCATTTTCGTAAGGGTTTCCGCCATATATATCGGCCGACTCGCTCTGCTGCATATCGAGTGCTGAGGGTGTAGTGTCTTGTCCCCTAACCACCTCAATATGAGCGATAAAGGATATTGATACAGCCATCACCAAGATGATTGGTGAGAATTGACGAAGATATTTAGATGACTCTTTTCTGCTCATTAAAAATAAAAATTGTTAAAGAATCTGCCTAATTTAAACAGACGCATAGATCCGCTTTTAAACAGATTCATAGATCCGTTTTTAAACAGATTCATAGATCCGCTTTTAAACAGATTCATAGATCCGCTACGCCTTTTTTTTACAGAGTAGGTGGATCAGTGTCGAGAGGGCGATATATATCGCCACAATTAGAGGCAAGGCGTTAAACTTCAGTAGGCACAACAGCACCACCGAGACCGCAATAAAACCATACCTCAGCTCATTGCCACACCAGCCGAAACCCTTGAACTTCAGCGCAAACATCTTGATTGGTGAGATCAAAAGCAGTGCCAACACAACCGAGATCAAAGCGACCAACTCGCCACCCAACACCACTCCATCGAGGTGCATAAGACCCAACGAGATGCACATCAATGCGCAAGCTGGTGTAGGTAGCCCGATAAATACGCAACTCTGCTCCTCATCGATATTGAACTTAGCGAGCCTCAGAGCCGAGAACGCCACGATGATGAGCGGAATGAAAACGCCATACTTCGCCAAGAGCGGTAGCTCGCAACACCAGCCTCCATCACGAATGAGCGACATCATAACCAGCGCTGGAGCAAGCCCAAACGAAACCATATCGGCCAAAGAATCGAGCTCGCCACCCATCGGTGAACACTGCTTCAAAAGTCGTGCCGCAAAACCATCAAAAAAATCAAACAGAGCGGCGAGAATGATGAGCATAAAGGCTGCTTTGTAGTCTGAGCGTGAAATGATCGCTATGACAGCCAACGAGCCGCAGAGCAGGTTGGATAGTGTCAGAATATTGGGTATCGTAAATAGTTTTATTTTCATCGCTTAAGGGGACTTCTAATAATTCCCCGATTTTAATTTTTGGTTAATAATTGCCCATTTTTGATTTTGCAAAAGTGGGCTGTAGTGGCTCTACCGCCTATTTTTGTAAAATCAAAAATGGGTGGTTAGTAACCTAAAAGTATTTTGGGAAATTGTTAGAAGTCCCCTTAATTTGCTAATTATCGGTTGGTCGATTGGCAAAGTTACAAATATTTTTGTATTTTTGTGTGCGCAACGGATATTTTATTTCGTTTAATAGTAAATTAGCAATTTCAACAGCACTTAAGGGGAGTATCTAATAATTCCCTAAAATACTTTTCAGCTACTAATCACCCCTTTTCGATTTTTCAAAAATCGGTGGTAGAGCCACTACAACCCACTTTTGCAAAATCAAAAATGGGCAATTATTAACTAAAAATTAAAATCAGGGAATTATTAGAATTCCCCTTAATAATAAACAGATGAAGAGCAATAAATATTGTGTAATAATGGCGGGCGGTATAGGTTCTCGCTTCTGGCCAAAGAGCCGCCAGAGTAAGCCAAAGCAGTTTCTCGATATACTCGGAACGGGCAAATCCTTTTTGCGTCACACCTTCGAGCGGTTTCTGCCGATGATCCCTGAGGAGAACTTTTTGGTGGTTACGAATGGTGCCTATCGAGATATGGTTTTGGAGCAGATCCCTGAGATTGATCCGAGGCAAGTGCTCTGCGAACCGATCGGTCGTAACACTGCACCCTGTATCTGTTACGCTGCATATTCGCTGCTCAAAGCTAATCCTGAGGCTGAGATGGTGGTGACACCTGCCGACCACTTCGTGAGTGATGAGGAGGGGCTGAGAACAATTATATCGGAGTGTTTTGACTTCGCTGCTGAGCACCGTGCGCTGCTCACTGTCGGTGTGCGCCCGACACGTCCTGAGACGGGTTATGGTTATATTCAGACGAGTGATGAGGGGAGCATTAGCCGTGTGAAGTGTTTCACGGAGAAGCCTAATTTGGAGCTTGCTCAGACCTTTTTGCAGTGTGGTGAGTTCTTCTGGAACTCAGGAATATTTGTTTGGAGCGTACGTGATATTGTCGCTGCAATCGAGGAGTATTTGCCCGAGAATCACAACCTATTTAGCTCGATTATGGAGAGCTATGGAACTGAAAATGAAAGCTTTGCGATCGCTGGGGTCTTTTCTGAGTGTAGAGCTATCTCGATCGACTATGGTGTTATGGAGCGAGCTCAGAATGTATATGTTCGAGTTGGCGAATTTGGTTGGAGTGATGTCGGCACGTGGGGCTCTCTCTATCAACTATCGCAACGGGATGAGGCGGAGAATACGATTTGTGAGGGGGCGGAGCTCTATGATACGCACCGCTGTTTGGTCTCGATCCCGAAGGGTAAGGTTGCTGTGTTGAGCGGTTTGGATGACTATATTGTGATCGACACCGATGATGTTTTGATGGTCTGCCCACGGCGAGAGGAGCAGGATATTAAGCGCTTCATCGATGATATGAAGTATAAATCAAAGGACGAGTTTATCTAATGAGTATCAAGGAGTTATATGAGCTTTTTAAGCTCCATCCACACATCTCGACCGACTCACGCAACGTTGTCAAGGGGGCGATATATTTTGCGCTTAGAGGCGATAAGTTCGATGGGAATCGTTATGCAGCGGTGGCGATCGATGGGGGTGCTGTGGCTGCTGTTGTGGATCGTGCGGAGGTGGCTCAGGCGGCTAAATATGGCGAGCGGATGATCGTTGTGGATGATGTGCTCACGACACTGCAACAGCTCGCTGCTCACCATCGCAAAGAGTTGGGTATCAAGATATTTGCGATCACAGGGTCGAACGGCAAGACCACGACAAAGGAGCTGACGGCAGCGGTGCTGGCGCAAAAATATAGAGTCTATGCAACACGGGGCAACCTCAATAACCATATCGGTGTGCCGTTGACGCTCCTCTCGATGGACTCATCGACTGAGCTTGGTGTGGTTGAGATGGGGGCGAGCAGCTGTGGCGAGATCGCTCTGCTCTGCTCGATTGCGCAACCTGACTACGGAGTTGTGACCAATATTGGTCGTGCGCATCTCGATGGATTTGGCGGTGCTGAGGGGGTCAAACGGGGTAAGGGTGAGCTGCTTGATTGGCTCGACAGGAGTGGGGGAGTGCTCTTTATTGCCTCAGAGAATGAGATACTTAACGAGATGGTTGCTGAGAGACCGACGCTGCAAGGGCTCTCGTTTAGCTACTCGCTAGCTGACGGATTGAAGCATAATTTGGAGGGCGACTACAACAGTTATAACATCGCTGCAGCGGTGGCGATCGGGTCACACTTTGGTGTAGATGAGGCGGCAATTAAGGCGGCAATTGCTGCATACCGACCAACCAATAACCGTTCACAACTTTATGATACTGAGCGCAATAGATTGATCTTGGATTGTTACAACGCCAACCCGTCAAGTATGGAGGTTGCGCTCAATAACTTTGACGAAGAGGAGTTTGTGACAAATGGCGATAAGGTGCTGATACTTGGCGATATGCGTGAGTTAGGCAGTTGGTCAACAGAGGAGCACCAACGCATCATCGAGAGCTGCACAGCCAGCAACGCCAAACGAATAATATTTGTAGGCGAAGAGTTCCGCAAAGCGAGCGCAACAGCCTCCGCAATCGACCCCAGAATCGAGCTATACGAGAGCTGCAACGAGCTAAAAGGCGAACTCAGCGAGCGAGCAATCTCGGGCTGCACAATCCTAATCAAGGGTTCACGAGGGATTAGTTTGGAACAAATCGTAACATTGTTGTGAAAAAATTCGATTATTCACAAATAAATTTATAAATTTGGGGCATCAGAGGGTCTGAGCACTTTGACAAGTGGGTCGCCTCGCAACCATTTATAGGAGAGATAAATATGGCAAATAGATTTGAAACAACATTCGCGGGGCTCACGCTCAGCAACCCAATCATAGCATCGAGCTGCAGCATCACGGGCTCAGCAAAATCGAACCAGATGCTTGCCGAGGCGGGCTTCAGTGCGATCGTGCTTAAGTCGCTATTTGAGGAGGATATTGTTCGTGAGAACGAGGCGATGGCGGAGTCGGCTATGCACCACACTGAGGCGGCTGATTATATGCAGGCGTACCTCCACTCTCACGCATTGAGCAACTACACAACACTCATCAAGGAGAGCAAGGCGGTGTGCGGCAGCACGAAGATAATCGCCAGCATCAATTGCCACACGATGGGCGAGTGGACGAAGTATGCAGTGGCGATGGAGGAGGCTGGAGCGGATGCGCTGGAGCTTAATGTGATGTCTATTGAGAGCGATCCGATGGCTGAGGATGGGGCGTTGGAACGTAAGCATATCGCTATAGCTCAGGCGGTTACAGGGGCTGTTGAGATTCCAGTGATCTTCAAACTCGGTGCAGTGATGAGCAATCACGTATCGATTGTGAGCCGATTGAAGGCGTGTGGTGTGCAGGGTTTTGTGATGTTTAATAGGCTCTATCAGACTGATATTGACATAGATACGATGAGTTACACACGTGGTGCAGTGCTCGGGTCGCCGTCCGATCTCGCTACGCCACTTCGATATGTAGCGATCACCTCGGCAGCAGTACCTACAGCATCGTTGGCAATATCGGGCGGTGTTGTAGATGGCGAGGCTATCATCAAGTCGCTGTTGGCTGGAGCATCGGCTGTGGAGGTCTGCTCGGTGATGTACAGCGAGGGTAAAAATATAAAGACGTGGGTCGATTGTGCGCTCAAAAAGATCGAGATGTGGCAAGAGGCACAGGGTTATAACTCGGTGGAGGAGTGCATAGGGGCGATGAATAATAGTTGTGACGAGCATAAAGATGAGGTGATGAGGGCGCAATTTTTGAAACATTTCGGCTCATATAGATAGTTATAAGGGGAGCTAGCTCCCTTTTGGCTGGCTTGATAGTTATTAATATATATAGGTATAAAATAGAAAATGCAGGAACAGATTTCGGACACAGTGAAATATATGGGTGTCGATGACACAAGTTTGGAGCTCTTCGAGAGTCAATATACAATCCCCGAGGGAATGGCTTATAACTCATATCTCATCTTGGATGAGAGAGTTGCGATTCTCGATACGGTCGATGATTTGGTGATGGATCGATGGTTTGCTAACCTCGATAGAGAGCTCGCTGGTCGCACTCCCGATTATGTTGTGGTGAACCATATGGAGCCTGACCACGCTGCTGGTTTGGAGCAGTTGTTGGTGAAGTATCCAACGATTAAGGTTGTGGGCAACGCTAAGACCTTCAGTATGATACCTCAGTTTTTTGAGTGTGATTTGTCGGATCGGCAGGTCGTTGTTAAGGAGGGTGATAAGTTGGAGTTGGGTAGCCACTCGTTGCAGTTCTTTATGGCTCCGATGGTGCATTGGCCCGAGGTGATGGTCGCTTATGACGAGTCGGACAGGACGCTCTACAGCGCTGATGCCTTTGGAAAGTTCGGTACTTCGGATAGTGATGTTGATGATTGGATCTGTGAGGCTCGCCGTTATTACTTCAATATTGTCGGTAAGTATGGTGCGAATGTTCAGATGCTGTTGAAGAAACTTGGCGGCTTGGAGGTCAAGACGATAGCGCCACTTCACGGGCCGATTTTGCGTGATAATATTGGTTACTACGTTGAGATGTATGATTTGTGGAGTCGATATATACCTGAGGATAAAGGGGCGGTGATGATCGCTTACGCCTCAATTCACGGCAATACGAAGGTGGCGGCTGAGAAGATGGCTGAAGTGCTTAAAGAGGCTGGAGTCGAGACAGTGAAGATGTTTGACCTCACTGAGGGCGACCAATCGTTTATGGTTGAGGATGCCTTCCAATGTGAACATTTGATCGTGGCGGCTGCTTCGTATGATGCAGGTCTCTTCCCTCCGATGGAGCACTTCCTGCACCACCTTAAGAGCAAGAATTATCAGGGTCGTAAGGTGGCGATCATCGAGAATGGATCGTGGGCACCATCGGCAGGCAAGGTGATGCGAGCGATGTTGGAGGGGATGAAGAACATCGATATTTATGAGGAGACGCTGCTCATAAAGTCGAGCTACAAAGAGGCGAATCGTGAGGCGATGGAGCAGATTGCAGCGTGGTTTAAGGGTTAGAAAATTGTTTAATTAAAAATAAGAGTTATGCAGAAGTACATTTGTGAGCCTTGTGGCTACGTTTACGACCCAGCGGAGGGCGATGCAGATAACGGTGTTGCAGCAGGCACAGCGTTTGAGGAGGTATCAGAGGATTGGGTGTGCCCAATTTGCGGAATGGGCAAGGATGTCTTTGTTGTTGAGGAGTAAACTCAGCAATAATTGCGAAGATTCGGGGCGGTCAACTTTCGTTGGTTGCCCCTGATTTTTTGGCGATCTGAAGGGGTCACCAGATAAAATAGGGGGACTAAGCAAAAATACGAGTAAGGCGAAACAGGAAAAATTTCACATCGGTTACGCCTCTGAGGTTTGTTCTGAAGGCTTTAATTATCGAATTGAATGACTCCGCAAAGGCATTTGTTGAGCGGTTAACAAAGAAGTTCAAAATCTCGTCATAGTGCTCATATATCGTTGCGGCGATAACATTGAACGAGTAGAATCCAGCCTCCTCGACTTGCGTATACCACCTCGCAAGAGATAATCTTGCCTCATCTTTTGTTAGCTTGCGGCTCATAATCATTCGCAAAGAATGCGATAATGAGTGCGCCTGTTTAAGATCGG
>JBCQUE010000061.1:0-11631 GCA_047174325.1 Rikenellaceae bacterium | reverse complement strand
TTTAGGCTCACCATCCACTCGCTCGCTCTCCACTCACCCCACTGCCCACTGCCCACTGCTCACTGCTCACTGCTCACTGCTCACTGCCCACTGCTCACTGCCCACTGCCCACTGCTCACTCCTTTGTTAAGTTGTTGTCTTTGGGCGACTTTGCAAAGGTAGTGATAAAAAAGTTATGCACCAAAAAAAAATGATGAAAAGTTGTTTTTCTATCTGCCGCCCTTGCAAACACCCCGCTGTGAGGTGCGAACGAAGTCGACCAATAGATCCCTGTCGGCACTCTGTGGAAACTCCTCGTCAACCTTATCACAGGCTGAGGCGTAATCTAATCCACTCTGGAACATAATCCTCGACATTTCGGAGATCGCTGCCACCTGCTCGGGCGTGTAACCCCTGCGTGATAAACCTAACTTATTGATACAGAAGAACCTAACAGGCTCGCCACCCACGGTTGCGTATGGCGGAATATCCTTGCTAATCATCGAGCCACCCTGAATCATCGAGTGTGCGCCAACTCTAACCCACTGATGTATAGCAACGTGACCGCCAATCACAGCCCAATCACCAACCTCCACTTCGCCAGCTAGCGAGACACGGTTTGCGATTACACAGTGGCTGCCGACAACATCATCGTGGGCAATATGCACATACGCCATCAGTAGATTGTGACTACCCACCACGGTCTTGCCTCGTGATGATGTTCCACGGCTAATTGTCACACACTCACGAATATCGTTGTAGTCACCAATCTCAGCAGTTGTGTACTCGCCATCAAACTTAAGATCTTGTGGCAAGCAGGAGATCGATGCAGCGGTGTGAATCTTACACCCCTTACCGATACGTGCTCCATCGTGAATCACCGCACCGGGGCCGATCCAACAATCATCACCAATGACTACATCGCCTGCAATATATGCAAATGGCTCAACTGTAACGTTTTGCCCTAGCTTTGCATCGGGATGAACATAAGCTCTCTCGTTAATCATATATGTATATATTTTTATTTATTCTTAGCAATTTGCGCCATCATTGTCGCCTCGCACACAAGCGTATCGCCAACAAACGCCTTGCCCTCGACAACAGCGATTCCACGGCGAATAGGCTCGGTGAACTGAATCTCAAACTGAAGTGTATCACCCGGCACGACCTTCTTTTTGAACTTCACATTATCGATCTTCATAAAGTATGTCGAGTAGTCAGCAGGGTTCTCCACCTTGCTCAAAACCAATATTCCGCTACATTGCGCCATCGCCTCGACCATCAAGACACCAGGCATCACAGGCTCCTGCGGGAAGTGACCCACAAAGAATGGCTCATTCATCGTCACATTTTTGATTCCAGCGATCGAATCCTCATCTACGTGAAAGATCCTGTCGACCAACAAGAATGGAGGGCGGTGAGGCAACAGATTGCGAATAGCGTTAATATCGAAGATCGGCTCTTTGCGGTAATCATACTTAAATCGAGGCTTAGCCCCTGCACGACGAATCGATGTAGCGATCTCCGACATAAATGAGCTATTGGCGAAGTGACCTGGGCGAGTTGCCCAAACACGACCCTTGATACGGCGACCAAGCAGCGCAAAGTCACCCAACAAATCGAGCAGCTTATGTCGAGCCAACTCATTGCTGAAGCGTAGCTCTAGGTTGTTTATATATCCGCCTGTGATCTCTATCTCTGTCTTATTGAATATCTTTTTGAGGTGATCCAACTGTTCATCCGAGAGGGGGTTTTCCACCACAACGATTGCGTTATCGAGGTCACCACCCTTAATGAGATTCATCTTCATAAGAGGCTCCAATTCGTGCACGAAACAGAATGTACGGCAGGGTGCAATCTCAGCTGCATAGTCATCGCCAACGCCAAACGTTGCGTACTGGTTACCGATCACCTTTGAGTTGTAATCCACGTGAACCGAGACCGAGAACTCATCATCTGGGTAGAGGATAATCACCACACCCTTATCAGGAATTGTGTAGACCTTCTTCTCTGTCACCTCATAAAATTGCCTTTCAGCCGCCTGCTCCTCCGTGCCCACTTCGGTGATTGCCCGAGCATACTCCGCTGCCGATCCATCCATAATTGGGGTCTCGCAGTTGTCGATCTCGACCACAGCGTTATCCACGCCAAGTGTCCAGAGAGCCGACAATATATGCTCGATAGTTGAGATACGCACACCATTACTCTCGATGGTTGTACCTCGTGAAGTATCAGTTACATAGTCGCTCAATGCGGGCACTTCGGGCGCACCCTCGATGTCGATACGACGAAAGATGATACCTGTATTAACGGCTGCTGGCTGAACAGTCATATTGACACATACTCCAGTGTGCAAACCCTTACCACTAAAGCTAATGGGCGATTTGATAGTCTGTTGTTTAGTTGACATTATGATCCTCTATTTTGGTTTATTTCTTGTTTCACTTTTAAATATTGCCCACAAAGATACGTTTTTTTACTGAAAAAACGTTACTTTTGCCAATAATTACGACATAATATTATAAATGAGCTACACAAACGGCGATAAACCAGATATAAAGTTACCCTTCGAGGGTGAGAAGATCGACATCGGGACGTGGGTCTACCGCCATCGTGTGGGTCTCTACGTCACCATCATTGGCTACCTACTGATCGCCATCGGTTTTGTCACCGTCAAGATCTCAATGGAGATCAATCCACTGGCTCACAACATCGCCATCGACCTACAGGAGCTTGCCGATTTGGAGCGCCAACGAGATGAGCTACAGCGAAGTGTCGAGATGCTGCAACAGCTCGGTTCGGAGCAGATGGAGAGGGTGCAAAATAGAGCCTCGAACGAGAGCGCCAACGAGCAGCAAAGCCAACGCTCACAGAGTAATCAGGCGAGCCAAAACGATCAGATGAGCGAGACCGATAGGCTGCTCAAAGAGTCGGCTGAGAAGATGCGCCAAATGGAGCAAAATAGAGCCGATTACGAAAATGGAGTGGCTGAGGCTCAAGCAATTAAGAATCGCAAGAGCGGAGGCGACAGCGGCACAGATGAGCAGCGGCGAGACAGCAAGGTGCGAGGCAACGTGACGGTTGCGTATAGTTTCACCGACCCCGTGCGCCACGCACAGCGCCTCATCGTCCCTGCCTATCAGTGTGAGGGTGGCGGCGAGGTGATTGTCAACGTCACACTCAACCGCAACGGTGATGTCACCGCTGCCAAGATCGCCTCAGGTGGCGACCTCTGTATGCAGCAGACAGCACTCTCAGCAGCACAAGCCTCGAAGTTTAACCTCGACAGCTCCGCACCCGCAAAACATACAGGACAAATCAGCTACATAT
Source organism: Rikenellaceae bacterium (assembly GCA_047174325.1). Taxonomy (GTDB): domain Bacteria; phylum Bacteroidota; class Bacteroidia; order Bacteroidales; family Rikenellaceae; genus Alistipes. The sequence continues at coordinate 8,322 of JBCQUE010000061.1, read as the reverse complement.
TTATTGCGCAATAACAGCCAAGCCACTCAGCCCTACTCAGCAACCACCGCAGCATTACTCAAAAATATGTCGATTAATAGCCAAAACAGCCCCCGAGAACTCAGCCAAATAAACAACCTCAACCCCACGTCGTCGAAGATTCTCAGCCCCGTGACACTGCACAAAGTGACTAGGCTCATATAGAGCAAAAACAACCCGCCGAAATCCATAACGAAGTATCAATGCCGAGCAGCTCTCAGGCTCACTACTCCGCTGCGAACAGGGCTCCATCGAGGCGTAAATCGTTGCCCCCCGTAGATCAACCCCAGCCGCCAACGCCTTTGTGATTGCAGCCTGCTCAGCGTGGTGCGTAGGCGAAGTCTCCAGCGTGTAACCAAAGAATCGCTCACCCGTGGCGGTCACCACAGCCGCCCCAACTCTATAACAACTCTGCTTAGGTGGCGACTGGAGGCTGTAGTCAACAACTTGACGCATCACCTCACGATCCTCATCGCTCGCCTCAGCCTCATCGCCTATATAATAAGTCGTTACCTCCATCTCATCAAACTGCTCAACCATCACATCACACTCACCCCCAATCCACTCAGGCAACTCAAATCGTGGAGCACTCTCGTCACCGACAAAGATCGTTGGGTTCTGAGCCACACGAAGTGACGAGACAAAACCCGAACCAAGAAACATCCTCAAGATAGTCGCCCCACCCTCAACGAAGAGCGATGAGAGACCACGGCGCTCCAACTCCGTAACGATAAGCGCAACATCCACAACGGGCGCAACAACAACATCCGCTAGCCCCCGAAGCTCCTCACGCTCAATATTCGAGAAGATGAGAATCGGAGCTGTCCCCCTGTGAAAGATCTTAGCCGAAGGCAAAATCTCGCCCCGACCGCTAACCACCACACGCAACGGCTCACCACCACACCCCTCCCGAGCCGCCTGAGCCGCCTCACCCTTAAGCCCCAACGAGGGGTCATCACGCCTCAATGTCTCGCCCCCAATAAGTATCGCATCGTGCTCAGAGCGAAGTCGATAGACCGCCGCCCAATCTGACGCTGTCGAGAGCACCAAACGCTCAGCCGTCATATCATCCATATAGTTGTCGGCAGAGATTGCCACCGATAGCGAAATCCTCATTATGAATTATGAATTATGAATTATGAATTGCAAACCAGCCTACAGCTCCAGCTCGTCAAATATAACATACATCTCCGAAAGTCCACTCTGCAGATTTGCAGTGTCAAACCCACCTAGCTTCGCTGCATTGGCTCTAGCTGTCGCTAAATAAGGTTTGAGTTTTGTGTAAATATCATCGTTTGCTTTTTTGTAATACCGCTCCGACTTATTATAATCCTGCAGCGGCGAGCCTGTCAAATCCTTCAATCTATCGATCACCTCTTTACAGGTTTCGTAGTAACGAGATGTCTGTTCGAGGTGCAGCAGAAACCAAAACTCCAACCCAGGCGTATTCACCACCGTAAAGATGTTGGTCACCTTTTCATCCTCTCGCCACTTATCGATCGTTGAGATCGCCCGACGAAGAGTATCGCTTGGTCTCTCCTCGCCCGACTGAGCTCTCCACTCCCGATCCTGCTTAATCACCACATCCAGATCGATCACCCAAAAGACCTTCGTATAGGAGCTCGCCAATTCACGCACCAACTCATACTGCTCCCGAATCGTTCGACCGCCACTCAACTCAGGTTTTACTTCGACCTTAACGCTCTTCTCGTGTCTCTTAAGCATATCTAGGTACCACTTCTCATCGTTGCCATCGACAACAAATGCGTAGCTATCTCGAAGTCTCTGCTTGGGGAATTTCACCCCTCTGTTTTTAACTCGCCCCCCACTCATAGCTCCTCATCGATATAAATATCGCCCAAGTCGGGTGTTCCACCGAGCCGACCAGCCTTGTAAGCATTTAGAACGCTCGTTGTGTTTCGTATCACCGATGAGTCGAAGTGAGCGAGCGAATATAACTTTGTGTCGCACCCACCCTGCTTATCCGTGATCCAAATTGCATCGTTCCTAAAGAGGCTCTTATCGCCCAAGATCTCACGATTGTGCGTTGTGGCGATACACTGCGAGCCCTTGATATTGCGCAAAAAGAGAAGTATGAAGTGTCGAAATAGATCGGGGTGCAGCGATGCCTCAAGCTCATCGATTGGGTACGCCGCAGGGTTTGAGCGCATCAACGACAGGATACCAGCCAATCCATAATATCGATGCGTACCGAGCGACTCCACCCTGTAGGGCAACTCACAACTCTCGCCCAGCTCATTTTTGTGTTCAAACTTCATATCGATCCGCTGCATCTGTCTTTCCCCCTCCGAGAGCTTCTGCTTCACATCATCGGGAAGATTGCTATCGGTCATCAAGAAACGCATCAACCCATCAGGAAGATCTACACTGCTCTTATCGATTATAATATCGCTAATATTGAAGTCGGCTCGCCTCAACATCGAGAGTACGAAACCCTTATTGATACGCCCCTCATTTATCCCCTCGGTTACATATTGAGTGAGATCTGCTTTAGGGAGGATCAACTTATTGAGGTAGCCCATAAACCACTGCACAACGCTCTGCAGCTCCTCCACAAAGATGTTTGTCTTGAGGTAGCCCGATATTGCCGATGAGTTCCAGAGGGTGTTTCCCGTCATCAGTTGCGCCTCACTCTCCTTGACAAACACCTCCTTATTGAATAAGATTGTTGTCAACCTCTTCTCACGATCACTCTCACGCTTGAATATCACCTTTGGTCGTCCACCGCTACTCTTTTTCAGCTCCTCACGAACGATGAACGTTGTGTTGAATGTGATCGAATATTTATAGAGCTCCTCATCCACAAGAAACTCGATCTCCATCTGAGTATCATCACTCCGTGAGCCCTCATCGAGAAGATACGGCTGAAATTCGAGCCGCTTATTTTTATCCTCGCTAGCCACCAAAACGATCGTTCGCAGGTAGTCCAGTGCCTGCAACACCGTGCTCTTGCCCGAGGCGTTAGATCCATAGAGCAGCATAAATTTGAGCAGTCGATGCCGCCCCCTCTTAATAACGTAACTCTCCTCTAGGTAACTATCCTTGTCGGCAACAAAAGAGAGGGTTTGCCACTCCTTGATTGCTCCAAAATTCCTAACGCTAAACTCTACGATCATAACAATACAATTGATTAGGTGATATGCAAAGGTATTAAAAAATAGTGGAAAACCAACACAAACCCCAACAATTTGTAATCCATTTACAAAAATCGATACATTTTCGCCGATTTACACAGCTTATCACACCCCACCTATACAGCTCATCACACCCCACCTATACAGCTCATCACACCTCACTCACTCTCCCTCACCGCTTGGCACACTATTTGCCCCGAACACACCGAAAGATGTGCAACACCACAAAGCGTTGCCACGAAGAGAAGTATAAACCAAAACAATTTACAATGAAAGCAATTCGACTTTTAATCGCCGCAATGTTACTCACATCGGCAACAGCAGCCTCGGCACGTGACGGGCTCAGACGAGCGGAGCATCAGGAGCGCCGTGAGACACCATCGGTACTCTTTATCCTTGACGGAGCAACCAGCAGCAGCAGCAGCGACAGCAGCACCAACAGCGACAGCGAGACCACCGAGCAGCAACTCTATCAATTCGACACCCCCGAGAAGCTAAAGCTACACCTGCGTGAAAAGGATCGTGAGTCACGTGCAGCAAAGGAGTTCGCCAAGGCAGCCTTCATCGAGAGCCACCGCACAGGCTATCAATCGACCGACCTTCCGCTGCTGCTCTTCACACAGCGCAACAACAAATTCACCTTTGGCGTGGGTGGTTACATCAGCCTCCGCACAAGTTACGACTTCAACGGCACGGTGGAGAACATCGACTTCGTCCCTGCCGATATTCCCATCACAAGCAGCTACGACAATAAGCAGCAGTTGATGATGGATGGCTCGACATCGAGGCTCTACTTCAAGGCGATGGCGAACACACGTGCCCTCGGTATGATCGAGGTCTTTGTCGATATGGACTTTAGGGGCAACACTGCCTACAACGATTCGGGTGTAGTGAATCGCTACTCACCACGCCTGCGCACAGCCTACGCCTCATTCTTGGGCTTCACGATCGGACGAGATGTAACGACCTTTTGTGATCTCGATGCAGCGCCACGCACCATCGATTTTCAGGGTCCCAACGCCTACGGATTCAACTACGCAACACTTCTTCGTTATCAATACAGCTGCTGCAACGACCGCCTAGAGATGGCTGTGGCACTAGAGCAGCCCAACGTCTCGGGAACATACGCAAGCAGCGAGGGTGTTGCGAACTTCAAGGCGATACCTCAGCGAGTGCCCGACGTACCTATGTATATAGAGTATAAGATGGGTGCAGAGCGCCAGCACCACTTCCGTGTGACGGGTGTCTTGCGAGATATGTACCTCTACAACGCCATCACGATGGAGAACACAACACTACTAGGTTGGGGTGTCAAGGCGAGCGGTAACCTCAAACCATTCGACTGGATCGACCTCTGTTTCAACGGAACGTATGGCGAGGGTATCACACCATACATCCAAGACCTCAACGGCTCGGGGCTAGACTTCACACCCAACCCCATCACCAACACAGCGATCCAGACGATGCCGATGTTCGGTTGGCAGGCAGCCGCAACGTTCTACTTCACCAATCGCCTCTCGGCAGCGGGCGGTTACTCGATGGCTCAGGTTCAGCACGAGAATGGCTACTACTCAGCCTCGGAGTATAAGCAGGGACAGTACGCCTTTGGCAATATGTTTTACGACGTGACACCTCGATTCACCGTAGCCTGCGAGTTCATCTATGGCTATCACAAAGAGATGTCGTGCGCCAAGAACACTGCACACCGAGCGAGCCTGATGGGTCAATTCTCGTTCTAGGTCGAGAGCTAACACAAGTTTGGCAATAATTGTTTTACACTAAGTAGTGTAAAACAATTATTGCCAAACTTACGTAAATTATTTGCGATTTAATTTGGAGTTTTGAAATAATTTATTTAGATTTGTCTCCAATTATGAATAATTCAAAAACATATAGTGCTCCATCATTTGGATTCCGCCTCATCAAAAAGGCGATGTGCGACTGTGAGAGTATCTATAGCCAAGAGTATTATTACATAAAATAGTTATAACCGTTGTCAACCCAAAATAGGTCGACAACGGTTTTTTTATTGCTAACAACAAACAAATTAAATAAATAAAAAGAGTTATGAAGCAGAAGAAATTTATGCTCGACGAGTGCGAGATGCCGACACATTGGTACAACATCGTGGCTGATATGCCTACAAAGCCACTTCCACCGCTAAACCCAGCGACCAAAGAGCCAGTCACAAAGGAGATGATGTGCGCAATCTTTGCCGAGGAGTTGATGAATCAAGAGATGTCGAGCGAGCGTTATATCGAGATCCCAGACGAGGTGCAGGATATTTACAAGATTTGGCGCTCAACACCATTGGTTCGTGCCTACTCTCTGGAGAAGGCGTTGGATACACCAGCGAAGATCTTCTTCAAGAACGAGAGTGTATCGCCAGCGGGATCACACAAGCCAAACACCGCCGTACCACAGGCGTACTACAACGCTAAGCAGGGCATCAAACACCTCACGACAGAGACAGGAGCAGGTCAGTGGGGCTCATCAATTGCCTTTGCAGCACAGCACTTCGGCTTGGATGTGCAGGTCTATATGGTTAAGGTGAGCTACGAGCAGAAGCCATACCGCAAGTTGATGATGAATACGTGGGGCGCAAATGTAACAGCATCGCCAAGTATGGAGACAGAGTGCGGACGTGCAGCGTTGGCGAAAGATCCAAACGATTCGGGTAGCCTCGGAATGGCGATCTCGGAGGCGGTTGAGGTTGCGTTGCAGAATCAGGGCGACACACGCTACACATTGGGTAGTGTATTGAACCACACCTGTATGCACCAAACAGTTATCGGACAGGAGGCTATCAAGCAGCTTGAGAAGGCTGGCGAGGAGGCGGACATAGTGATTGGCTGCTTCGGAGGAGGTAGTAACTTCTCGGGTATCGGTTTCCCATTCATCCACAAGAACCTCACTGAGGGCAAAAAGACACGTGTGATTGCGGTTGAGCCAGCGAGCTGCCCGAAGTTGACACGAGGTAAGTTCCAATATGATTTCGGTGATGTAGCTGGATTCACACCACTCATCCCGATGTTTACGTTGGGTCACAACTTCCATCCATCGGACATCCACGCTGGCGGTTTGCGTTACCACGGAGCGGGTGCGTTGGTGAGCCAGCTGTTGAAGGATGGTTTGATTGAGGCGACATCTGTGGATCAGTGCGAGACGATTGCGGCAGGAATCTTGTTTGCAAAGACGGAGGGAATCATCCCTGCGCCCGAGTCGAACCACGCAATTGCGGCGGCGATCCGTGAGGCGAATATCTGTAAGGAGACGGGCGAGAGCAAGACGATTGTATTCAACTTGTCGGGTCACGGCTTGAACGATCTATTTGCGTATGAGCAGTATATGGCTGGTCAGCTAAAGGATTTCCAGCCAACAGACGCTGAGATCTGCAAGACGATCGACGAGCTCGACCAGATCATCAAGTAAGAGGCTGAGTAACACTGAGTAGGGCTGAGTAGGGCTGGGTAAATTACATTACTCAGCCCTACTCAGCCCTACTCAGCCCTACTCAGCCCTACTCAGCCCTACTCAGCCCTACTCAGTGTTACTCAGTGTTACTCAGCCTTACTCAGTAATTCTCAGCCCTACTCAGTGTTACTCAGCCCTACTCAGTAATTCTCAGCCCTACTCAGTAATACTCAGCAAAAATAACCAAAGAAAAAATTTGGCAATAAAGAAATAATAACTAACTTTGTGAAACAACAAACAACACTACGCCTATGACAATAAAACAGGGAGTAACTTAAAAAAAACATTTGGCACGATAAGTGAAAAAAAAATCACTGAATCGTTAGCAAAAACACATAAAAAGCGTTAGCTTTAATCTTGCTTATTGAAACTTAGGAACTTTCAGCAGCAGTCAAGATGAGGGCGTAAACGCTCACGGTTCACCGTGGGCTTTACTCTGTTATTTGACTGCACGGTATCCTAAGACCACAATAAGCGAATATAAGGTATTATCCACGTTTTTTGTATATGTGCATCATTTAATTCAACGGCTTAGGACAAGGCGCACTACAAAAAAACATTGAAAAAATCTCTTAGCATTATTTTTAGGTCTGTTTAAGTTACTCAAATTACTCAAACAGACTCTTGTAGTGTGCACTGTTACTCTACGGCTGCTCTCAGTTTTGCAGCGACATATTTAGCGATATATATATGTAGAGTACCCATTGTATGTGATCATATAGACTGAAACTAACCAAAAAATACCAAACAAAAAATGAAGAAAACAATCCTATCACTAGCCGCTGTGGCGATGCTTTGCTCGTGCACCGAGGAGCTTCAGGGCGAGACTGAAAACACTGGGAGCCAAGAGCTTACATTCACAACAGCGATCAACCTGCCGACCAAGGCGACCGACACAGATTTCGTGGAGAACGACACCATCTCGGTATCGGCTTTTGACGAATTGGGCGAACTCGTGAAAGATGCTGCATCATACACTCACAACGGTACTCTATTCGCAAGTACCGACCCGACAGATCCAATCATATACAGCACCGATAGCGAGACATACACATTCTACGCTGCGTATCCTGCTCAGAGCTCGCTCCAAACATCACTCGACTTCTACGCCCAAACAGACCAATCGGTCGATGGCGCATTCGAGGCGAGCGACCTGCTCTTTGCAACAATCACATCGTCGGATAGAACACCCGAACTTTCGTTCTATCACAAGATGAGCTCGATCGTGGTCAACATAACAGGCGAGACGGGCGGCTCACCAACATTCAACGCAAAGGTGGGTATGAAGTACACCTTCGCAAACGACTCAACATCAGCGTTGGGCGACACAACCGAGGTGACACCAGCCGACAACGGCACAGATAGCTTCAAGGTGATCCTAGCCCCACAATCGGTCGCATTGGGCACAAAGCTAGCGACCTGCATAGTGGATAACCTAACCTACGAACTAACCTACGAATGGATAACAGATGAGGCGATCACCCTCAGCCCAGGCTATCAATATGTATATAATGCGAATTAAGGTTTGAAAAATTTAAACAAAAGGAACGCCGCAGCGAGTTTTCCGAAAATAAACGATATCAACCCAGCGGCACTTCGAACCTTAGATGCTCTTTGAATATTTGTTCTCTCGATGAGCCAATTAAACAGCGACTCAATTGGTTGCCTTATGCTC
>JBCQUE010000060.1:0-12270 GCA_047174325.1 Rikenellaceae bacterium | reverse complement strand
GCGATGAGTATCGAACATATACAATTCCGCTATCGAAATTCGATGATGTAAAGGGTCGCATAATGCAACTAGCGGTGCAGCCACTCTTCGACACCTACAACGGCACGTGGAGCATTGATGAGATAGTGATTGAGTAGCGATGCGGGCAGACGAAAAGAGCAGAAGGAGACATCTGTCCACTCCTGCTCTTTTCTGCAATCCGTTGCTCTTATTTGCTACGCCTCTCTGTGGAGACGATTACGCTACACCTTTTTTTCTTTTATTCGCTTTCGTTTTATTCTCTACTCGCTCTTGAATGTGATTCCCTCGGATGCGTCGTGGATGAACTCAAATTCGAGGGTGCGAGCTAATCCTTCGCCCAACGTGTATGGGGCTTTGAATCCCGATGTGTGAGCCTTGGTAGCATCAAACTCGGTTGTGGCGCAAAACTTCTTGACACGCACCGAGCTCACAGCGAGCTTGCGGCGTGTGATAAAAGCCAATAGGTCGAAACAGTAGCCGCCCAACATACCTAGCCAATAGGGGAAGTGGGTCGCTGGGATGTGCTTGCCCAACACCTTGCTGACGTGCGCCACTAGGTCGTTCATCGTGAAGTCGGGTTTGTCGATGTAGTTGTAGACGTTGTAGCCCGTGGTTTTCTGCTCGGCAAAGAACTTCAAGAATGCCACGATGTTACCCACATAAGCCATCGATTTCTTGTTGTTACCTCTGCCGACCATTGCGAATCTGCCGCTGGAGATCTGTCGGAGTAGGTTGTAGACGTTGCCACGATTTCGCTCGCCAAATACCACGGTTGGGCGGATGATGTTGATGTTCCAATCGGGGTGGGTTTCATACCACTCCTGCAGCACCTCTTCCGCTTGCCACTTGGTTTTGCCGTAGTGGTTGAATGGATCTTTTGGGTGCTCCTCGTTGGGGTTCTCTTTGTTGAGCCCATAGACCGCCACGGAGCTAGTGAAGATGATACGCTTGATTCCGTTCGCCTCCATAGCCTGCAACGTGTTGCGCATACCGCCCACGTTTACATCGTAATACAACGAGACGGGCGACACATCATCACGATGTTCGGCGGCGAGCAGCACAACGAGATCGGTGCCCTTTAGCGCCTCAGTGATAGCAGGCACGTCGAGCACATTAGCGATTGTGGTAATATCGTTAAATAACGGGCTCGCAAACTTGTCAATGTTTCTAAATTCGTGCCTCTCCTTGAGTGTGTCAATGAGCCGTGACCCTATGAAACCACTGCCTCCTATTGTTGTTATTTTCATTTGAGCGATTTAATTAATCCGTTTATTGCGTAGTGTGTGTAGTAGTAGAGAGATTTGAATATGTTGAAATTCAATATATGCCTATAAATATTCCACTGCCAGTGTAGAATGGTTAACTTATTTGAAGATACAGAATTGTTAGACTCTCTATATACTGCCTCTACAGAGTTTGTATTGTATGCTTTGTATCCTCGTTGTAGTATCTCAATCCAAGCGACACAATCTTCGTGACCGATCTTTTTGAACTTAAAATTGGGGAAAACATCTCTGTCAATCAGCGCAGTAAGACAGCCAATTGGATTTCCGTAATACATATCTTTGATAGTTACTATGGCTGGAGCTTCTACAATGCGATTATTTACCTCTCCTTTAGCGTTCATTTTTTCGTAGTTTGAAAACACAAATGGTGATTTTGATTCCTGAGCTAATTTTATTTGCCGCTCTAGTTTGTGTTTGTGCCACATATCATCGCTATCGATAAAGGCTATGTATCGACCTGTTGCATTTTCGATGGCAATATTCCGAGGCTTAGTTGGTGACCCCGATGGTTGATCGCATTTAATGAGCTTGACACGAGAATCAAAAACTATATATTCGTTAATAATTTCACACGTATTATCAGAGGAACAATCATCAACAATTATCATCTCCCAATTGCTATAACTCTGTTGCTGAACAGATTCGATTGCATCCCGAATCGTGTGCTGCGAATTGTAGCACGCTGTTATTACGGAGACTCGGGGGGATAATGTATTGTTATTCATTTTTGAGACTTAATTTCTTATATAGTTTTATTAAGTTGTCAACTGTTGCAGTTATACTAAATAGTTGTGCTTGTTTCAAAGCCTTATTACCCATCTCTTTACTATACTCTTTGTCATTAATTAGTGACATTATTTGATTGCATAGTGAGTCAACTGAGTGAGGCTTTGCATAGAGTATGGAGTCTTGGAATAGATCTCGCAATATTTTTATGTCGCTGACAATCGTTGGCTTTTGCATAGCCATACATTCTACCACAGAGATGCCAAAGCCTTCGTGATTTGTGCTTAATATACAAATGTCTGATATATTGATAAACTTTTCAGGTTCAGATGAGTATCCAACAAATTTCACTCGGTTGGTTATATTTAGTTGGTTAGCTAGCGATTTGCAGCTATCAAGTGTTGTCCCTGTTCCAACAAGTATTAAGTAAAGATTTGGAATCTTAGAAATAGCTTCTATTACTAGCGCTTGATTTTTTCCTGAGACGAAACGTGCAACCATAATTGCTATTGTCGCAGACTTAGGTATTTTTAGTTCGGATCTATTTAGTGGGTATTCTCTGTTCGCATCAAATCTTTTTAACGATATGCCATTGGGTATAACTACGCTATCAGTATTTGACCATAGTTTTAGCTTGTCTTTTATGAATGGAGATACAGCGATGATTTTATCATATCTATTAAATATGAAACGATCAATTAGTGAGAATAATTTGTAATTTTGCCTGTTATTTACAGAGGTATGTTCTGTCGTGATGAATTTAGTGGAGCGTGCTTTTGTAATACAATTTGCAAATATAGTATAGTACTGTGTGGGAAAGAGGTGTGAGTGTACGATGTCATAGTTACCCTTTTTTATCGTACTATTAATTAGCAAAATATTAAGAGGGTGATAACAACTGCTATGACTACCTATAATAATATTTACGCCTAGTTTTGATATGGACTCACAAAGTTTGATTTCATTCTGATTTAGGACTAAAAGGTCTATTGTATATCCTTGACAGACAAGCAACGGCAATATATCCATCAATAATGACTCTACACCTCCTTCGCTGAAATTATTTGTTATATGTAGTATTTTCATTCTATAATAAACGCAATTTATGCTTTGTGTAATAGCAGTACTTGATATTAGTCAATGTGTGAGTTTTGCTGCATTCTGCTTGTAAAATAAAATGGAATAATAAAAATAAAAAATGCAACGTATCCTTTGAGCAAAAGAACATATTCTACAGGCAGTTAGTGTCAAGATAATATTTATATAGAGGATAGAATGTGAGTTTTAATTGATTTAAACAGCTCTTTCCATTGTTTAATAATAACATCTTCAGAAAAGCGATCAATGGCATCTTGTCTTGCTGCGATTCCCATCGATTGTCTTAATTCGCTATTCTCAATTAGTTCACACACTCTTGTGGCAAAGGTCTCTATATCGCCATCATTAACGAGAAATCCACTCTTCCCATCTGTAATTATATCTCGTGGACCACATTTGCAGTCAAATGCAATAGGTGGTACACCGCACGACATTGACTCTAAGAGCACCATTGGTAAACCCTCGTAATTCGAAGTCATAAGAAGCATTGAGCTACTATTAATCTCAGAGAGTATGTCACTAGTTGGCTGATGTATCGTTACTACATCATTGAGATTTAGTCGAGTTATTTGGTTATGTAGCGCCTCATAATCCTCGCCACTGCCATATATATCAAGACACCAGTTAGGATGTTTTTGATTGACAATATTCCATATGTCAATCAATCTATCAAATCCTTTTTGATATGTTAATCGTCCTACGGCAATAGCCCTATTAGAGTCTAATGAACTAATCTCCTCAGGAATTATTGATACAGAGTTGTATATTCGTGTGATATTTTTGTTTTTAGCCCAAAGTTGTTTATCTTCATCTGTAAGAACAATAAACTTGTCATATTTAATTACAGCCCTTTCATCTAAATTAGATCTATACACATCAGATAGCCACAGTAAACCGTTCCTGTTTGCCTGCTCTCTGAATGATTTTGAGAAATGTATCTCTAATATCTTTTTACTACCATCTTGAATATCAGTTAGCCAATGAACCTCATTGCCAAACATAGATACAACAATGTCGAACTTTTCATCAAAAAGAATCTTTGATAATCGAGCTTTGTGTCTACGTCTTTTACCAAAAAAACAGATTAACTTTTTGAAGAATCCACTATATCTTGTGCTGGAGTAATTTATATCAAGATCTACAGACGTAATACTGGGTTCTAATGTAAAAAAAGAGCCTTTATTCGTCTGGTCAGTTGTAATAATTGTAACATCTAATCCTGCACGAGCTAGCGCATTGCATTTATTAGAGAGCACTCTCTCCATTCCTCCAGAGTTGAACGTACTGTGTATTAAATATGCAATCTTCATATGATTATAATAGCCAATTTTGGTAAGGAAGATAATCTACATTGTAAGAACTTTGTGCTGGATCATTTATGAATCGAATCAATCTAAATGCAGATATAGCTAAAATCATAAATAGTATAACTAGCTTAGTCCGCCCCTTTAGAACATAAACTAAGTTTGCAGAGATAATTACCTCTAAAGCAGCAAAGTAAACTCCACCTCTACCTGCAACCTGTGGTGCAAATCCGAATCCTATATAAATTAATAGAGATAAAAAATAACAATTTAAAAGATGTGGTAAATATGGTATCTGCCGCAATCGATCTCTGAAATTGTAGTACAGACAAAAAAATATAGTCCTAAGAAGAACGGCTGAATTTAGCCCAAGGCTTGTTGTCTCTTTCTCGGCATATATCATTAGCTTATTTGCCATAAACGGCGGAAAGTAATTTATAACAACTAAATATGCTTTATGCGCAATCATATTCATAATGATTGCTCCAATATAACTTATAACATAGTACTTCAACGGTTTGTAATCTTTCGGAATAAACTTCGCTGCTAATACCAATATCGCAGACATATGGAACATCATAGCGATAAATATGACAGGATAGAATATTCGTTTATTATCAACATTTATTATCGCATATATTGAAATTATAACAGCTAAAGCCTGCCGTTGTTGCCCCATTACACCAGACAGGAAAAATACCCCCCAGTAAATGAGCAATGAGAGTATAGGTAATTTGGAGTATCTTATGAGAACATTAAATAATAAAACTAGGCAGAGCAGTGACATTGTAGCAAGCAATATCTGATAGCTACTAGATAAGTGATTTAAGAGGGCAAATCCAGGTTCCATGCCGTGTACACCTCCCTTTATAAACCAATTAGAGCCACCAATTGCGTTGTATATTCCTTTGTAGCTATTGTAGTCATATCCGACTTCTCTAAATCCTGCTATAAAGAACATAATCACAATACTAAAAAACAGATTAAATCTATTTATTAAGCGTGATTTCTGGGTATTATTGTTTATGATTAATTCGATAAACGCAAACAGAAAACATAATAAAAATGAGATTGTATATATGTTCATATTTAATGTATAAACTTCTTTATGATACTAATTGCAATGTATGCTACTCTTTGAAGAATGGGTGATCGAATTATTATTATTATTACTCTTTCTCGTAATGATATTTTTAACTCATTACTGTTTTTTATTACTGATTCAATCCATTCATCGTGACACGAACAAATATGACCATTATGAATTAGGGTATATAACTGTCTAATTTCAAAATGAGTAAAATCATCTAAATGTTGGTTAATACTGTTTTTTAGAATTTTACGTGCAATTAGTGAATATTGTTTCTCGTAGTTTATATCTGATTTGTGAGTTAATATTGTTGATCCAACTCTTTGTAGATAAAAATAAACTCGTTCATTGATTGTCTTTGCATATCTTATTTTTGCGCATAGAGCTAGATTCATTAAATAGTCTTGTCCCTTAGGAACTACGGGGAAGCTATCATAAGAAAATAAATATCGCCGATATAATTTAGCCCAAGGTGCAGGATTTATTTCAGCTAGCAGTAATATAGATGTATATTGGCTGGTACAAGCTATAGTCTCATCCAGTGTGAAATACGTATGTATCCCATTATGTACACTCTCATACCCCCCAATAACCACATCCACATCATCCGACATATGGGAGTAGAGGGTCTCGACGGAATCGAGCGGTAACCAGTCGTCGGGGTCGACAAAGACAATATACTCACCTGTCGACTGTTCAACACCCAATTGGCGAGCCTTTGCCACACCGCCATTCGGAATGTGAAACACACGGATACGCTCGTCACGTGCTGCATATTCGTCACATATAGCGCCAGCTCCATCGGGCGACCCATCGTCAACCAACATCACCTCAATGTTGTGATAGGTCTGTCCCGTGATAGAATCCAAGCATCGAGGCAAATACTCCTCAACGTTGTATATCGGTACTACTATGGTTATCTTCTGCTCTTGTGTCATATTCATTATTGTGCCGTGATGCCTCAAATTAATTTCTCGTAGAGATTATATCTATTAAATACAGCGTCTATTTGTTTGTCATTCATTCCGCCAGAAACATTAACACTGCATAATGTTATTTCTTGTGCTCCTATATTCTCAAGATAACCTCCATTGGGATCAATCATATATGCTTTCGAGCGCTTGCTGCGTTTATTGTTATGGAGTGTCATTGCATAAAACCATACGTCATCTGCAAACTTACAATCTTGCATAAATACCTCTTCGTTGAATACCTCTTTGTTGAAAATGTGTGGAGGGAAAATAACACCGCCACCTGTGGTGGGAAAATTTAGCGGTGAAATATCATTGTTATTACTTGTCATTTCCCATTTTATGTAGGGCATAAACTTATTATTTAACATAACAGCTCGATGTCCCCTGTTGTAATAAATATAGTTTTGATCCTCTAAATATGAATTTATCAAACTTTCTAGTGTCGTGATATGATATATAAGGTCATCATCAATAGTTATAATCGCATCATTGGGAAACATTTTAAGCGATGGAATTAGCTTTTTGTAAGACCTAATATCTTTACAGTAGTGTATTTCAAGCCCTCGGCGCATTTGATTTTGCAACGTCTGAGGCAGCGTTTCGCCCTTGAGATCATCTGATAGCCAAAGTACAATGCGATTAGCAAGTTTCGTTTGTTGCATAATTGATTCAATCGCTAGATATACTTGTGACAACCTTACGCCAAAGGTTGTTAGCGAGACTATAATTTGGTGATCTGTGTATTTATAATCGGTTACACCCTGTTTATTACTATTTAACACTGATTCATTTAATAGATTCGCACGTTGTTGAAATAGTTGATTGTTAGGAGTTGTGAAGAGTAGTTGATAGTATCGACTGCGTAATTTACTAATGATGTTCATCATCGCTTACTTGATTTTATAATTTTAAGTAAATCGAAATCTTTACTCAATTGAATAAATAAGATTGAGGCTGTGGATACGATTAAAAAAGTTGTAAACAGCGAAATAATTGAATTTGAAAACAGACCTGCTGTTAATTTACATATAAGTACCAGCAAAATTGACAGCAGTATGGGATTACGCAATATGGAAACAAATTTCACCACTGATTTAGAAAAAACTCTGTCGAATAGGTAATAAAAAGAGACCATTGCATTGATATAAAATGCAATGGTTATAAATATTGCAACGGCTTTAATAGACCCAAAATAAACCAGCGCAGAGACTATTGCCATTACATTTGTCGCAGTATTGATATTACCAATCTTAAAAAGACGTTTG
The DNA here is from genome assembly GCA_047174325.1 of Rikenellaceae bacterium. GTDB lineage: Bacteria > Bacteroidota > Bacteroidia > Bacteroidales > Rikenellaceae > Alistipes. The sequence continues at coordinate 4,506 of JBCQUE010000060.1, read as the reverse complement.
GTCTCATTTGTAGATTGGAAAATCGATCCTAAAGAAGACGTAAGCATTTGAGCTCCAACAGATATTGCTAGTATCTTAAATATTGGAATCGAATCAGCCCATTGTGATCCAAATACAATAAAAATCAAATTTGATGCTTCGAAATAGAGAAAAACAGATAGAGGGAATCCGACATATGCTAGTAGATTAAGAAGTTTTAAGTATGATTTAAAGATGTACTCACGATCATCTTGATGCTCTGATAAAAGAGGATGTAAAACTGGGGTAATCACGTGTGCTATATTTGACAATGGAAGCATCATCAATCGATAAGATTTATCATAATAACCCAGCTGAGCAATCCCAATGTAACGACCTATCAAAAGATTATCTATATTTCTTGAAAAATAATTGATTATACTAAATAGAAATTGGTACATCGAATATTTTGAAATTTTATCAATTGATTCTCTCTCTACGTGTATGCTAAATTTCTGAGGATATTGTATGTAATTAAAAATAAAAATTGCAATACTTGACCCAATTGGATTTATTAATAGTGCATATATTCCAAGACCCTTAAATGCTGCAAAAATTGAAATAGCACCAAATACAAGTTGTACTAATATAGTTCTTACGGCTATAAACTTAAATCGCTTAGCTTTAAGCAAAAGAGCATTTGGAACAATATTTAATGAGGCAAATAGAAGGTTTATAGATAAGGCACGACATATGTAAACGATTGACTTAACATCGTAAAAGTCAGCTACTAATGGACTTAATAGATAAAATATAATCGCAATGCCTATACCTAAATATACCGTGAATGAGAAGATATTGTTATTATCAGTCTCTGTTAACTGTTTATTCTGAACAATTGCTGTTGCTATACCGAGATCGCTAATTATTACAAAAAAAGAGAGAATAACGGTTGCGATAGTAACCGTACCAAAATCTTCAGGAGTTAGCAGCCTTGCTAATATAGCAGAGACTACCAACATAATAATCACACTACTATACTTGGCAATTGCGGTGAAGAACACACCTGACGACAACTCCGATTTTTTCATATTTGACTAACTAATAATTTTGCATAGATTTGTAGATTAAATTTTAAGAGTGTCACACACTAGATCTACTTAGAGAGTTCAGCCACACACCGCTCCAGCGAGACCGTCCAGTGGGGGATCGCTACCCCGAAGGCGGTTTTGAGTTTGGTTTTGTCGAGCACCGAGTAGTGGGGGCGGGTGACCTTGGCTGGGTACTCGTCGCTGTGTATTGGGCTGATTTTACACTCGTTGCCGCTTAGCTGGGCTATCACTACTGCGAAGTCGTACCACGAGCATACTCCCTCGTTGCTATAATGGTATCTGCCGCTTTTGTCTAGCTGGTTTGTGCTGATTATCGTTCCGATCACATCCGCTAAGTCGCCTGCGTAGGTCGGTGTGCCGATCTGGTCGAAGATTACGTTTAGGCTCTCTCGCTCGGCTGTCAGGCGCTGCATCGTCTTAACAAAATTGTTGCCCCACTTCGAGTACAACCACGAGGTGCGGATGATGATATGGTTACAGCCGCTCGCTATCACACTCTCCTCGCCAGCGAGTTTCGTCACGCCATACACTCCGATCGGCTTCGTCGCCTCCGCCTCCGTGTAGGGCGTGTGTGCCGAGCCATCGAATACGTAGTCAGTCGAGATATGTATCAACGTTGCTCCCGATGCCTTGGCTGCCATCGCCAAGTAGCCCACCGCCGTGTTGTTCAGCAGGTTCGCAAATGCCTCATCATCCTCCGCCTTGTCGACATTCGTATATGCCGCACAATTCACAATCACATCGACACCCTCGGCTGTCACCAACTCCGAGATCGCACCATAGTTGGTGATGTCGAGCTCCGCCACATCCGTAAAAATATACCTATCTGCGCTCCCCTCAGCCACTCTGCGCATCTCATTACCGAGCTGCCCATTAGCGCCCGTTACCAAAATTACCTTACTCATAGTAGTTTACATCGTAGCTAAATGGTGAATCAAAATCCTTGAATAGTGGGCTCACTTTGTCCTTGTCCGAGAGCAGTGCCTCAGCCTCTGTGATACCCCACTCAACGCCCAAATCTGTGTCGTTCCATCGAAGTGCCCCCTCCGACTCCTTGTTGTAAAAATTATCACACTTATATTGGAAAACCGCCTCCTCGGAGAGCACCACAAAGCCGTGTGCAAAGCCTCTCGGCACGAAGAGTTGTCGGTGGTTATCCTCCGTTAGCTCCACAGCTACATATTTGCCGTAGGTGGGTGACCCCTTGCGAATATCCACCGCCACATCGATCACCTTGCCCTTGATTACTCGCACCAATTTACTCTGTGCGTGAGGTGCTTTTTGGAAGTGTAGACCACGCAACACGCCGTAGCTCGACTTCGATTGGTTATCCTGCACGAACGTTGTGTTGCAGACCTTTTCACGAAACTCACGATCGGAGAATGCCTCATAGAAGTAGCCTCGCTCGTCATTGAAGATGCGTGGCTCAACGATCACCACACCCTCGATTGCTGTCTTTATTGCCTCCATTATAGTTTGTTGTTTTGTTTGTCGTCGATCAACTTTAGGAGATATTGACCGTATTGGTTTTTGATCATCGGTTGTGCCAATTCTCGCATCTTGTTGTCATCGATCCAGCCGTGGCGATAGGCGATGCCCTCCAAGCAGGCTATCTTTAGACCTTGTCGTTTTTCGATAACCTCCACGAAAGTAGATGCCTCCGAGAGCGAGTCGTGTGTACCTGTGTCCAGCCACGCAAAGCCTCGCCCGAGTGTCTGCACCTTAAGCTCGCCATCATTCAAGAACTCTTGGTTGACGGTTGTGATCTCATACTCGCCTCGTGCCGATGGTTTGATGCTCTTCGCCACCTCGACAACCTTGTTGGGGTAGAAGTAGAGACCCACGACTGCATAGTTCGATTTGGGCTTTTCGGGTTTCTCCTCGATCGATAGGCAGTTACCGCTCTCATCGAACTCCGCAACGCCGTAGCGCTCGGGATCTGAGACCCAATAACCAAAGACCGTAGCTTTACTCTCCTGCTCAGCCGTGCGAACCGACTCCTTGAGGCGATCTGTAAAACCTGCACCATAGAAGATATTGTCGCCCAAAACGAGACAGGCTGAGTCATCACCAATAAACTCCTCGCCAAGTGTAAACGCCTGAGCCAATCCATCGGGTGAGGGCTGCTCCTTATACTCAAATCTCACACCGTAGTCCGACCCATCGCCAAGTAGCCTCTTGAACCCAGGCAGATCGGCAGGTGTCGAGATGATGAGTATCTCACGGATGCCAGCCAACATCAACACCGAGATAGGGTAGTAAACCATCGGTTTGTCATAGATCGGCAGTAGCTGTTTGCTCACACCCTTGGTAATTGGGTAGAGCCTCGTGCCCGATCCTCCTGCAAGTACAATTCCTTTCATATTTAAGCTGTCATTAATTATGTATTGTAATTTATTTTCCTAACTTCTAACCTCTAACCTCTAACCTCTAACTAGTCAGACCAGCTCCAGCGCTGTATCGGACGGCACTGATAGTGATAGTCCATTCATCTTTAGCCAAAGTGTTCGTTGTCTCTTTCCGCCCACCTTTATGAATGTCGCCTCGCTGTCACGAAACACTCCTGATCTGATTATAACCTTTTCGCCCCCTGTGAACTTTATCTTTTCGTGGTCGAGCCCCTTGAAGTCGCCATCGATGAATTTGCGGAACAGCTCCATCTGCTCATCGGGTATCACCATCGCCTGAAATTGACCATCGACTTTGTGCGATAGGTAATAGAGGTATTTGTATCGTCCGCAGAGCTCCTTTATCGCCTCGATGGTCGACTTAACGAAGATTAGGTTCGAGAGCACGGGCATCATTTTGTTCTTCACCCTTTCGCCTTTGCAGACCACCGACCTCATCTCCATCGGCACGTAACACTCGGCGTTGTGTTTGGTTAGGGTGTTTTGCGCCTCGATGATCCTGTTGAACCTTACCTTTATGACGAACCACTCTTGTTGCACCGCCTGCTCTTGTTGCACCGCCTGCTCTTGTTGCACAGTCCGCTCTTGTTGCACAGTCCGCTCTTGTTGCACTGCCTCAATCTCTATGTTTTCCGCTCTCTCCAAGTGTGGTTGCTGTGTGGTTGTTTGTTGGTGTATGGGCACAAAAACTCGTTAGGAATAGTCATATATACTCCTGATTATCAAGTGGTTAATCGCTTTGTTTGTTGCTCCTTGTTGCTCCTTGTTGCTCCTTGTTGCTCCTTGTCGCTCCTTGTTTTTAGCCTTTTAGCGGTCAAGTGTCTTAATTGAGTTGCGTAACATTCGTTACTCGTCACCCCATTCAAACATCCTGTTTCGCTTAGGATCTAACATTGCGGTGTAAAGTTAATAATGCGAATTAAGGTTTGAAAAATTTAAACAAAAGGAACGCAGCTGCGAGTTTTCCGAAAATAAACGATATCAACCCAGCGGCACTTCGAACCTTAGATGCTCTTTGAATATTTGTT
>JBCQUE010000008.1:0-62893 GCA_047174325.1 Rikenellaceae bacterium | reverse complement strand
GTACCAGAACATAACGACCAGTTGGCTCTGTAACCTCCCAATCATTATTGCAGCTACCACAATGGCACCAGCTACCATTATACTCACCAGCATCACTCATCACCCATCACCCATCACTCATCACTCATCACTCATCACTCATCACTCATCTCACCTCGGTTGGCGAGAGACCGAACTGCTCTTTGTAACACTTCGAGAAGTATGATGGCGCTGTGTAACCCACAGCGTAGGCGATCTCCGCTATCGTCTTGGATGTTGTGCGGAGAAGTTCATCGCCCTGTTTAAGCCGCTCCAGTCGCAATATTTCGTTGGGCGACATCTCTGTAAGTCGCTTCACCGTGCGGAACAACTGAACCCTCGACAGCCCCATCTCTTCATACATATCATCTACACCAAAATCCGAATTTGAGACATTACCCCGTACCATCCCCATAAAACGGTTCAAAAACTCACGCTCCTCAGCCGTGTAGCGATCATCGCTATCCACCTCAACAGATGTATTGACCGACTCAAGTGTCGCAATGGTTGGCGCATTGAGCTTCAGATAGCGCAAATAGAGCAGCAACAACAAGATCACAACAATAGCCACAATCAAGATAATGAACGATTTATACCTCTCAACCAAACTCTGCTCCTCGCTCTGAGTAAGACGACCCTTCAGATTGTCGATGCGGTAATCAAGCATCTCAGCCTGCTTCTCGTTAAGTATCGCCAACGTTGCATTTGCCTTTGTGAGCATCTCAGCACTCTGCCGTTTATTCCGTTTAAAGGTTTGACCCGTGAGGATGTTATGAGTTGTTTTCATCACCACATCACCAGTCGTTGGTTGACTAAACGATGCCTCCAAGATACCGTTGACAACGAGCCTCAGACCCTGTTGCGAGTTGCCGTTCAATCCCCCCACACCGATGAATATGATCTTGTCATTGATGTTGTGCCGCTCGGCTGCAAGGTATGCACCATACGCAATGAAATCGTTGTGCGCAAAAACAACATCGAACTGCTCACCACACACAATCACCGAATCGACCGTCCTCACTGCATCCTCCTGCTCTCGCCCAATATTGATAATGGTGTTTCGCTTAATATTTGGATATTTAGATATGACCCTACGAAACCCTCGATGGATCTCTCGATTTGAGGTTATATGATCCGCCCCGCCCAGCTCCAGCACTCTACCGCCGCCACTAAGCCGCTCGACAATATAATTTGCAGCCGCCTCACCAATCTCGAAATTATTGGCTGTGATGCTCGCTGTATGTTTTTTTGAGTTTGTGACACGATCGGTCAACACGGTCGGGATATTTCGCTCAGCAGCTAAGTCGACCATCTTGCCTACTGTATCGGCATCATTTGGCGTAATTATCAGCAGATCGACCCCATCGTCCATAAACTGCATAATCTGCTGAGCCTGCCTCTGCGAGCTATTTCGAGCGTTGACCGATCTGAGCTCAATATCGCCATAAAACAGCGCCTCACGCTCCAATTCACGAAGCAGCTGTTGACTACGAACCCCACCCTTATGTTGCGACACACCAACCACAAACTTGGAGGTGTCATCGCTACAGCCTCCAACAAGGCTGGACAGCATCACTGCAACTATAATTATGTATCCGCTCATCATACGAATATCAACTCAAACAGACAAATATACATAATTATTTCATATAAACGTAAATTTTAGTTATGAATTATGAGTTATAAGCTATGAGCTATTTTGCCTGCTCTCAGCACTACTCAGCACTACTCAGCACTACTCAACTCTACTCAGCACTACTCAGCACTACTCAGCACTACTCAACCCTACTCAACCCTACTCAGCACTACTCAACCCTACTCAGCACTACTCAGTAATAATACTCAGCAAATACTCAGAATTACCCAGCAATTAAGTGAGGAGTTATAGTTTTCGTCTACTCAGCAGCATCGGCTGGATCAGAGACCAACACACGTCCGCAATACTCGCAAACGATGATCTTCTTGCCCTGACGAACCTCCACCTGACGCTGTGGTGGTATGCGGTTGAAACAGCCTCCGCAAGCATCACGGCGAACCGTCACGACTGCCAAACCATTGCGTACATTTGAGCGGATACGGTTATAAGCTGTCAAGAGACGCTCATCGATACGCTTCTTAGCGACCTCGCCCTTAGCCTCCAATGCAACAACTTGACCCTCAGTCTCTTGCTCGATTGTCTCCAACTCAGCTCGCTTTGCATTTAGGTCGATCTCGTGCTCAGCCAACGCCTCTTGCGCCTTAGCCAAAAGAGCCTGCTTCTCGACAAGTGTCACTGCGTACTCCTTCAATCTCTTCTCCGCCAACTCGATCTCAAGCTCCTGATACTCAATCTCTTTGTTGATTGCGTCCCACTCACGGTTGTTTCGCACGTTGTTGTGCTGCTCTTTGTAGTTCGTGATCTGGATACGAGACTCATCGATCTCACGCTTACGCTGCGCTGTCAAGGTGTTCAACTCATCGATCTCGCCATTGATATTTGCGATACGAGTGTTCAAACCCTCAAGACCATCCTCAAGATCCTTCACCTCCAACGGAAGTTCGCCCTTGATCTTGTTGATCTCATCGATCTGAGAATCCAACTTCTGCAACTCATAGAGAGCCATAATCTTCTCCTGCATTGAGTAATCTACCTCAACAACTTTTTTCTGTGCCATACAATATATTTATATTTTAATTCTCTTCTCTTCTCTCTAAACTCGTAAACCGCCAAGCCAGCTAAAAGGGAGCTAGCTTCCCTAACTCCTAACTAAATAGTGGTGCACGGGGTTCGCTCCGCACAAACTCTTGTGGAGTGCAAAGTTAGTAATTTTTTTTGATAATAGCTCAAATATTATATCAATTACGCAAAATTCGCTCTCATAATGTCCGACATCGAGTGTTGTGACACTCTGTTGCGCCTCAAAAAAGTCATTATATCGCAAATCAGCCGTCACATACATATCCGCCCCAGCAGCACACGCCTCACCAATGAGCGATCCGCCTGACCCTGTGCATATCGCCACACGCTGCACCCTATCGCTCACCACATCGGAGTGACGCAACGTTTTGATTTTCAACCGCTCAGCGACCATACTCATATACTCCCAAGCCCCCATTTCACACTCCAATTCGCCCACCACGCCAAACCCAGCGTTAAGTGCCGCATTTGTCACCTCCAACACCCTCATATCTCTCAGACCCAACACTTCGCCCAGCCGCCAACTCATCCCCCCCTCAGCACTGTCGAGGTTTGTATGGGCTGCATAGATCACCAAATCACTCTTGATAGCCATCGCCACCGACCGCTCAACACAATTTGCCGAGGTGAGCCTCTTCAGCGGCGAGAAGATTATCGGGTGGTGCGTGATGACCATCTCGACACCTAAGCGCACAGCCTCCTCAACGACCGCCTCGGTAAGGTCAACCGCAATCAGTGCACCGCTAACCTCACGCTCCACATCTCCAATTATCAAACCAGAGTTGTCGTACGAAGCCTGTATCGAGAGGGGTGCAAGCTCCTCTATCACAGCTGTTATTTCTTTGACTTTCATATTGTTACATCTTGTTAACCATTGTTCGTCACACCTTATTGACTTGTGTCTCGTCACACCTTATTGACTTGTGTCTCGTCACACCTTATTGACTTGTGTCTCGTCACACCTTATTGACTTGTGTCTCGTCACACCTTTATGATGGCTCAAACAATTCGCTTTAATAGTTCACCTTAAAACAGTCGCTGCTCATAAAACGCAAACAACTCCCGAGACTCAGCATCGGGCTCACGACCATCCGCACGACCCGTCGGCACAGGCGGCACTGCAACCCTATTCGATAGCGCCCCATCCACACCATCCTGCTCGACCAGCAACTCACGAATCTCAACCAACAACGAGCGCAAACTCTCCAACCGCTCCATAATCTTAACGTCACGATCGATCGACGAGCCCGTCACCACGCTCCCCTTGCGCATCGCCTTTTTCGCCCCATCCAGCGTCATTCCTCGCTCCTTCACGAGGTGATAAATAAGCTTGAAATTATCGACATCTTGCTGTGTAAAGAGCCTATTCCCCTTCTTATTTCGTTGCGGCTTTATTACATCGAATTGCCCCTCCCAGTGGCGTATCAACGAGGCGTTGACATCGAACATCTCCGCCAACTCACCCATTGTATAATACAACTTCTTAATCTCCATAACTAGCTCTATTTCAATATCTTTAAAGAGTTCAAATATCTATTGTTCACCCTCGCTCCGATCCTCTTTACATAACCCACAGCGTAGCCCGACAAATCGACAACAAGGTTAATTCCCTCCTCAAATCTATCGGCCGCAACCTCACCCCTACGCAGATATGTAATTATATCTTGCTCGTCCAGCTCCGCCACTGCCGCCGCCTCACGATTCACCCCAGCGAATAGCGCCAACGCACCATCGGGGCTCAACTTCCCTTTGAATATTTGCCCCATAGCGACCCCCGAATAGATCACATTCAACGACTCAGCAAGCCTCTTCACACCATCCATCTGAGCTGTGTAGTAACCATAAATCGTATCACCAACCAGATAAAAACTCATCCTCTCAGGCTGCTCAACCCATCGGCTACACTCCGCAACATCACCACGAGATAACGATGAAAATATCGCTTTGCGCCCCTTAGGCATCCTCACACGCCCACCAGCATCAAACCCCTTGCGAGCCACCGCCACGAAGAAGCCCTCGCCACGAGCCTTGCTCGGAAAGAATCGAAACGTCTGAAATGCACCAACACGTCCACACTCCACACCCCAATCATCACCACACTCAACATCATCATACTCAACCACCTCGCCCTCAGTCCACTGCTCAAACCACTCCAATACCTCCTCATTCTCCGCCCTGTTAAACGTACAGGTGCTGTATATTAATGTACCGCCCGCCTTAAGCGTTCGCCACACCCCCTGCAGAATGTCTCTCTGTCGCTCCACGCACAGCGCCACATTACCCTCGCTCCACTCCTCCCGAGCCACCTCCATCTTGCGAAACATTCCCTCGCCCGAACAGGGTGCATCGACCGCAACAACATCATAAAACGACTCAAATGCCGAGAGCTGCTTTGCATCGCTATTCACCACAACAACATTTCCAAGACCCCACTTACGCACATTATCCGCCAAAACCGAGGCTCGTCCACGATTCAGCTCAGCCGCCACAACCAACCCCTCGTGCCCAACGAGTGTCGAGTAGAGTGTCGTCTTACCTCCAGGTGCCGCACAGCTATCCAACAGACGTACCCCATCGAGATCTTCGCCCGAAAGAATGTGCCCAACGAATTGAGAACTAGCCTCCTGCACATAATACGCCCCAGCGTGAAACGCACTATCATAGGTAAATTGAGGTCGCTCGGTGAGGTAAAATCCATAACGACTCCACGGCACACTCTCCGCCGCCGCTCCCCACTTGCACACCACCTCATCGGGGTCAGTCATCTTGTAGGGGTTGACACGAATAGCTGTAGTCGCCTCACCATCCAACGCCTCGATGAGTGACAAAACTTCGCTCTCATTAAGCTCACGGCGCAACTGCATCTCAAATGGTGCAGGTATCGATATTATACTCATCTCGTTAACTCTTCCCCCTTTTCTAGTTGATCTATATAGCTGCAAATTCGCTCAAACTCCTCCTCATTATGTTCAAAATCGACCTCATCGACATCGATCACAACCATTCGCCCCTCGTACCCATTGATCCACTCCTCATAACGAGCGTTGAGCCTTGTGAGGTACTCCACATCGATATTCGCCTCATAGTCTCGCCCCCTCTTCAGGATCTGCTCCTTGAGCTTAGGCACACTAGCCGTGAGGTAAATCAACAGATCAGGACGGGGTACGAAGCTCTCAAACAGGCTAAAATTCTTCATATATGTATTGAGGTCACGATAGCTCATCAGCCCCATATCCGCCAAGTTTCGAGCAAAGATATTTGCATCCTCATATATAGTTCGATCCTGAAAAATATGTGTCGTCACCGCACCACTCTCCGCACCACTCTCCGCATCACTCTCCGCACCACTCTCCGCACCACTCTCCGCACCACTCTCCGCACCACTCTCCGCCAGCATTGCCTGTGTCTGCTCGATACGTGAGGCGAGAAAGTAGAGCTGTAGGTTAAACGACCAACGGCTCATATCTTCGTAGAAATCACCAATATAAGGATTGTCAGGCTCTTCGTAATAACCCCGACCAGCGTATCTCTTCGCCAACATCTCTGTGAGTGTCGTCTTGCCGCTGCCGATATTTCCTGCTATCGCTATATACATCGTCTCGCCCCCCTCATTTAGTTGAAATATGAACCAATCTTACTCACCGATGCAGGCATCGAAAAGACCACCACCCTATCATAAGAGTTCATAACGCTACCGCCCGTTGCGATCATCACACGATCGTCCCTAACGATACCGCCAATGATCACGTCACGAGGCAAGTCCAGATCCCGAACCGAATACTTCGTTGCTGGCGAATTAGGCTTCACAATAAACTCCAACACCTCAGCGTCACTTCCATTGAGGCACTTAATCGCCTGAACATCTGTCGACATCGTGAATCGGAAGATATTCGATGCCGTCACCAACTTTTTATTGATGATCGTATCGATACCCATACTCTCAGCGAGTGTTATATAGTTCAGATTCTCCACCTCAGCAATCACCTTCTTCACCCCCATTCGCTTAGCCAAGAGTGCCGCCAAAATATTCGTCTCGCTACGCCCCGTCACCGCCACAAAGGCATCCATATGAGCCAAACCCTCCTCCAACATCACCTCCGTATTTCGACCATCCGCATTGATTATCAGCGTTTTATCAAGCCTCTCAGCCAACCTATACGCCTTCTCAGCGTTGTAATCTATGAGTTTAATATTTGTCTGTTCCTGCATCTCAGCCGCCACACGAATACCGATTCTCGACCCTCCGAGCACCATCATATTCTTAATCTCGATATTGCTCTTGCCCGAGTAGTTCATCACCTCCGCCATCGACTCACGGCGAGTAATCACATAGATCACATCACCCTCCATAAAGATCTCGTCTCGTTGCGGTATAATCGTCTCGCCACCTCTAGCGATAGCGATTGTTCGATAGTTAAGCTGCTCATCCTCAGAGGAGAAACCACGCAACTTTTGACCGATCAACTCCGAAGAGGGCTCTAGTTTAAAGACCACCAATGCCAATTTACCACCCGATAAATCTACATACTCCGATGTTGCCGTGTGACCCAAGAGGTTAATCACCTCGCCAGCTGCCGCCTTCTCGGGATAAAACAGGTAGTCGATACCCATATTAATAAATATCTCCTTATTATTCGGTTCGAGATATTCGTTATTGTCGACCCTCGCAATCGCCTTCTTTGCACCAAGTTGCTTAGCCAACACTGCCGAGACGATGTTATCATTCTCACGCTGCAACACAGCGATGAATAGATCGCTCTTGCGAACCATAGCTCTACGCAGTGTAGCGAACGCTGTGCAGTCCCCCTCGACCGTGATAACATCCGCCAAAGATGTCACCTCTGTCAAGTACTTCGGTTCGATGTCTATCACCGTAATATCGTGTCCCGTGCCGCTCAACATCTTCGCCAAGTGGCTACCTGTCTCACCTGCACCAGCGATTACTATACGCATAAATAACTATTTTTGAATTTAATTGCCCAATAACGTTGCTAATTTACGCACAAATATATAAATTTGCAGCGAGCTATCAAAGAAGATAGCCACTAAGTTAACTTTCGATATGGAAAATTACATCTTTGTACTGCTTATCTCGGTTGGTGCCGTTGCATTCTTCGCTGTTGGTCTCTCAATAACTCTTATGATTAAGGGTCACTTCATCGACTCCGAGATCTCGACCAATAAACATATGCGAGCGATGGGTATCCACTGTGCAGTACAGGAGACACGCATCGATCAAGATGGCGTATCGTGTCACGATTATGGTTGCCACAGCAACTGTGCAGCGTGCGACATAGACCACGAGGCTGCCGCTGAGAAGATCGCCGAAAAGGCAAAAAAAGCTGAGCAAGCCGCACAAGCCTAGCGACCAGCCCGACCAACAACACTAAGCCCCACTCAACGTTACTCTGCCCCACCCAGCAATACTCAGCCTTACTCAGCGCTACTCAGTATTACTCAGCTCCACACAGCCCCCCCACTCTACTGAAGCGGAGAATCAGGCTCTTTAGCCATATGCGAATAGAACATCTTGTCCAAAAACGCAGGGAAGAACTTCTTGATAAAGTGTGTAGCTCGCCCATTAAACTCCATCAAAGAGAGGCGTTTACGCTTTTGTACACCCTTAATAATGATCTGCGCAACCTCTTCAGCACTCATCATCGATGCCTCATCACGAGGTGTCTCGCCCTGTGAGTGACCATCAGCCGTGAGTGCCGAGAAGCGCACATTTGAGGCGGTGAACCCTGGGCAAGCGATCATCACGTGCACACCCTTTTTCATATTCTCAATTCGGATCGTCTCCAAGAAACCCGTCATTGCATACTTAGATGCCGAGTAACCCGTGCGAGCAGGCAATCCGTGCAACCCTGCAACAGAGGAGACACCCACGATCGACCCCTTTGCAGCCTGTATATAAGGCAGTGCAAACTTCACGCAATTGACTGTGCCCCAAAAGTTTACATCCATCAAGCGGCGCAGAACATCCAGCTCCACATCATCAAAGAGCGCTCGCATCGAGATTCCAGCGTTGCAGATCAAGACATCAACCCCACCAAACGTATCTACACACTTCATTATCAGCGCCTTACAATCCTCTTGTTTAACCACATCCGTAACTACATACTCAGCCTTTCCACCCTCCGAACGTATCTCCGCCACAATCCTCTGCAGCTGCTCCTCTTGCCGAGCCCCCAACACAACATTTGCTCCCAAGAGAGCATACTCACGAGCCAACGCCTCGCCAATTCCCGATGATGCGCCAGTTACAACTACGCTCTTACCATCCAATCTTTTCATCTATATATCTAATTTACAACTATTTACAACTCAACTTGGCTATCTGCAAACTTAGTTATTTACAATTAAACTTGACTATTTACAACTCAATCTGCAAACCATCATAAGCCAACATCACCCCCTCGGGCAACTTTGCCGCCACCTCATCATAACGACCAATATCGTGCGAAAGATGGGTCAAGTACGCCCTCTCAGGTTTTACATCGGCAATGAGTTCCAGCGCCTCATCGACAGAGAAGTGTGAGTAGTGCCAACCCCACCGCAACGCATTCACAACCAACACTTTAAGCCCACGCAACCGATCCCGTTCACAAGGCTCAATCTCCTTAAAATCGGTCAAGTACGCCACATCACCAAAGCGGTAGCCCGTAACCTCCAACCCCTTTGCGTGCGTACCCCTAATCGCCTCAACCTCAACACTTTTCACCTCAACCTCAACCCTGTCCGTCCCATCCTCAACACTTTTCACCTCGACCTCAACCCTGTCCGTCCCATCCTCAACACTTTTCACCTCGACCTCAACCCTGTCCGTCTCATCCTCAACACTTTTCGCCCCATCCTCGCTACTCACCCTAAACCGCTCGCCGCTCACAATCTCTTGCAGATCGATCTCGGGCGCACCCAAATATTTACTCTCCGCAAAGGCGTAGTCATAATGTCGCTTAATAGCCTCAATAGTCTCAGCCGTTGCATAGAGCTGTAGCCGCCTAATTATCGGGTAATCGATAAATGTCAACGCCCGTGTGTCATCAATCCCTCCAGCGTGGTCCTGATGGTGGTGCGTCAAGAGCAGTGCATCGATCTGTCGCACACCCTCACGCAACATCTGCAGCCGAAAATCTGGACCTGCATCTACAACGATACGCATCCCCCGCCACTCAACCATTGCCGAGCTACGCAACCGAATATCTCTCGGATCTTTCGAGCGACACACCTCACACTGACAACCAATTATCGGCACGCCTTGTGATGTTCCACTTCCGAGAATCGTCAACTTCATAACCTATACCTATATATATAATAAGCGTTACTTCACAATTTTATAGACCGTAGCGGTGCGAGAGGTGTTATATATCTTCAAACGGTGCTCCTCACCCTCGTCATAAGAGAAGTGTTCGCCCTCCATATCAATGCGATCCAAACCGCCAAATCTCTTCTCATCGCTCGACAGGATCGGCACATACTTCGCTGCATCCTTCACCACCGTCTCGTAATCTGGAATCGATGCCGTGGGGTGCCAATTCACCACGAACAGCAACTTACCCAATGTATATACAATCGTCTTATTCTGCTCATCCATCTGCAGGCGATAAGGGTAGCCAGCCGTGAGCAACTTATACTTTTTGACCAATGATATGAGCGTCTTATCGAAAGCCCCTAACCACGAGTATCTCAGGAAGTTATTACGCTCCAATGACCACTGCCTGCGTGCGTGCGAATAGCTCCAGTCGTTACCCTCACGAGGGAAGTCAATCCACTCGGGGTGACCAAACTCGTTGCCCATAAATGTCAAATATGCGTCACCACCCGTAGTGATCGTCATCAAACGTATCATCTTGTGGAGCGCCATACCTCGGTCGATCACCACGCTCGGCACTCCTCGATCCATCGAGGTGTACATCTCGCTATCCATCAAACGGAACGCAATGGTCTTATCCCCCACCATCGCTTGGTCGTGCGACTCAGCGTAGGCGATGGTCTTGACCCCCGCCAATCGTGAAGTCATAATGTCCCACATCTCCCAAATGTTCCACTCCTCATCACGCTCATCGGTGAGTATTCTGATCCAGTAGTCGGGGATCGCCATCGCCAATCGATAGTCAAAACCAACGCCTCCATCCTCGATCGCAACACACATCCCCGGCATTCCGCTAACATCCTCAGCAATCGAGATCGCACGAGGATTGAGTGTATGGATGAGCCTGTTTGCGAGCGTGAGATAGGTCAATGCAGGGCGGTTGATCTCATCGTTGAAGAACTTCTCACGTGCATCAAATTCGGTGTAACCGTGGTGTGTATAGATCATCGATGTCACGCCATCGAAGCGGTAACCATCGAAGTGAAACTCCTCCATCCAATACTTCACATTCGAGAGGAGCATATGCTGTACCTGAGGTTTAGCGTAGTCGAAAGTCTTTGAGTCCCAATGCTTTTGGTATCCAGCCTCACCCTCGGGCGAGTAGAGATTTGGTGTTCCATCCAGCTCACTAATTCCCTCATTGAGATTCTTCACATAGTGTGCGTGGACAATATCCATAATCACAGCGATACCCAACTCGTGAGCTCGGCGCACCAACGCCTTAAGCTCCTCGGGCGTTCCAAAACGAGATGATGGGGCAAATAGCGAACTCACGTGGTAACCAAACGAACCGTAGTACGGATGCTCCGCCACAGCCATCAGCTGCACAGCGTTATAACCCTTACGCTTGATCTTGGGGAGGATCTTATCGGTGAACTCTATATATGTACCGACAGCCTCACGCTCCACCGCCATACCGACGTGTGACTCATAAATCAATAGCTGTCCATTTTTCACAGGTGTAAACTTCTCATCCTCGCCCCAATCGAATGGTTGAGGCACCCAAAATTGCGCTGTGTAGTTCTTCGAGAGGTCATCCTGCACCACACGTGTTGCGTAGGCTGGGATTCTATCCAACCAACCGTTATGACCATTAACGTGGATCTTGTATAGTGAGCCGTGCGTCAATCTATAGCTGTGAATTGCATCCGAAAAGAAGATGCTCCACACTCCATCGCTCGATCTACTCAGACGATATTGTGTACGTTGCCAACCGTTGAAGTCACCAAAGATATAGACATCGTGCGCCCCCGGTAGCCACTCTCTGAACCACCACCCTTTGAGCATTTCGTCCCGTTGCCACCCGAAATAGTGGTGCGCATTTGCATAGTCCGAGATCGATTGCGCAGCTGGTGCTCCGTCCGATTGTCGTCCCTCGATAGTCGCCAAAGCCTTTAGGTAACTCTGATGCCGGTTGATGATCTGCTCAGCGACTGGCTCTAGCCACTCGTCTCTCTCAATTATTGGTAGTGTCGTTGGTTTCATAAGCTCTCTATTTATTTTTAGAATTTGTTTAATACTCAAACAGATTCTCAACAAATATACGTTTTTAACCCCACAATCGCAACAGATCGGCAAAAAAAATAAAAAAAGTTTGAAAAACTTGAAAACTCGCTTGGTTTTCCAAGTTTTATTACTACATTTGCAGCACGTTTTATTTAAACTCGGAACGTTATGACAAAGGAACAGAGGGACAGCGTTGTGGCTTTGGCTCGCAATATGTATATTAAGGATGGCATCAAGGCTGTCAGAATGGACGACATAGCTCGTGGGGCGGGTGTCTCAAAGCGCACACTTTACGAGGCGTTTGGTGATAAGGAGGAGCTACTCTACCTCGCTATGACCCACCACTTCGGGCTACTTGCCGAGCAACACGATGCTGTGGCGAGCAAAGCGCCAAACATCTTGGTGGCGATAATGAGCGTTATGGAACAGGTCCTAGAGAACTCTGAGGCTAACTGGAAATTGATGAGCACACTACGCCGATTTCACCCTGCCGTATCTCGCCGAATCGATAGCGAAAAGCGTGACGAGAAGCGACAGGAGTTTCTTTTGGGGCTTGAGATGGGTGTACGTGACGGACTACTCAACCCACGTGCCAACCTCGATCTAGCCATCACGATGCTTAACTTCCTATCGTTGAGCCTTGTGACCGACAGCGAGGATCTTTCGCTCCCTGAGGGTGTCACTCCTCAGATAGCTTTTATGGAGTTTATGGTCAACGTGATGCGTGGAATCTCCACCTCTAAGGGGATCGAGGTGATCGACAACTATATTGATAATATTAAAAGGTAGATATGATAAAGATGAAAATTTCGCAACGACATCTATTGCGAAGATCTGTGGCGCTCACGGCAGCGCTACTCACCGCTAATGTTGCTCTTGCTGAGCCACTTAAGCTAACTATCGAGAGCTCTGTAGAGCTAGCCCTAAGCGACAACCCGACCATCAAGATTGCCGATTTGGAGGTGGAGCGTTACGACTACGTTCGCAAGACTACGATGGGTTCGCTGCTGCCTCAACTCTCGGTCGATGGAAACTATAATCGCACGCTAAAGAACCAAAGTATGGCGGAGGGTTTTAGCCTTGGTGCAGATCAGTACAGCACCGTCACCGCTACAGCAAACCTCTCGTTAGCGCTCTACTCGCCAGCGATCTACAGGACGCTAAAGATGAACGCTACAGAGGCGGCATCGGCTGTTGAATCGGCTCGCTCGTCACGCATTGAGTTGGTTGCGGCTGTCAAGAATAGTTTCTATGGAGTACTGCTTGCCGAGCGATCGTTGGTGGTGTTGGAGCAGAGCGCCGAGACATCTAAGCAGACAGTGGATGAGACACAGATCAAATTCGACAATGGGCTCGCCTCGGAGTATGATCTACTCACCGCTCAGGTGCAGTACAGCAATCTACAGCCCGCAATTATGGAGGCACGTAGCTCGATCGCCACCGCTAAAGATCTGCTGAAGATGTATCTCTCGTTGCCGCTCGAAACCCAGATCACTATCACGGGCGACCTCGACCGACTGCGTGAGGTGGTGATGGTGAGCTCAACACAGCTCGACCGCAACATCTCCGAAAACTCATCGATCAAGTCGCTGGCGTTATCACGAGACATACTTTCGCATCAGCTCCGCATCACAAATGCCTCACGGCTACCTGTGTTGAGTGCCTATGGTCAGCTCTCGGTTACGGGAAACGATATGGGCTCCTTCTCGCTTGATGGCTCGACCTCATCCACCCCAGCAGACTTCTTTTGGCAACGCCCCTCGTCAGTCGGCTTGTCGCTCTCTGTACCGATCTTCTCGGGTCTCTCCAACACCAATCGCTCACGTCAATTGGTGAATCAAATTGATCAGCTAACGCTACAGCAGAGCTACACCGAGGATAGTGTAAATGTAACTCTATCGAGCGCTATTAGCGACATCAACACCGCCCGTGAGCAGCTCTTCGCACAGCTTACAACGGTGGAGCAAGCGACCAAGGCGTACAAAATATCAAACACACGATACAGCTCAGGCACGGGAACGATCCTAGAACTCAACACCTCTCGCCTAACTTTGACACAGGCGGAGCTAAACCTCTCGGAGGCGATATACAACCTGCTCACAGCCAAGAGCGAGTACAACAGAATCATCGGTTCACAGAGTATCGAGTAACTCTTGCAGCAAAAAAACTTCTTAATCCAATAAGATTAAAGCAAAGAGAGTTTTTCAATCAAACGAGATTAAAGCAAAGAGAGTTTTTCAATCAAACGAGATTAAAGCAAAGAGAGTTTTTCAATCAAACGAGATTAAAGACAAGAGAGTTTTCAACGTAAATAAAATTAAAAAAATATAATCAGATGAAGAGAGTAATTTTCACACTGTTCGCCCTATCAGCCCTAGTGAGCTGTGCCCCAAAGGGTGAGCAGAGCAAAGGTAAAACAGCAGCCGAGCAGCAGACAAGTGTCATCACAAGGGGTGAGGCAGCGACCTCAGCAGTGGTCACACTAACGGAGCAATTCACCTCCGAAATTGAGCCCTACAAAGAGAATGGAATCACCCCAGCGGCGAGCGGAGTGAGGATCGACAAGATTCTTTTCGAGATTGGCGACAGGGTCAAGGAGGGTCAAATCGTGGCGATGCTCGACCCCACGCTCTACGATCAGCAGATGATCTCGGTAAATAATCTGCAGGATGACTACAACCGCTTAGAGCCCGTATTCAAGGCTGGCGGACTATCGCAACAGACGATCGATCAGGCGAAAACAGCGCTCGATCTACAGCGTGAGGTGGCGGCAAACATCAAGAAGAACATCGAGATCAAGAGCCCCATTTCGGGCGTAATCACCGAGCGCAATGCCGAGGCTGGCGACCTCTTCGCCTCACAAGCGATCTTGCGTGTTGCGGATATTGATCGGGTGAAGATCTTTGCGAATATCTCGGAGCAATACTTCCCTGTAGTCAAGGTTGGAATGGCTGTTGAGTTGCGTCTCGACATCTATCCCGATGAGGTTTTCGAGGGCAAGGTCTCACTCATTTACCCTAAGCTCAATGCTGAGAGCCGCACGTTTACGGTGGAGGTGACCGCCTCAAATGGCTCGATGAAGTTGCGCCCCGGAATGTTTGCCCACACAACGTTTAATATGGGCAGCAAGCAGGGTGTGATGGTTCCAGATATTGCTGTGCAGAAGCAGTTTGGTTCGGCTGAGCACTTTGTGTATGTCGACAAGGGTGGTGTTGCAGAGCGCCGCCGAGTGGTCAAAGGGCGACAGATTGGCGACAAGATAGATATACTTTCGGGCGTAGAGCTTGGCGAAGTTGTGCTCACCACAGCCTTCTCACGCATATCGGACGGAGTGAAGATCAACATTAAAGATCAACATTAAAGATCAACATTAAAGATCAACATTAAAGATCAACATTAAAGATCAACATTAAAGATCAACATTAAAAAGTAGTCGAAAAATATGAATATCTACGAAACAGCCGTCCGTAAACCGATCTCCACCGTACTTATATTTATTGGTGTGATGATCTTCGGTCTCTACTCGCTGAGGATGCTATCGGTCGATCAGTACCCCGAGATTGAGATCCCGATGATCTCGGTCATAACCACTTATGAGGGTGCAAACGCTGCCGACATCGAGACCAATATAACACGTGTTTTGGAGGATAATCTAAACACGGTCGATGATCTGAAGGATCTCACTTCCGTATCGTCGGACAATGTCTCATACATCACACTCGAATTTGAGTATGGAATAGATCTCACGGAGGCGGCAAACGACATTCGTGACGTGGTGAGCCGCACACAGAGCCTACTGCCCGATGATGTGGAGTACCCAACGATCTTTAAGTTCTCGACCTCGATGATGCCCGTTATGATGTTGGCGATCACCGCTGATGAGAGCTACGCTGCACTCTCGAAGATCCTCGATGAGAAGTTGGTCAACGTGCTCAACCGTGTCGATGGTGTGGGTGCAGTGAGTATTATGGGTGCGCCCGAGCGTGAGGTACAGGTCAATGTCGACCCTAAGCGATTGGAGGCGTATGGTCTCACTATCGAGGGGCTGGGCGAGATCATCAGCTACGAAAATGTCAACATTCCTGCTGGAACGATCGACATCGGCAGCAACACATACAGCGTGAAGAGCGATGGTGAATTTGAGTCGAGCGAGGATCTAAAGTCGATCGTTGTATCGAACAAGGATGGGCGCACGGTGATGCTCTCGGACATTGCGCAACTTCGTGACACGCTCGAAACATCTACGATGGATGAGCGAGTGAATGGCGAACTTGGTGTGCGTGTCATAATCCAAAAACAGTCGGGCGCAAACACCGTGGATATAGTTGAGAAGATACAGCGTGAGCTGCCCAAGATCAAGCGCTCACTCCCTAATGATATTCACGTTGGACTAATCTATGAGGGTTCTCAGGAGATCACCGACTCGATCAATTCACTCTCGGAGACGATCCTCTACGCCTTTATCTTTGTGGTGTTGGTTGTGATGTTCTTCTTGGGTCGATGGAGGGCTACGTTTATCATCTGCCTCACGATCCCCGTATCGCTAATTTGCTCATTTATATATCTTTACGCCACGGGGTCGACGCTCAATATTATCTCGCTCTCGTCACTTTCGATCGCCATCGGTATGGTTGTGGATGATGCAATCGTGGTACTGGAGAATATCTCGACACACATCGACCGAGGCTCAAGCCCTAAGGAGGCGGCTATCTACGCCACTAATGAGGTGTGGTTGTCGGTGATCGCCACCACGTTGGTTGTTGCAGCGGTATTTATGCCTCTCACGATGGTTTCGGGAATGTCTGGAATTATGTTCCGTGAGTTGGGCTGGATCGTTACGATTGTAGTTTGTGTATCGACAACGGCGGCGATCACCCTCACCCCGATGCTCTCGGCTTACCTGCTTAAGAGCAGTGGCGGAGTACACACTTATAAGGGTATCGGAATTGTCTATAAGCCGATCGATAAGTTTTTGGAGTGGATGGATAGCACCTACGCTGCACTATTGAGTTTCGTTCTCAACCACCGCCGTATCACCCTCTCGGTGATAATGCTCTCATTCGTGGGCTCAATAGTGATGGTTGCTCGGGGAATGATCGAGACGGAGTTCTTCCCACCATCGGACAATGGTCGAATCTCGGCAATCGTCAAGTTGGAGCAGAATCTATCGGTTGATTACACAGCTAGCGTGGCTCGTCAAATCGACTCAATGATCTATCGTGAGTTTCCCGAGGTGAGGTTGACATCAGCCTCATCGGGAGCTAACTCATCCTCCGATGCCTTTGCAGCGATGCAGACCACTGGCTCATACATCATCAACTATAATATGCGTCTCGACAGCTCCACAGAGCGAGAGAGGTCGATTTATGAGATCTCCGACCTCTTCCGTGAACAGCTCGATGAGATCCCCGAGGTGAGGAGCTACACGGTGATCCCTGGAGGAAATCAGGGAAGTATGAGCGGTGCAGCAGAGATCAACGTCAAGGTCTTTGGATATGATATGGATGAGACGAACCACATCGCTAACGACCTCAAAGCGAAGATCGGCAAGATCGATGGAATACGTGACGTGGAGCTATCGAGAGATGAGCTGCGCCCAGAGTACAACGTTGTGTTCGACCGCAAAAAATTGTCTTACTACGGGATGAATTACTACACCGTTGCCTACTTCGTGCGCAACCGTATCAATGGTCTCACAGCGAGCCAATATCGTGAGGATGGTGAGGAGTACGACATTGTTGTTCGCTACGCTGAGGAGCACCGCACATCGATCGAGGACATCGAGCAGATAACGCTGTATAGCTCTATGGGTGAGGCGGTTAAGCTCCGTGACGTAGCTAAGGTCGAGGAGGTCTTTGCTGCACCATCCATCGAGCGAGAGAACCGTCAGCGTGTGATAATGGTCGATGGATCGTTGGGTGCAGGCGTACCCCTCTCGGCTGTGATAACCAAAATCAATGAGATCATTGCCGACTACCCCACTCCTGACGGAATATCGATCGAGATTGGAGGAACGATCGAGGATCAGCAGGATGCCTTTGCCGATCTGTTGCTGCTCTTCCTCTTGATCGTGATATTGGTCTACATCGTGATGGCAACACAGTTTGAATCGATGCTCTTCCCATTCATCATTATGTTCACCATACCGCTCGCCTTCACGGGTGTGATCTTGGCGCTCTACATAAGCTCTACACCGCTCTCACTCATCGCCCTGATTGGAGCGATTATGTTGGTGGGTATCGTGACAAAGAATGGAATCGTAATGGTCGACTATATGAATCTGCTCATCGAGCGTGGGTCGGATATAACACGAGCTGTAGTGGATGGAGGAAAGAGCCGTTTGCGCCCCGTGTTGATGACCTCGTTCACCACGATCCTCGGTATGATGCCGATGGCGCTGGGTACGGGAGCAGGCTCGGAGACTTGGCAACCGATGGGTATCGCTGTGATTGGAGGACTTACATTTTCGACAATATTGACACTGCTTGTGATACCGCTATTTTACTCCTTGATGGTGGGCGCAAAGATCCGCCGTGACGAGCGCAAAGCGGAGCGTGACGAGGTGCTGGAGGCACAAAAAGCATAGTAAACACAACAGGCACTAATAAAATAAAACAGCGATGAAAGCACTATTTATATCTTATAATCAAGCACTTACAGATCGAGTAATAAAGATACTCGACAAGTTAGAGATCCGAGGCTTCACCAAGTGGGAGCTAACCGAGGGTCGAGGCAGCGTAGATGGAGAGCCACACTACGGCACACACGCCTGGCCCTCGATGAACTCATCGATAATGGCGATTGTGGAGGATGAGAAGATCGAACCAGCACTAGCCGCCCTACGTGAGATGGATGCCGTAACCAAGATGCAGGGGTCAAGAGCCTTTGTCTGGAACATAGAACAAACCAGTTAGAGGGCGACTAACAAGGCGATTTTCGGCACTTCCCTCGCCGCTGAAATCCTCACGTACTAAGGATGCTCCCATTTTGAAAGTTTACAGTATGTAGGCTTGTAAGTTCTTTTATATTAATGTGTTAGAATAAATTGTGTTGACGGGATTTATCCTCGATTAAACCTTTTTAACTGTAAATGGCTACTCTTATGTAGGCTGATATGTATGGCTTTGGGAAATGTCTCAGATGATTGGTAAAAACTTCAAAGTGATTTTTAATACTATCCTACTCAGAGTAGGAGTTTGTGTACTTGCATTGAGTGAATTTTATTTCGTTAGTGTATTTTTATACTGTATATAAGTAGTGTAAAGCAAGTATTTTGTTGATTATTTATGCTTCGTAGTTATTTTAGAGAATTGCTTTATTGATAATTATTATATACCTTTGTAGAGCAATAACCGAGAATTTAAGAACTAAAACAATATAAGATGTCTGTTAAAGATAAGATTAAAGAAGTTGCTAATATTTATGCTTCAAATCTGCGTGATAAAATAGCAGAAAGAGAAATAGATATGCAATCAGATGATAACTCCCATTATCTAATTTATCGCATTTTGGGAATTTCTAATTTAGAGGGGAGAAAGATTGATCTTTATCAAAATACAGGGCGATTTTTATACAAATATGCAGGATCGTTTTTAGAAGAAGTAGCAACAATATGTTTGCAGGAAAAGTATCCAGATGGCAAAAAGGTTAAGATTGGAAACACATTAGGCGTAAAGCCCAAAACCTTTGAAATAGATTTTTTAAATGAGTCAGATGCAATTGAAATAAAATGGAGAGATGCCACAACTGATGGTGATCATATTACAAAAGAGCATACTAGAGTAAAAGTAATAACAGCTAAAGGGTTAAAGCCCATTAGAGTTATGTTTTACTATCCTCAGAGAGAGCAGGCTATAAAGATTCAGGAAACGCTAAAAACATTATATTCAGGAGTCAGCGGCGACTATTATGCAGGTGATGATGCGTGGAATTTTATACTCTCATATACTGGATTTGATTTAAAAGGGATATTAGAAGAAATAGCACAAGAAAATGAATAATATAAAGAATCAATTAATATGTGGAAATTGCATTGACATCCTTAAGATGGTCAATAACGCCTCTATTGATTTAGTATATATGGATCCTCCTTTTTTTACACAAAAAAGACACTCCTTAACCAATAAGTATGACGTTGAATATTCTTTCTCTGATAAGTATTGTAATTTAAATGAGTATTTGCAATTGATTAAAAATTCAGCAATTGAATGTAAAAGAGTTTTAAAAGAGACAGGATCTGTTTTTGTGCACTGCGACAAAACAGCAGTTCATCATTTAAGACACATACTAGACAAAATATTTGGAGTAAATAATTTTCAAAGTGAAATAGTTTGGATTTATAAGAGATGGTCAAATTCAAAAAAGGGGTTGTTGAATTCACATCAAACTATTCTGTTCTATTCTATGTCATCAAAATTCAATTTTAACAATATTTACACAGCATATTCAGAGACGACTAATATAGATCAGATTCTGCAAGAGAGAGCTAGAAACAGAGGCGGAAAAACTGTTTATAAGACTGACGAGAAAGGAGAACTAATTCATGCAAAGAATAAAAAGGGAGTTCCTTTATCCGACGTATGGGATATTCCATTTCTTAATCCAAAAGCAAAGGAAAGAGTTGGGTATCCAACACAAAAACCAGTGGCTTTATTAGAGCGTATCATAAAGATTGCTAGCAATGAAGGGGATATAGTATTAGACCCGTTTTGCGGAAGTGGCACTACTTGTGTAGCATCAAAATTGAATAATAGAAGTTACTTAGGTATTGATATATCTCCTGATGCAATTGAACTTGCTAATACACGAGTTGAAGATATGATTGTATCAGAATCTAAACTATTAAAGCTTGGTAAATCAGCTTATATTGCAAAATCAGATCAAGAGCTAGCAATATTAAGATCAATAAATGCAATACCAGTACAGCGAAATTCAAAAATAGATGGTTTTATTAATGATGGGTTGATTCCCGTAAGAATTCAAAAAAAAGATGAATTATTGTATGATTCAGCCTTATTATTATCTAATTATGTTGTTAGTAAGAAGATGAAATATGGGGTGTTAATCCAAACTAATATAAAAGATAACCCTATTTCATTTAATTGCAATTTAGATAATATTAAAATTGCTAAAAGTTTAAATATGCAGATATAAAGATATTTTGACAGTTTGTCGGTACAAACCATTGCGCTTACGTGGAGGCAATTGTTACTACGCTGCTGCGGCTTCAGCGGCTTCACGAACCGACGAAGCGGGTGAGAGCAATCGAATTTATTCGAATTGCCGAACTGCAAGGAGAAAGACGAAGTCAAGCCCCAAAACTCATCCTTGTTAGCCACCCTCTCCCAACCTGAACGTTGGATAAGAAAAATTGGTATAGTTGTTGATTGTGAGTGAGCGAATATTTTTACTCTATATTTTTCGCTTATGAACCGTATATCTCTCTCACTCACAGCGCTACTAATGTTGGCGTGTGCCGCCGATGAGCAGCCCACCGATACATCTATCGAGTTAGACCCCGAGCTGCCGATAACGATCTCGGTCTCGACAACGACAACGACACTAGAGAGCCGAGGGGCGATGGTCACCGAGAGCAAAGATATGGTCTCGCTATCACTCTTTTGCGCCTTGACAGGTGATGCGGAGTGGGACAGCGGCATCGAGTTCGACAAGTACAGCGACCACCGTTTCACCCTCTCAGAGGAGGGTGAGTGGCAAGCAGACAATGAGAGTAACAAGTCGTGGGGATACAACACTCCGAGCGACAACTACACCGTGTTTGCATACTCGCCCCACTACAGCGACAGCGATGGAATCACAGCAAACATAATCGATGGAGAGCTCTCGATCAACTACACCGTGCCATCTAACTCTGCCGATCAACCCGATCTTCTGCTTGCCAAGCCTCGCAAAGATTTCTCGCCACAGGTTTTGGGCAGCATTCCACTCGACTTCTACCACGCCTTGGCGAGCATCAGCTTTGGCGTAGTCTCGGCAACCGACACACAGATCACATCTATAGAGATCACAGGCGTTACAAGCAGCGGAACACTCACGTGGAGCGACACCGCCCCATATTGGGAGCCCAACAATACGACCCAAACATTCACCATCGATATGGTGAATGATTACACCCTCGACAGCGACAACTACGCACAACTCAACAGCGACGAGGGCTACTTGATGATGATACCGCAAGTGCTCACAAATGGCGCAACAGTCACAATAACGCTCGACTACACAGATGTACAGGAGCTCACAATCCCCAAGAACACCACGTGGTTAGCAGGCGCACGTTACCACTACAACATCGCCCTTAGTGAGGAGGAGGATTGCGACTTCATATACAACAACAATCAGATCTCCAATTGCTATATAATCCACCCCACCGTGGGCGAAAAGACCATCGTGCAGATCCCTATCGAGACACGCATAAATGACTATTGGCAAAATCACTCAGGCGAAAAATGTCTCAAACTTGAAGCAGGATACAACATAGCCAACTACGACATCACAATGCTTTGGGAGGATTTCGATGAAGCATTCACCACCAATAACAACTTCGAGTACACGATGCTCGATGATGACGATGGTCTGTTAGCAGTGCGCTTTGAGTTCCCTGCCGACTTTCAGGAGGGCAACTTCATCTTTGCGTTTGCCAAAATTAAGAATGGTCTTGCCTATTGCCTCTGGACGTGGCACCTATGGTTCACCGACTACGACCCCGATGCAATAGCCAAAGCATTTAGATCACAAATCACAGAGAATAAGGAGATGATCTGCGGCCTAGACGATGGCAAGAGTGCCGTACACCGCTATGTAGATGCCGACCCCTGCAGCTCGACAGCCGTTTGGAACGGAGCATACAGCAATAAGTTTATAATGGATCGCAACATTGGCGAGCGTAACTCATACGCTGAAAATAGCGGTGCGGGTACACTATTTTATCAATTTGGTCGCCCCACACCCATCGCTGGCACGGGGAGCAGCAGCGGCTTCTCAGGGAAAAGTCAGACAAGCACCACATTTATAATATCTATGATTTATGCCAATTGCTTCTTATTTTCAAATAATACAACCAAAACCAACTGGTGCGGTGAAACTGTCGCAACCGAAGGGTACAAAACAAACATTTGGTACGACTCCACAACAGATGCAAGCGATTACGAGACAAAAAAATCGATATTCGACCCCTCGCCACTCGGCTGGCGCATACCTGTCAAGGAGGCGTGGAGCTCATTCAACGCCAGCTATACGAGCAATAAAAAAGAGGCGATCATCAATAGCTACCGCCCCTACGGCTGGCGTGACCCAACAAACAGCTGCGCACTCACACAAGTTGGCGGAGCTGCATACCTGTGGAGCGCAAACGCTTACGGCCCCAACCTCGGCTACTGCAAATGTATCTACGATGATGGCACATACTGTCCATCAGACGTAAACGCCCCCGAAGATCTCTTCCCAACCGAGGTGCAGTTCCTATCGGCTGGTCTATCGGTGCGAGCTATCGAGGAGTAACGAGACTATTGTTGCCCAACAAATCGACCACTAAGTAGTGTAAAACAATTATTGCCATATTTTTAACAGCACTCTTGGAGCGATATTTTTCACTATTAAATAAATCAAATCTTTACTCGTCAAGCCGACAGCAAAAAGTTTCGGGGCGGCAATCAGTAGTGATTGTCGCCCCGAGTTATAACTATAGGGGACTTCTAATAATTCCCCTATATATCTATTGAAGTTATCTCTACCAGAAGATTGCGTAGATCACAGCCAACAATACACAGATTACATATGAGCAGATGTTGAACACCTTATCAGTCTGGAACATATCGTGTGTAAGCTTGATAGCCTTTGGATCATCCTCAGACTTATTAGTTGAGAGTGAAACCATAAAGATCACCGCCATTGTAAGCAATGTTGTATAGAACATCTGATCGATGAAAGGCATCGCATCGTTTCCGATAACATACTTAAAGAATAGAGCGATCGGAATAGATAGAACTACACCCCAAACAGCACCCTTATTGTTAGCCTTCTTCCAGAATAGACCCA
Organism: Rikenellaceae bacterium; assembly: GCA_047174325.1. GTDB lineage: Bacteria > Bacteroidota > Bacteroidia > Bacteroidales > Rikenellaceae > Alistipes. The sequence continues at coordinate 38,762 of JBCQUE010000008.1, read as the reverse complement.
TCAAGAATACAGCCAAGATACCTGGGCTGACGATTCCTGTGTACTCCTGAATGTACTGGAACATCTGAGGGATACCACCCATAAATGGAGCGAGGAACAAAGCGATAACAAGAGCCACACCAGCTGACAAACGACCAACATTTACAAGGGTCTTTTGCGCAGCGTTAGGGTTCAAATATGGCTTATAGATGTCCATAGTGAAGATTGTAGATGTCGAGTTCAACATACTTGCAAGTGACGACACGATCGCCGCTGCCAACGCTGCAACAACCAATCCCTTAAGACCTGTTGGGACGAATGTACGGATCAACCAAGGGTATGCGCTATCGTAGCGAATAGAGCCTGTTGCTGATGTAAACGCCGCTGTAGCCTCTTGGATATTCTCCTTAAACATTACGTAAGCGATGATACCTGGAACAACCACGATGAATGGGATGATCATCTTCAAGAATGCAGCGAAGATGATACCACGCTGTGACTCTTCGAGTGACTTAGCCGCCAATGTACGCTGGATGATGTACTGGTTGAATCCCCAGTAGTAGAGGTTTGCGATCCACAAACCACCGACAAGCATATATACTCCAGGCATATTCGAGTACTCTGGATTGCTCTTATCCAACACCATATCGAAGTGGCTGTGTGCCACAGTGTAGATGTGGTTAATACCCTCCATAACACCGCCATCTGTAACGTTGTTCAGCGCAATGAATGTTGTGATAAGACCTCCGATAACGAGTAGTCCAACCTGCATAACATCTGTCCACGCCACAGCCGAAAGACCTCCGTAGAGTGAGTAAGCCGCAGCAACAACCGCAAGACCGATCATACAAGTCATCACCATACTGCCGTCACCCGTACCCAAAACTGTGTCGAGTGCTGTACCTCCAAGGAAGAGAACTGAAGTAAGGTTTACAAAGACAAACAGAGCGATCCAAAAGACAGCCAAGATAGTCTTAAGACTTGTTGAGAAACGGCGCTCCACGAACTCAGGGATTGTGTAGATACCCTGCTTGATAAAGACAGGCAAGAAGAACTTACCGACGATAATCAAGGTGAGTGCCGCCATAAACTCGTATGCTGCGATAGCCATACCTCCAGCAAAACCAGCTCCCGAAGTACCGATAAACTGCTCGGCTGAGATGTTTGCTGCGATGAGCGATGATCCGATCGCCCACCAAGGGAGTGATTTACTTGCCAAGAAGTAGTCCTCAGCGTTCTTCTCCTCACCCTTTTTACCACGAGAGACGAAGTAACCTACCGACACCAACGCAATAGCGTAGATGGCGAAGATCGCATAGTCCCAAAAAGCAAAAGATGTGTTCATTTTGAAATTTTTTTGTTAGTTTATTTGTTAATTGATTGTTGTCTCCTCTGGTTGTCTCCTCTGGTTGTCTCCTCTGGTTGTCTCCTCTTGTTGTCTCCTCTGGTTGTCTCCTCTGATTGTCTCCTCTTGTTGTCTCCTCTGGTTGTCTCCTCTGGTTGTCTCCTCTGGTTTGTGCCGCCTAATTCGTTGCACTTTTCTCTAAAAGAACCTCTTTTTTGATTTGGTCACCACTACATCTTTGAGGTAGAATGGTTCGCTATAGGCTACATCTTCAAACTCCTTTGCCAGCCACTTTTCGTGCGCCACTTCACCCACGCCCACTGCCGAGGGTGCGACCTCTATATATTGTGCTACCCTCATCACCTCTCTGCACTTTGCTGCGCCATCGCCAAAGATCACCGACCGCTCTGTTGCGTAGCGCTCAGCTGTCGCCTCATCCTCCATCACCTCGGCGCTCACCTCGCTCAACGTTCGACCCTTTGCATCGAATAGCTGTGTGTAGACCTCCATCCTCCGTGCATCGATCATCGCTCTGAGGTTCAACTCATTACCCTCGCCAACACTCTTTGCTGCCATACGCATAAGCGCCTCCAATGAACCCACGCCAATGAGCGGAATCGACAACCCGTAACAGAGCCCCTTAGCGAACGAAACGCCAATCCTCAGCCCTGTGTACGACCCTGGCCCCATACTCACCGCCACAGCCGAGAGCTCCTTTGGCGTGATCCCTGCCTCCAAAATCACCTCATCGGCAAATTGCGCAACCATTCTTGCGTGGTCTCTGCCGCTGTCGCTGGTGCGAAGAGCAACCGTCTCGCCACCCCTTGCTACACCCACCGAGCAGATATTCGTACCGCTCTCTATCGAAAGTATATATGTCATTATCTGTTCTGTTTCAGCGCTTTATCCATCTCTCGCTTCGCATCGTTTGTCTTGAGGTACTCTCGCTTATCATAAGATTTGCGCCCCCTTGCCAACCCCACTACGACCTTCGCTAAACCTCGATCATTGAGGAATAGTTTTAGCCCTACAACCGTGAGACCCTTATCCTGCAGCCCTCGCTCCAACTTCGTGAGCTCCTTTTTATTGAGCAGCAGCTTTCTATCTCGCTTAGGCACGTGGTTATTGATGCTGCCCCAGTGATACTCAGCGATGTTCATCCCCTTGATCCAGAGCTCCCCACGATCAAAATAACAATAGCTCTCCGTCAGCGATGCCTTACCCATACGGATGGATTTGATCTCAGTGCCAACTAACACAACACCAGCTACATACTCATCGAGTATCTCGTAATCAAATGTCGCACGGCGGTTGCGTATATTTATATTTTTGAAATCTGCCATCTATAAAAAACTCGCTATCTTGCGCTCTGCCATCTATAAAAACTCGCTATCTTGCGCTCTGCCATCTATAAAAACTCACTATCTTGCGCTCTGCCATCTATAAAAACTCGCTATCTTGCGCTCTGCCATCTATAAAAACTCGCTATCTTGCGCTCTGCCATCTATAAAAACTCACTATCTTTGCACCTCGAAGTTGCCGCACAGCTACACTAAAGTTACGCTGCTTAGGCACATTCAAAGTACAAAGATAGCAAAAAAAATAAGAAACCCATCTATTTTTTAAATTTTATTCTCATTCGTTTAAACTCAACGCCAAAATTCACGAAAAGAGAGCCTCTACAAAATCTCTAATTCGCCATCGGGAAGTTGCTCACCATCAGCTAAATCGGGCAATCCATCGTGCCACCGTTCAGCAGCGTGAGCCCCATCACAGTATGGTTTATTGTGGCTCTTTCCACAACGGCACAACACCACTCTGTTACGCCTCTCATACCGCTCGCCACTCTGCCTCTCCACCACAACGCCACCTCTGAGCCACACGCCTGCTGAGCACTCAGCGGCAGGATCTTCAAGCAGCGAAACAGATGGTTTAAAATCAAATTCGTAGGGTGTATCTTCGCCACGCCCCCACGCCATAAGCCTTGCCGATGGACACATCGATGCCTCCCGAATAGCCAAATTTCGTGACTCGGGGTCGGCAGAGTCCTCGGTCAAGTGCCACGCTCCGCCACTTGGATGACAAAACCTTGCGTAGCAGCAGTAGCTCTCATTGTCGCTCAGGAGCAGCTCCTCACCCTCGAAGTATCGTGCCCCATCGAGCAGCCTATCCATCGATGCTGTGAGGCGGCTGTCCCACTCAACCTTGGCGTGTGTTCCATCACAGAAAGGCTTGTTGTGTGATGCTCCACAACGACACAGCAGAGAGCTCCCCGTGCTGCTTTTGTTCCCCGTGCTGCTCTCGCTCCCCATTGCGCTCTCGTTCCCCGTTTCGCTCTCGCTCCCTGTTGCGTTCCCGTTCCCTGTCGCAAAGTGCGCCCCCTCTCGATAGATCCAACTCTCCTGCATCTCATCGGGAAGGATGAATTGTTGCGAAATGTAGGGTGCTCCGTGGAGCAGATAACCCCCATCTTCGAGCACAACGACACGTATTGTCTCGACATCTGCAGCGACTGTTGCGGCTGCTGGTTCTAGTTTTGTCATAGCTTTTATTGTTAAATTTACCCCTCTCGCAGCAAGAATAGTACCCACATTGTGAAAAAAAGTTAATTTTAAGAGGGGAATTTATGCGAAAATTGATAACTTTGCAGTTATTAATATTGAATCGAAAAATAACCGAATGAAAAATATACAATACATAACGCTACTTCTGCTCGTGATCTTCACCGCTGCCTGCAACAAGGATCAATCAGGATCGGTCGAACTTGATGAGGAGGCACTCTTCGTCTATGAGTATGGGGCGAGCGCCAGCACAAACTTCTCACACTCCAATATGGTTACATTTGGCGCTATCGACTACCCCGATGGCTGGACTATCGATGTCTCGCTAACAACGAGCACAATCACCGTGATAGCCCCTGCCGATAGCTCCGAGGGTGACGATCAAGGTGAGGTGACACTCTACGGCTATGATGAGGAGGGCGGTATTCAGGTGCACTATCTACTTGTCGCTAAGACCGAATTTGTGGCGCTGGACGACCCATCGAACTATCTACAGTCAAACTGTATGATCCTAACTAAACCAAACACGATCTATACATTCAACCCCAATCGCCGTGGCGAGGAGATAGAGGAGCAGAGCCGCAAAGCTGCATCGTGCGGTATCATCTGGAGATCGCCAAATATGCCTGTCGGCTACCCATACCTCACGGATGATGGCAAGATGGCGGTCTATACAATCAGCGATATTTACGACTGTGACGATGATGGCGAGAAAGATGATATTGTGGAGGGCAACGCTGTGTTTGCTGCATACGACTCATCGGGCGATATACTTTGGAGTTGGCACCTTTGGGTTACCGAGAGTGACCCACGTGAGAACGCTGTGACCGTTGGTGGTGTTGAGATGCTGCCTCGCAATATTGGTGCAGCGATGAATAGCAACGACTCGATCGATGATATGCTCGCCTCGTATGGTCTTTACTATCAGTGGGGTCGCCGTGATCCATTTATCTACCCATATTATTACAACGCTGAGAGCAGCACAGATACACCCCTCTATGATGATGACGGTGACTATACATCACACGATCTAATCGACCTCACATCAACCACGGGAACAATCGCCTACACCAAGCAGAACCCGATGGATTTCATCATCAGTGAGGATTGGAAGTACGTCTCGGAGGATTCACTTTGGGGCTCAGGCGAGAAGAAGAGCATCTACGATCCATCGCCTAGAGGTTGGCGTGTGCCCTCAACAGCAGAGCTTGTTTCGATAGCCTCGGCTGGCAGCTCTATTGCGAGCGACAGCAATGTTTATGGATACGGTGTTGATTTTGGCGGTAGCCTCTTCTTGGCTTTTGGTCGCAAGGTTTACCTTGATGGCTCAACACAGAATGTATCGGGCGATGGAACATTCTCTCGTGGTGGCGGCTACTACTGGAGCCGTGATGCTGTTGCTGAGACAAAACAAGCATCGGCACTCTGTTTCTATATCGATCGCAACGACTCTGTGGATGACCCCTCAGACGACACCGTTGCAGTGAACAGCAACGCCTACACTAGACGAGGCAACGGAATGCAGATACGCCCCGTCAAAGATATTTAGAACCAAAGATCTTTAGAGCCAAATATCTTTAGAACCAAAGATATTTAGAGCCAAAGATATTTAGAACCAAAGATATTTAGAGCCAAAGATCTTTAGAGCGGTGACCTTTAGCGGTTAACGACCGCTTGAGTTAGAGAGGTGATCGAGCAGAGCCGAGGAGCTTTCTAAGGAGGATTGAGCCCTTATATATATAGGTAGCCTCCGTGACAACACCGCTGCGTATCGCTTTGCGCTTTGTGGCGAGCGCTCCGTGCCACTGAATAAATTGACACCACGCCTTGCCGACAGCTGCTGCACTTCGAGCCCGACCCTGCAGCAGATATGATAATGCAGCCAAGAGATCAAGCAGCGGACGAACCACGGCAACCGTGAGGCGCTGCATCGTTGGGGCGCACTTAAACAACATAGCGAGGTTATTGCGATGGTTCAACATCGTCTTAAATGGCGAGTCAACATTGAGTGTTCCGCCGCCAAGATGATAGACAACACTCCGTGGTTCGATGTGGATAGTGTAGCCGAGCAGCTGCAGCCGCCAACAGAGATCGATCTCCTCCATATGCGCAAAGAGGTCACCATCAAATCCGCCAGCCGTCTCAAAGCGATCTCGCCTACAGGCAAACGCTGCACCACTCACCCAAAAAACTTCACGAGCATCGTCATACTGACCCTCATCACGCTCGATTGAACCGAGCACCCGACCTCTGCAAAATGGATAACCGAGGTAGTCAATAAAGCCGCCCGATGCACCTGCATACTCAAACATCTCGGGTCGATTCACCGAGCGTAACTTCGACCCCACGACCGCTGCCGATGGGTGCGCCACAAAGCGCTCAATGAGTGGTTCAATCCACCCTGCAGTCACCTCTACATCAGAATTGAGCAAGATAAATATATCGTGATCGAGCCCCCTCAAAGCTCGATTATAACCCTCAGCAAAGCCGTGATTCCTGCCGAGCTCAATGAGCTGAACCGAGCCCTCAAACACCTCACGAACAAAGCCACACGACCCATCGCACGATCCATTATCAGCCACAATAATCTGAGCCTTATCGCCACTAAACTCCACCACCGAGGGCAAGAAACGACGCAAATGCTCCTCGCCATTGAAGTTGAGAATCACCACGGCAATAGTCACTGAGTGCCCGATCGCTTGCTGCAACTCGTTCGATTGCTGCAACTGCTTATCACCCCTGCATCTCATCGCTCTCAACTTTCGGACGTTTCGCTTTCCACCTCTTGTGCGACCAGAGCCACATCTCGGGTTGTTCGTTTATAGCTTGCTCTAACATAGCTACATAGCGTGAGGTTATCTCGTTGGGTTCAACCTCCTCTATGCCGTCCCAAATTGGTTTATAACACATCTCATATTGACCTGCTGATAGTCGGTGCTGATAGATAAATCGCACAGGCAAACCAATCTTGCGAGCGATCTTCTCGCCCCCATTGAAGAACACCGTATCCTGATTGAGGAAGGTGTGCCAATATGGATCTGGACGGCGAGTTGGGTTTTGATCAGCGATCAATCCCAACAGATAGCTCTCTCCCTTATAGACCTTTCTATTGCGCATAGCAAAGCGTAGCGACTCGCTCGATGGAATCGGTTCAACTTTATGGTGACCCCTCAGCCGCTTGAATAACTCCTCAAAGATTGGATTTTCGAGTGGATGATAGACCGCCATAAGTCGTTGGTTGGAGAATGTACTCCAAAACAACATATACTCCCAAAGCCCGAAGTGAGCCGTGAGCGCAATCCAACTATCATTGGCTGCAATATCAAGAATGTCGTATATATCACCCTCGAAATGAGCCCGATTTTTGGGGAACATATTTCGGTATGATCGCTTGTTGGAGAGCCCCATACTACTGACCATCACCTCTGAGAGTATGGTGTAGAATCGACCGCAAATAGCACGGATCTCCGCCTCGCTCTTTTCGGGGAAACTATTGTGTAAGTTTTTGATAACCACAGTTTTGCGATAGCCAATGAGCCTGTATATAACAAAACGTAGTGCAGGTGCCAACATACGAAACTGCACAAAGTGTGGCAACCGCCCAATGACCCAACAGAGCCCCCACACCATCTCCAACACGATACGCTGCAGGAGATTTAGATTTTCCGATCTACTCATCCTCCGCTGCCTCCTCTCGCTCGTTAGTTTGTCGGTTCAATCCATACTTCTCAGCGTTTGTCATCTTCACACGCTTTTCGCTCCGTGGCGCACCCTCGACAACCATTACAAACTCACCCTTAGGCTCATTTTGGCGGAAGTGCTCCGTGACCTCAGCGATTGTGCCTCTGACCGTCTGCTCAAATTTCTTTGACAACTCTCTGGTTATCGAGACTTTACGCTCCGATCCGAAGGTCTCTGCAAACTGCTCCAAACTCTTCACAATTCTGTATGGCGACTCATAAAATATCATCGTCCGCTCCTCAGTCGCAAGTGACGCAAGATGTTTTGAGCGCCCCTTTTTCTGAGGTAAAAATCCCTCGAAACAGAATCTATCGCAGGGGAATCCACTCTGAATAAGCGCTGGAATACAGGCTGTTGCACCAGGCAACGTCTCCACCTCGACCCCCTCCTCAACACATCGGCGCACCAACAAAAAACCTGGGTCTGAGATACCGGGCGTACCTGCATCTGAGATCAGCGCCACACTCTCGCCAGCCGCAATTCGCTCCACAACAAATCCGCTCGTTGCGTGTTCATTGAACTTATGGTGTGAAAACATTCTCTTCTCGATGCCCAAATGTTTAAGCAGAAAAGCGCTCGTGCGAGTATCCTCCGCAAGGATCAAATCGACCATCTTCAAGGTGTTGATCGCCCGCAAAGTTATATCTTCAAGGTTGCCTATTGGCGTGGGAACTATATATAATTTTGCCACAATATCTCGGAATCTATTTGAAAAATATTTGTCTAATTTTGGTAACGTGTTTGGAGAAGTGTCATCAAAAGTTGTGCCCCCTCATTATCGCCGCTCCACATAAACCGCTCAGCGATATAGATCACAGCATCGTCAAAAGTCGATTGGCTCTCCAATATCGCTAGCGTCTCTATCATCTTCTCATCATCGCCTGCAAAGAGCTCTTGCGAGAGTAAAATTCTATCGTTAAGACTAAGTAACGATGTTATTTTGATGGCTGGCTGCGGCTCTACTTTCTGCTCCTGTTCGGGTTGTGGCGTTGTCTCATCCTCTACAGTCAAACTCTCGATGTCTGCCTCAGGCTCTATCTCTGTCTCAATCTCAATCTCCACTTTTTCCTCTGCATCCATCTTTATTTCCGTCTCTGCATCCGTCTCTGCATCCATCTCTGCATCCATCTCTGCATCCGTCTCTGCATCCATCTCTGCATCCATCTCTGCATCCGTCTCTGCATCCATCTCTGCATCTGCATCACAATCATCATCATAGAGCGATAGGATCTTATTCAGTCGCTCCCTCTTCTTTTGGTTAACCGCCTCAATCTCCTTAACAAAGGTCTCACGATCGATCATATCGCCACCATCCTCCAACGCCTCGTCAATCAACTGAGTTATATTCACCAACTCCAAACTTATATCCTCGTCAAGTGAAACAGACGGCTCAGCCTCAGCCTCAAGTTCAGCCTCAAGTTCAAGTTCAGCCTCAGCCTCAGCCTCAGCCCCAAGTTCAGCCTCAATCTCGGGCACACTCTCTACAGCAGCTACCTCAGGCTCAACTTCAACCTCCGCAACAGGGAATCGCAACATCTCATAGATACTCTTCACACGCTCCAGCGCCATATCTTTATCCAACAGCGCAGGCTCCTCGCCATCACGCCAACTCGAAACGATCTCTCGCAACTCGTCAATCTTTGTCAATATACTCTTGTAGCCCATATACGCAGATATTATTTAACCAATTCAAACTTAATATTGTCTCCGTTCCACTCATCGCCACCATCCAAATTAACAATAGCAAACCGCTCATCAAGCCCCTTCATAAGCAGGTAACCCTCATAGAGATTATAACCATTGAGAGACTTCGTAGCCATATTATACGCAACAACTGAGGGGTGACGACGCACATTATAATAACCTCTAACAAGCCGCTCCCTGTACTCATCGAGCCACTCTCGATTGTTGGTCACGTTGCCCCCAACCGTTATCTCATCGCCCGATCGGCGACTATTTATTGGCGCTGTAACTATCGCAAAGAGACCCTCCTCGTCACAAATCGTCAACATTTCGTAGAGCCCCTTCGCCTCATCTCCAGCCGAGAAAAGCAGCGTATTAACTCCCGAATCACGCAACCTAATAATCTCATTACGAGAGGTTCGCTCCTCGATACGCATAGCCCTCAACGCAACCTCATCGCCATTAACCCACACTTTACCATCGTCATCCACCTCTAAACTCCTCAGCCCAAGATTCAACCTATGCACCTCAGCGATCCTCTCATCGTGACGTAGCTCTATACTCAACTCGTGCAACCCTCCATTATCGCTGCCGCCGCTCCACGCATCCTCTCGCCTAAGCTGTGTCGAGATGTAGAGCGTATCTTCGCTCCTGTATCGCAACTTAATGGTGTCCTTGCCGTTAGCCACAACTTCGCCCCTGCTGTTGCGAAGTCTATATCGCCACACCGAGACCCTCTCATTGAGGTTATAACTCTTCAGCACCACACCAATTTCACTATTCATTGCGCCACCACCAGCCCTATTCGTACGGGTGAATATATCTCTAATAGAGAGTTTCGATGGAGCTAATACAGCGCCACCAACAATTGGCTCAAAACCGAGCTTATTACTCTCTCTCCACCCCTCTACAGCTCGCTCTTTGCTGTTTGGGCTGAGCCGCAACTCCAAGATATTTGCCCCCTCCTCAGTCTGTCGTGTGATGTTAAACTCCGTGCGGCTACCTCCGTTTGTCACACTCGCCACACTCTTGCCGTTCACCTCAACACTATAGGGCGCATCGACATAATCGAGACGCAGAATCACCTCCCGATTGAGCCACTCAAACGGAAAGACATACTTCGCCACAAAGAGCGTATCACACTCCTCGCTACGTTGCCACTCATCGATTGGACTTACATACAACGACGGCTCAGCGACCCCGCCCATCAGCAGCGAATCACTATTATAAGGCATCATTAGGCTACGTGCTGGCTCAATATCACGGTAACTCACCACCCCATCAAAGCCGCTCGCTACAAGCGGAGAGACCAACAGCAGCAGCGAAACTATATCTCTGGTTTTTACTCTAAAAAACGGCATCAAAAAAAACTCTTGCTTCAGTTAAAAATTCTCTTGCTTAGATCAAAAAGGCTGCCACGTAGAAAAAATCTCGCTCACTAAATTTGCGAATCCACTTCAGCGTTGTATCTTTGCGAGGTAAAGATAGTGATTTATTTATTAATGAATGCAAAATAGTCTCCCTAAACTCAATTTTCCAGCGATAAATCTTCGACTTCGCCGTTCAGAAGGGTCAATTCAGCTCTTCGATCAGCTTCGCCGCATCTATATTGTGCTCACTCCCGAGGAGTGGGTACGGCGACACCTCATTGCTCTATTGATCGAACGCCTCTCTGTTCCGCCTGCTCAGATCGTCTTGGAGTACCCCGTGCCGCTCAATGGTCAACGGCAACGTGCCGACTTGGTCGTTGTGGCGAATGACGGCTCTCCTCGGCTCTTGTGCGAGTGTAAGGCGGCCGATGTTAAGATCTCACAATCAACGCTGGATCAGGCTGTTAGATACAACTCTGTTTTGCAGGCTCGTTACCTATTCTTGACCAATGGGCTGAATCACTACCTCTATGAGCGGCTCGATAATGAGGGTGGCTATCGCTCGCTCTCTTCGCTCGATGAGGTTGAGATCTGATCGAAGAGTTCTCCATCCTCTGCAACCACATCTATCTCATTGTTTGCCAACGCTTTAGCGCCCTGTCGCCGCTTAGTCGGCAGCCCCAAAGCCCTTAGCCGCTCACCATTTCTGATGATGTTGTCATTGCCCGAAGTTAGACGTTTATAAGCATCGCTATACTTCGCTTGCGCATTTTCGAGCGCTGAGCCTACACCCTCGAATTGTGTTGTGAAATTGACCAATTGATCATACAATTTTGTTCCAACCTTAACGATGTCGGCAGTGTTTCTATTCTGCGAATTTCGCTTCCAAAGGTCGTCCACAAGTTTGAGCAGCGCAAAGAGATTTGTGGGTGACGAGATGATTACTTTCCGCTCATAAGCCTCGCTCCACAGAGTGTTGTCCGCCTGTAGTGCCGCCAAAAATGCAGGCTCGCTCGGGATGAACATAATCACAAAGTCGGGCGATTTAAGCACCACCTTTTGATACTCCTTATTCGAGAGCTCCTTGATGTGCTGACGAACAGAAACAATGTGAGAATCAAGATGTTGCCTACGCTCATCAACATCTTCACAATTGACGTAATTCACAAAAGCCGTGAGCGATGTTTTCGAGTCGATAACAATACGTTTACCCTCGGGAAGATTCAACACAACATCGGGACGAAGGTTGTTTCCATCCTCATCTTTGAAGTTTGTCTGCGTAAAGTATTGGCTACCCTTGACCAAATTTGAGCTCTCCAGTATCGTCTCCAAAATCATCTCGCCCCAGTCGCCCTGCACCTTTGAATTACCTCTAAGCGCATTGGTCAAATTTGCCGTTTCGGTGGTGATTTTGTGATTCAACTCAAGCAACCTCTCCAGCTCATTTTTCAACGCTCCACGCTGCTCGTTCTCTTGACTGTAGATCTTCTCCACTCGCTCTTTGAAGTTTGTAATGTCCTGCTTGAATGGGTCAAGCAGCGAGCCGATCGACACCTTGCTGCTCTCACGTAGCTGTTTCGACTGCTCATTGAGAATATCTGTCGCTAAATTTTTAAAGTGCTCACGCTGCTGCTCCTGCTCACGCTGCTGCTGTTTTTCACGCTGCTGCTCCTGCTCTTTCATACGGTTGTTGAGTTCGATGTAGCGGTCGTTAGCAGCTTTGAGCTCACCCCGAAGCGTGTTGCTATCAAGCTGAGCATTAGACAGTTGTCGCTGTGCCTCACTCTGTTCGTTGCGTAGCTGCTCACGTAGCGCCTCGATCTGTTGCCTCTGCGCCTCAATCTGTTGCTTTTGCGCCTCAACCTGTTGCATCTGTTTATCAATCTCAGCCGCACTCTCTAGCTGCTCATCAACAAGTCGCTCAGCACCTTTTCGCTCAGCACTGAGTGTCATAAAAAGGGCAAGTGTCGCCATCGCCAAGATGACGCTAAGTATAATAAATATAGTAATCATATAGCAAAGGTAGTAAAATCCAGAAAAAATAAGTATCTTTGTGGTGAGAATCTGTTTAAATTTTAGATAAAGTAATGCCTATATTATCACCCTCGATGCTCGCTGCCGACTTCGGCAATTTGGAGCGAGACACAAAATTGATCGACAGAAGTGCCGCTCAGTGGATCCATATCGATGTTATGGATGGCTGTTTCGTGCCCAATATTTCGTATGGTTTCCCTGTGCTGGAGACTATTCGCCGCCACAGCTCAAAGGTTATGGATGTGCATCTAATGATCGTTGAACCAGAGCGTTACGTAGCTCGTTTTGTGGAGGCTGGAGCAGATATTGTCACCTTTCATCTGGAGGCAACCGACAAGGCTCGTGAGTGTATTGCCGAGATTAGAAAGATGGGGGCTTGCGCTGGTGTATCGATCAAACCCGCTACGCCCGTGAGCGATCTTCGTGAGATCATCGAGGAGGTCGATTTGGTGTTGTTGATGAGTGTTGAGCCAGGGTTCGGTGGACAATCATTTATCGCTGAGTCGGTGGAGCGTGTGGCGGAGCTTAAGGCGATGCTTGACGGGATCTATTGGGGCGATCGGGCTAAACCGCTCATCGAGGTCGATGGGGGGATTTCGGCTAAAAATGCACCCGAGATCTTCGCTGCTGGAGCCGATGCAGTGGTGGCTGGCAGCTCGATATTTAGGGCTCAAAACCCTGAGGCCGAGATCGAAAAGATACTTGGTCTATAAAAATTAAAACCCACTCGGTCTATAAACATTATTTATAACGATTAAAAAGATTATAAGGTGATCTCTCTCGACAATCTCACGGTGAGTTATGGCGGCTGGACGCTCTTCGATAACATCTCGTTTTTGATAAACCCAAAGGATCGGATCGGTCTTGTGGGTCGCAATGGTGCGGGCAAGAGCACGCTGATGAAGATAATCATCGGTGAGCAGAGAGCAACCGAGGGCGGTGTTTCGCAAAATGGCGACTGCACAATTGGCTATCTACCTCAGCAGATGAGGGTTGCCGACACTACGACACTCGTTATGGAGACGGGCAAGGCGTTTGCCGAGGTGAACAAACTTGAAAGCGATATTGCTGAATTATCTGTGGAGATCGCTGAGCGCACAGACTACGACAGCGCTGAATATCAACAACTTATACACCGACTAACCGACTCGCAAGATCGGTTTCATATACTCGGGGGCGAGACACGTGAGGCGGACATCGAAAAGACACTGCTTGGTCTCGGATTCAAGCGAACAGATTTCGAGCGAGCAACGAGTGAGTTCTCAGGCGGTTGGCGAATGCGTATCGAGTTGGCGAAGTTGTTGTTGCGTCGCCCATCGATTTTCCTGCTCGATGAGCCCACGAACCACCTCGACATCGAGAGTATCCAGTGGCTGGAGGAGTATCTGAGAAATTATAATGGTGCGGTGCTTCTGATCTCACACGACAGGATGTTTCTCGATGCTGTGACCAACCGCACGGTGGAGCTCTCGCTGGGCAAGGCTTATGATTATAAGGTTAACTACTCGAAGTTTATAGAGTTACGTGAGGATCGCCGAGCGCAACAGATGGCAGCGTATGAGAACCAGCAGCGAATGATCGAGAAGAGCGAGGAGTTTATCGAGAAGTTCCGCTACAAACCAACCAAGAGCAATCAGGTGCAGTCACGTATCAAGCAGCTCGAAAAGATCGACCGAATAGAGGTTGAGCAGGAGGATCTGGCGAGCCTAAGGATTAAATTTCCGCCAGCGCCCCGAACAGGAGATATTGTTGCGACAATCAAAGAGGTGGGTAAGTCGTTCGAGAATAAACACGTCTTTAGCGGTGCGAACTTCACAATTGAGCGTGGTCAGAAGATTGCGCTTGTTGGTCGAAATGGCGAGGGCAAGAGTACGCTGGCGAGGATTTTGCGTGGCGAGCTCGCTGCATCGGAGGGTGAAGTTCGGTTGGGTGCGAATGTGAATATTGGCTATTTTGCTCAGAATCAAGACGATCTGATGGATGGTGAGTTCACGGTGTTCGACACTCTCGATCGTGTTGCTGTGGGTGATGTGCGCACTCGATTACGAGATATTTTGGGGGCGTTTTTGTTCCGTGGCGAGGATATAGATAAGAAGGTTAAGGTGCTCTCGGGCGGTGAGCGATCACGCTTGGCGATGGCTCGTTTGATGCTTGAACCATACAATTTGTTGATCCTCGATGAGCCTACGAACCATATGGATATGCGCTCGAAAGATATACTTAAACAGGCGTTAATCGCTTTTGACGGCACTGTGGTTGTGGTTTCGCACGACCGTGACTTCTTGGATGGTGTTGTCGACAGGATCTATGAATTTAGGGATGGAGGCGTTACGGAGTATCTTGGCGGCATCTTTTACTTCCTCGAAAAGCGCAAAGTTGAGTCGATGCGTGAGATTGAGCGAGCGGCGACAACGCCAAAGCAGAGCGAGCAGCCAAAGTCAGCAGAGGGCGGAAAATTGAGTTATGAGCAGCGCAAGGAGCAGGAGAAGCAGATCCGCAAGGCTCGCAAGGCGGTGGAGCAGATCGAGGCGGAGTTGGAGGCGGTGGAGCGCAAAATCGCTGAGATGGATGAGAAGATGGCGGCTGAGTACAACGAGGCGGACTATAAAATATATAACGGTCTCAAAGAGGAGCAGGAGCAGAAGATGCACCGCTGGGAGCAGCTGAGCTACGAATTGGAGTTAATTGAGGAGAAATAAAGGATAAAGATAAAGCGAAAGATAAAGATAAAGATAAAGATAAAGATATGAGTAATAGAATTTTTGGAATACGTCCCGTAGTGGAGGCGATTCAGTCGGGCAAGCAGATCGAGAAGGTCTACATTAAGAAGGGTGCTGAGGGGCAGTTGATGATGGAGCTTCGTGACATCTGTTTTCGTCACAAGGTGAGGGTGCAGGAGGTGCCGATCGAGAAGTTGAACCGCTTGGTTAAGGGGAGCAATCACCAAGGTGTCATTGCGCAAATTTCTGAGATCGAATATGTTGATGTTCAGGACATTATCGACCGTGTACCTGAGGATGAGACACCGTTGATAGTGGTCTTTGATGGGGTTACAGATGTGCGCAACTTTGGCGGAATTGCTCGTAGCGCCGAGTGCTCGGGTGCTCACGGACTTATCGCTCCGTTGAAGAACTCAGCGCCTGTGAATGCGGAGGCTATCAAGGCTTCGGCTGGTGCGTTGACATCAATTCCTGTGGCTCGTGTTGGGTCGATCCGCACTACGCTAATGACTTTCAAATCAGAGGGTTATCAGATTGTTGCAGCTACCGAAAAGAGCCGCAAATTGCTCTATGATGCCGACCTTTGCAAGCCGACGGTTATTGTGATGGGTTCGGAGGATACAGGTATCTCGCCAGCGGTTTTGAAGTTGTGTGATGAGCAGTTGGCGATTCCGTTGATCGGTCACATCGAGTCGTTGAATGTATCGGCAGCGGCAGCGATTTTGCTCTTTGAGGTTGTCCGTCAACGTATCGGTGATGCTGGAGCGGCTGAGTAGTGCAGGAGTAGAGCTCTCTGTTCGGCATAGCTCACGGGCTCGGCGTATCTCGATCTCTGTCAACAGGTCGGGTATGGTGACAATCACGCTTCCGCTGGGAGTAGACGGGACGGAGGCGCTGAAATTTTTGGAAGATAAGAGCGACTGGATCATTCAGACTGTAGCCCAGCAGAAGGCTCGTCCACAGTCGCCAGAGCTCTGTATAGATGAGCTGAATGGCTATATTCGTCAGGCAAATAAATACCTGCCTCAACGTATTAGTGAGCTATCACAGATGACGGGTTTGCGCTACACGGGAGTGACGATCACTGGAGCAAAGAGCCGTTGGGGATCGTGCTCGGGAAAGAATCGTGTGTCGCTGAGTTTCCACCTGATGCGCCTACCTAAGCACCTGATTGACCTGGTGATAATCCACGAATTGTGTCACACGGTGCACCACAACCACTCGGCTGAGTTTCACGCACTAGTCAATCGACACACCAATGGACGAGAAAAGGAGTTAGAGGAGGAGCTACGGAGCTATAAGAATTAAGAATTAAGAATTAAGAATTAAGAATTAAATCTCTTCGTACCAACTTGCGTAGAGCCTATAATCACGAGCGATTCGCCCGATTATCTCCTCACGCTGCTCCTCGGTCACCTCACGGATCTTTTTCACAGGAACACCTGCATAGAGTGTATTTGGTTCGAGCTTTGAGTTCGACAAAACGAGTGCATTTGCCGCAATGATACACCCCTTGGCAACCACTGCATTATCCAAAATTGTCGAGCCCATACCGATCAGGGTGTTATCCTCAATCACCGCTCCGTGTATCGTAACGTTATGACCCACAGATACATCGTTGCCAATGATCGCCTGTGACGGGTTCTTCGATTGATCAAAGAGGGTGTGAATCACCGTGCCGTCCTGAATGTTCGTTCTCTCGCCAATCTTGATTGCGTTGACATCGCCACGCAACACGGTGTTGTACCAAATAGAACTATCCTTGCCGATCTCAACATCGCCAATTATTACCGCTGTCTCAGCGAGGAAAGACCCCTCGCCAATCTTTGGACTCTTGCCCCTTACGCTCCTTATTAGTGCCATTGTTTTTTTATATTTTTATTGTTCTGCGTCAAACCAACTCTATAGACGATTTTCACTCCTTCGATTTTGCAGCACACCAAAGCGCCTCCATCTCATCCAACGATAGCTCCGAGATAGCTTTACCATCAGCCTCAGCTGCTCGCTCCATATCGCCAAATCGAGATATAAATTTGCGGTTCGTGCGCTCCAAAGCCGCCTCAGGATCTACATCATAAAGCCTTGCAGCGTTTGTTAGCGCAAAGAATAGATCGCCTATCTCGCCCTCCAATCGCTCCTTATTCGCTTGATAATCAGACGATTCAACAGCCTCATCCTTTGCATTGTCGTTTACGCTTGTCTTGAGGCTCTCCGTCTCTTTGAGGCTCTCCATCTCTGCAGCGACCTCCTCAATCTCCTCACGCACCTTTGTCCAAACATCCTCTTTGGCTTGCCAATCGAAACCTGCAGAGGCTGCCTTCGACCCGATGCGTACCGCTTTGGTCATCGCTGGCAACGAGCTCGGCACACCACCCAATATTCCGCTCTTACGCATCTTCTTGCGGAGCTTTAGTGCCTCCCAATTTCGGCGCACCTCATCGGTTGTGTTGGCTGCAACATCGCCATAGATGTGTGGGTGACGATACTCCAACTTCGCACAGAGGTCTGCAACGACATCAGCAAAGTTAAACGCCCCCTGCTCCTCGCCAAGTTTCGAGTAAAAGACAACGTGCAGCAACAGATCGCCCAGCTCCTCTTTGATCCCAGCCATATCTTCGAGATCAATCGCCTCCGTCAACTCATAAGTCTCCTCGATTGTGTTGGCCCGTAGCGAGTGAAAAGTCTGCTCACGATCCCACGGACAGCGCTCACGCAGCTCATTCATCATTGTTATTAGGCGTGTGATCGCCTCTCTATTTCTCTCCATCTCTATCTAGTTTTGTGATAACTTTACAAAATAACAACTAATTTCACCCCTCCAACTCACCCACGGCACTAACTTTGTTGTGACACCATTGGCAGGGCTGGAGATTTTTAGACCACCGCTAGTTACGGTTAGGTCGAGGAGTGAGGTCGACTACAATGCGCCCCCTCCTGAAATTGAAGTTGTTTCACACATCTTTCTTATTATATTTCTGTTTGCACTCAATCTCTTGTCCTGCCGTTTTTGAATCACTCCTGTTTGAATCACCCCTGTTTGAATTACTCGTGTTTGAATCAGCCTTGCCTAAATCACCCCTGTTTGAATTACACGTGTTTGAATCAGCCTTGCCTAAATCACCCCTGTTTGAATTACTCGTGTTTGAATCAGCCTTGTCTAAATCACCCCTGCCGTCTAAATGTATAGAGCCTCGCAATGAGGTAACTATATATCGCCGTGAGTAGCGAGCTGAGCACCTTGGCTGGTGTCGCCCACACTCCGAGCACCTCAACAAAGATCTTTAACAGCGTGTAACTCAACAATATAGAGCCAACAATCGTAAACCCGTAGCGCACCATCTGTCGCTTGACCTTCATCTCTGTAGAGTTAAACGCCACGTGTCGATTGAGCCAAAAACCCGTGATGAAGGTGATCGGAAAGACCACAGCGAGCGATGCAACGTGCGGCGAGATCGTCCCTATACCTATATATATATAGGTATCAACCCCTATCAAGTAGTGATAAATAGCGTAATAAAGCAGAGCATCGATGATGATGTAGTTCGTCACGCCACAAATTGCATAGCGCAACACATCGACCGACACAACACGCCCAAGCGGTGTGCGATGCAGCAACTCAGCGACCGCCATCACAACCCTAGAGACCAAAGCCGCAAGGTGTCGAGAGAGCCACTTTACAGGTGAATTATCTATCTTTTGTGAATCCACAACTTCTCTTTTGTCTTGCTATCGTGATTTACCACAAACCTCTTTGCATCGCTGAAATCAGCTGTGTCATAGACAGATACAATAAAACTCTTGCCGTGATTGTACACCGTGCACTCCACCTCACTGCCCAAGATACGTTGCGCCTCACGAATCGCCTTCACCACATTATCCGCTGTCGAGAAGGCTCCGTAGATCACTTTGTAGTGCTTTGCCTTGTTCGCCTCGCCTTGATTTATTGCGGCATCGAAGATCTCCTTTGTGCTCATCACCTTTGGTTGCGGCTTTTTGGCTGCTGGTTTTGGTTCGGGCTTAGAGGTTGACTTTGGCTGCACTGCTTTCGGTTGCTCTGCTTTCGGTTGCTCTGCTTTCGGTTGCTCTGCTTTCACCTGCTCTGCTTTTGGCTGCTCTACCTTTGGCTGGTTAATTTTTGACTGCTCACTTTTTGCAGCTGGCTTGGTTGTCATCGACTCGACTATTGCTAATTTTGCATCACTATTTACGCTTGGTTTATAGAGCACCTTGAATGCAACTGCAGCGACTACAACAGTGAGAACCACACCCAACACAATCATCAAACGTGAACCGCTGCGCTTGCCCTCGCTACTCTTCTGCTCCACCTCAGCCCTCTTATTTGCCGCCTTAACACTCTTGCTCCCCACGATTGTGTGCTCCTTACTCTTCGGCACAACGGGGTTAAGCCTCACGTTGAGATCGGGCGATTGTGTGAAACCACCCTCGGCAATCACTCCGACACCCTCAATCTCAACTCTCTCGCCACTGCTCACCATCCCGACCCACCTATTGTAGATCTGATTTGCCTGCTGCAGCGTGCAGCCACCTCGCTCCGAGATCGTTGTAACGAGCGAACGCTGCCGCTCCTCAACCGAAAACTTCACAACTCGTTTAGGAGCTGTCGCCACACCCTTAACACCCCCCATCGATGGCGGAGTGGTGGTGACACTTAGCGAACCAATCGATGGAAGATAGAGCCCACCATCCTTTACCAATGCGTTGCCGATGATCTTATTCACCTCAGCAACCATACGACTATTCTGCTGTTTCATAACTATTTAACCTTAACCTCTGGGCGACTAAAGGCTCGATAGATCATCCAACCGCCCAAAATTACAAATGGAATCGAGAGCCACTGACCCATATCGAGCACCATCCCCTTCTCAAACTCAACCTGCTCAAACTTCATAAACTCAATAAAAAATCGTGTGAGGAAGATACCGATGAGCCCAACGCCAAACATCGCTCCAGGGCGGCGGCGACCCATATCAAATCTGTAATACATAACCGCCAACACAACAAAGGTAATAACGTAACAAATCGCCTCATAGAGCTGCGTAGGGTGGCAAGCGAGTGGCGAAACCGAGTGTTGCCACAGCGATGAGTTATGAAACCTAAAGCCCCACGGCAAATCAGTTGGGTGACCAAAAATTTCGGAGTTGAGCAGGTTACCAATGCGGATAAGCGCCCCACCGATACCTACAGCGACCATCACACGATCCAGTGCCCAGATGTAGGGGAGCTTATTGCGACGTGTGAAGAGCCACAAACCAACGAGAAGTCCGAGGGCTGCACCGTGGCTCGCCATTCCACCGTTACGTATCTCGGTGAATATTGCCCACGGCTTAACTAGATAGTACTCAGGCTCATAGAAGATGCAGTGACCAATGCGTGAGCCGAGAATCGTGGCGAGTACTCCGTAGGCAAACGCCGACTCCGAGACACGTTGCGGCATCCCTTCACGCTTAACGAAGTTATCGAAGAGCTTGGAGCTAACCAAGATCATAAGCGCCCACGTGAGCCCGTAATAACGCACCTCAAGACCCAAAACGTTGAACGCCACAGGGTCGAAGTTCCAATCTATAAAGAGTGTTTGCAACATTTTATCTACTTTTTATAGTTCTCCATCAAGCGAGCGATATACTTTCCGATGATGTCAAACTCGATATTCACCACGCTGCCCACCTCGATGTTGTGGAAATTTGTATTGTCATAAGTGTAGGGAATAATCGAGACACGGAAGCTATTCTCCGTTGAGTCACAAACCGTTAGGCTCACTCCATTAACCGTTACCGAGCCCTTCTCCACCGTGCAGCTCGATGCCTTCTCAGCGTCATATTCAAATGTGAAGTTCCAGCTGCCGTCTGCATCCTCTCTCTTTGTGCATAGAGCCGTTAGGTCTACGTGACCCTGAACGATGTGACCATCGAGCAGAGCCTCGGGTCGCATCGAGCGCTCCAAATTCACCTCGTCACCCTCAGCCCACAATCCAAGGTTACTCTTTTCGAGCGTCTCACGCATCGCTGTGACGGTGTAGGTGTTACCCTCGATCGCCACCACCGTGAGACATACACCGTTGTGCGCTACGCTTTGGTCGATCTTCAGCTCGCTGCTGATTGACGACTCCATTGTGAAGTCCTTGTTCTCTTGATACTGACGGATCTTCTTTACTTGAGCTATGCTCTCTACAATTCCTGAAAACATTTAATTTTATTTTTTTTAATAATTAATAATCAATTTTGCTACGACCCTATACGCCGCCTCAATCTCCTCGCTCTGCAGCCTCAAATCATCATATTCACCCCTCGATGCAGCTACTAACCTCAGCCCATCACCGCCCCCTGTCGCCTGTCGCACCACTCTGAGCGCTGTGAATCGAGGCGATTGGATCAAGTACTCCTTGCCAAAGATGATCTGCTCGGCGAGCACCCTTTTAAGTATCACGATGGTGTTGATCGGGATAGAGTTACCCATCGCCTCACCACGGTAAACCATCGCAAAATCAGCCTCCAAATCGTTGGTTAGCAACAGCTTAGATTCGGGCATCAAGGAGGTTACATTACGTATATTACTCTCAGCATCCACATTAAAGAAGTCAATTTTTTCAGCTACATCCACCGAGTCAAGGAACATTTCGCCAACACCAGTCAACAGCCACGAGATACTAACTTCAGGAAATTTTGCGATGATCGCCTCGGCAACTTTTCGAGAGAGGTTGTGCTTACCCCGCTCGATCTGATATAGCGTCTCAGCACGTGAGAGCCCGATATGTTTGGCAAATCGATTGGGGTTCATCTTACTCCAAACGATCACCTTTTCGAGTCTCGGCCAGCTATTATCCGAATAAAGTGCCATCTTAAATTTGTATCTCTAAAAAAAAATTCTCATCTTTGTGCTCTCGGTCCCGTAGTTCAATGGATAGAATATAAGATTCCGGTTCTTACGATGAAGGTTCGATTCCTTCCGGGATCACAATTCTCTGCCTCGTGGCTCACTCATTGGGTGGGTTATAACGGAGTCAAATACGTGCAAATATAGTGAAAACATTCGGATTTTTACCATATTATATTGTATTTATCTTTGTAGGCGTGATTTAAATTGTGATTTTTGCTCGATCCCGAGATTCATTTGCAAAGTTGGAAACTATGTCTAATATACGAAATATAGAGAGCGACCTAGAGTTTGAGGCGAGAATACGCCCTCAGCAGATGGCGCAATTCTCGGGACAGCAAAAGACGGTTGATAATCTAAAAATATTTATTAAGGCGGCTTTGATGCGTGGCGAGAGCCTCGACCATCTGCTTCTGCACGGGCCTCCAGGGCTTGGTAAGACGACACTTGCAGGTATCGTGGCGCAGGAGATGGGGGCGGCTATGAAGGTCACCTCGGGTCCTGTGTTGGATAAACCTGGTGATTTGGCTGGATTGCTCACGAGCCTTGAGGCTGGCGATATTCTCTTTATCGATGAGATTCACCGCCTCAGCCCCATTGTCGAGGAGTATCTCTACTCGGCTATGGAGGATTATAAGATCGATATTGTCTTGGACAAAGGTCCTTCGGCTCGCTCGATACAGATTGATATTGAGCCATTTACGCTGGTTGGGGCGACTACACGTAGTGGACTTTTAACCTCACCACTTCGGGCTCGTTTCGGTATTCAGTGTCACTTGGAGTATTACGATACGACTACACTTTCGAGGATCATCAAACGCTCGGCATCGATCCTTGCGGTGAAGATTTCGGAGGATGCAGCTAAGGAGGTGGCGCTGCGATCGAGAGGTACGCCACGAATTGCAAATGCGCTACTCAGACGTGTGCGAGACTTTGCGATGGTGATGGGCAGCGGCTCTATTGACTTGAAAATCACTAAGATAGCCCTAGAGGCGCTCAACATCGATTCACGTGGTTTGGATCAGATGGATAACAAGATCTTAAGCGCCATCATCGAGAAGTTCAAGGGCGGCCCAGTCGGAATCACAACCATCGCAACAGCAGTGGGCGAAGATGCAGGAACGATCGAAGAGGTGTACGAACCATTCCTTATTCAAGAGGGATTTTTAAAACGCACACCACGGGGACGTGAGGCTACGGAGCTTGCCTATAGCCACTTAGGCTTGGCGCAGACAGGGCGAGAAAATGAGTTATTTTAAAAACTGTTTTACTTTGGGGGGGGGGCTCTCTGAGTAGGACTGAGTAAAGCTGAGTAAGGCTGAGTAAGGCTGAGTAAAGCTGAGTAAAGCTGAGTAAGGCTGAGTAAAGCTGAGTAGGGCTGGGTAAGACTGAGTTACAATACTCAGAATTACTCAGCCCTACTCAGTCCTACTCAGCTTTTCTCAGTTTAGTCTAACGTATCCAGATTCATCGTTAGCGCACGGCTATCGCTCTCGCCAAGTGTTAGCTGACGGCGGAAAGACTCTCTGTATGAGATGATTGACTCGCTTCTTGAGAGACCAATTCCCTTTAGTTGACGCTGGATCACATCGTGCAGGTGAGTATTGTTTCGTGCATATACCTTTATTAATAGATCATAAGGACCTGTAGTGAAGTGACACTCGACAACCTCGGGGATCTCTTTAATTTTATTAACAACCTCATCGAGATCGGTGTCGGGATCGAAGTATAGATTGACATAGGCACAAGTCTCGTAACCGATCTTATTGAGGTCGATCGTAAACTCCGAGCCTGTAATAACGCCTGAGTTCTGTAGCTTTTGGATACGTTGGTGGATAGCGGCACCCGAGACGTTACAGAGCCTCGCCACCTCCAAGAATGAGATCCTAGCGTTGTTTGAGATGAGTTTCAGGATCTTGTTGTCTAGCTCATCGAGTAAGTTGTCTGCCATAAATTCAGCTGTAAAGTGTACAATTCGTACGTTTTTATAGTGCAAAATTACGCATTTTGTTGAATTTACAAAATTATAGGGGCAAAAAAACGAAATTATCACAAAAGGAGATTGTTTGCTTTCATTTTTACATTTTTAAAAAATTTCATTAAAATAGTTTGTTGGGGTATAGTGGATAAGCGCACCATAAGCCCTATATTTGCAGTGTCGTTAGGATAGAAGTGAGCGCACGTTACGTTATCGATCATTTGCAAAAGCTTTCGAGTGCTCTCTGCAGAGCTTCTTGAATAACAACAATTAAAATGTGAGGGTGGTTAGTTCTTTGAATTTTTTTAGTAATCTACTATTTTTCAAGTCTTGTGACAAAAAAATGGTTTAGCGAGGTGATTTTTCAAAAATATTTAGTAAATTTGCACGATTGCAGTTTTACCTATATATAATAGAGAGTCAAAATGATATTGATTAATTCACAATTTTTAAAGGTTGTCAACGATGATGTTCAAAAGAGTATCGACAACAAAATCAATATATACACCAGACTAAACCCTAGCTCGAAGTTGATACGATTGGATAGTGGCGATGTAGTTCGACCACTCTCAAATTGTGTTGTCGAGGCTATGCAGCGAAGTGTGGTTGAACTCTCAGAGACTGAGACCTTTCGGGGTCGAGGACCCGAGGCAGGATACCAATTCTTGATTGATGCGATCGTGAAGGGCGAATACCGTAGCCGCAAGGTGAAGGTGGAGGCTGACGAGATCTTTATCAATTACGGCACGAAGGATGATTTGGGAGGTATTGGAGACATCCTCTGCCGTGATATACGTATTGCGGTGATCGATCCAGTCTACCAAACCTTCATAGAGTCAAATGTCGTTGCTAACCGAGCTGGAGATGCCGATGACAACGGTGGCTGGAGCCACCTGATCTACTTAGAGTCGAGCGCCGATGGAGGATTTATGCCAGAGCTTCCAAAGGTTCGCCCAGATGTCATATACTTGAACTATCCAAATGATCCAACGGGGTGTGTAATGAGCCGTGAGGAGCTGGAGAAGTGGGTGAAGTATGCACTTAAAAATGACGCACTTATCCTCTTCGACGCAACTTATGCGCCATTTATCACCGACCCGAAGATCCCACGTAGTATCTACGAGATAAAGGGGGCTCACCGCACAGCGATTGAGTTCCGCAGTTTCTCGAAGAGCGGTGGTTTCACGGGTCTTCACTGTGGTTACTCAGTGATACCTAAGGAGATTTCGGGTTACTCATTTAGCGCCGATCGTTCGGCTAGTCTCAATACACTTTGGAGACGACGCTCACAGATCAAGAGCTACTCACCAGCCTATGTTATTCAGCGTGGTGCGGAGGCTCTCTACTCAGCGGATGGCGCACTTGGGGTGAAAGAGAATGTAGATTACTATATGAAAAATGCGTCGCTGTTGCGAGAGGGTTTGAGTAATACAAGACTTCGATATTGGGGTGGTGAAAATTCACCATACATTTGGGTTGAGTCGCCTTACGAGAACTCTTGGAAACTCTTCGATAGGTTGATGGAGGAGTGCAACATTGTGTCGTCAGTTGGCGAGCGGTTTGGTCCACGAGGCAGAGGTTACATACGATTGAGTGCCTTTGCAGATCAGACGCAAGTTATGATGGCATCGACGAGGTTGTCCGATTTGGACATTTAGAGAACTTTTGAGTGATTGTTTAATGCGAAAAAAAGAGAGTGGCGGGTGGTGACGAGTGAGTTGAAAAGAAAATTAGACGTGTGACGAGGGGTATGAGTCGAGTGGAACTTAAAAGAAAAAAAGGAGAAAAAATTATGAAAAAGTATATCTTTGGCTTGGTAGCCGCAGTAGCACTTAGTGCATCAGTTAGTACAGCTTCGGCTGAGGTAGAGGTTACAGGTGGTGTAGACATCGTAAGTGCATCAATTTGGCGTGGTACAGTTTGTGGCGGTCCATCATTGCAGCCAGGTGCTACAGTATCTGTAGGAGGATTCTCTGCTACAGCTTGGGCAAGTCAGGAGATCGCAGCATCAGGTCAGGCAGAGGCTGAGTTGGACTTCACATTTGCATATGGAATCGGCGGATTCTCTGTAGCTTACACAAACTACTGGTGGACACCATCAACTCCATATTTTACAGCTGACACACATATGTCGGAGATCACATTAGCTTATGAGTTCGGTGAGAACTTCCCATTGGCAATCTCTTGGAATACAATGGTAGCAGGTGCGCAGGATGAGGATGCAGATGGTTCAATGTACTCAACTTATGTTGATTTCTCTTATCCCTTTGCTATCTCAAGCGTAGATTGTGCAGCAACTGTAGGTATCACACCATGGGCAGGTCAGTATTCAAATGGTAAGGATGGTTTCCAGGTTGCATCAATAGGTCTTAACTTCTCTAAGGCGATTGTTGAGACAGATAAGTTTACTCTTCCATTGTTCGTTGATTTGTCATTCTCTCCAGTACAGGAGCAGGCTTACCTAGTAGTAGGAATGTCATTCGGATTCTAGTAGAAGAGGAAGTTAATAAAAAGATTTAAACGCTATGAAAAAGATAGAAGCAGTCATCCGTAAGACTAAGTTCGAGGATGTAAAAGAGGCTCTTTATGAGGCAGGAATAGAGTGGTTTTCTTATATGAGTGTACGTGGAGTAGGTAAGTCACGTCAGGAGAGAATCTACCGTGGTGTTGTGTACGATAC
This sequence comes from Rikenellaceae bacterium, assembly GCA_047174325.1. Taxonomy (GTDB): domain Bacteria; phylum Bacteroidota; class Bacteroidia; order Bacteroidales; family Rikenellaceae; genus Alistipes. The sequence goes on along the minus strand of JBCQUE010000008.1, from coordinate 11,780 downwards.
AAGCTACATCGAGCGTATTATGCTCACGATCGTAGTACGTGACCAAAACGTTAAACCAACAGTTGACGCTATCATCAGCGCAGCTCAGTCAGGTGACGTGGGTGATGGACGTATCTTCATCAGCACTGTAGATGACACAGTAAGCATCCGCACAGGAATGGCGGGAGACAAGACACTTTATACAGAGGGAAAATAAGGAGGATTATACAATGGAAACAGCAACAGTAGCGCAAGTTGCAGAACTTGCAAAAGCACTAGATACAGTATGGATACTTTTGGCAGCAATGCTCGTATTCATTATGCAGGCGGGATTCGCAATGGTCGAGTCAGGTTTTGCTCGCAGTAAGAATACTGCAAACATTTTGATGAAGAACCTTTTGGACTTCTCAGTAGGTTCAATCTTGTTCTGGTTGGTCGGATTTGGAATTATGTACGGTTCAGGTATGTTTGGATCGGTTGATTATGACGGATTCGAGGGTAACATTCCAGATATGGCCGATATGGCATTCCAAACTATGTTCTGCGCAACAGCAGCGACAATCGTCTCAGGAGCAGTTGCAGAGCGTACTAAGTTCTCAGCTTACTTGATGTACTCAGTAGTTATCTTCGCAGTAATCTACCCAGTTTCAGGATCTTGGTCTTGGGGTGGTGGTTGGTTGTCAACTTTGGGCGAGACATTGTTCGGAAATGACGCAGCTAACTTCAACGACTTTGCAGGTTCTGCAATCGTTCACTCAGTAGGAGGTTGGTTAGCTTTGGCAGGTGCTGCAATCGTTGGGCCACGTATCGGTAAGTACAACAAGGAGGGTAAGGTTCGTGCGATACCTGGACACAACATCACTATCGCAGCTCTTGGAGTATTCATCCTTTGGTTCGGTTGGTTCGGATTCAACCCAGGATCACAGCTTGCAGCTTCAACTACAGCAGATAGCTTGGGAATCGCTCAGACATTTATGACTACAAACCTCGCAGCAGCAGCTGGTGCAGTAGGAGCATTGATCGTAGCTTGGGTTAAGTATGGAAAGCCAACTCTTTCACTTGCACTCAATGGTGTACTTGCAGGATTGGTTGGTATCACAGCAGGATGTAACCTTGTATCTCCACTAGGAGCTATCGCAATCGGTGCAATCTGTGGATTCGCAATGATCTTCGCAGTAGAGTTCTTTGATAACGTTCTTAAGATCGATGATCCAGTTGGTGCTATCTCAGTACACGGTGTTTGCGGTACTTTGGGTACAATCCTTACAGGTGTATTCGCAATGGAGACTGGTTTGATCGCAGGTGAGACAGACTTCTTCTGTGTAGAGGTTATCGGAGCACTTAGCTATATGGCTTGGGGTCTTGGTACAGGATTCATCCTATTCAAGATTATCGATCTAGTTCACGGTATGCGTGTTGAGGCTCGTATCGAGGAGGAGGGTCTTGACATCTACGAGCACGGAGAGTCAGCTTACAACTAATAATATACTCTTGGAGGTGTGGGGTGCTACACTTCACATCTCCAAGATTTATTATACAAAGAGGGAGGAACTCTATTTATTAAACGTCCTGAACAGGCGCTAAAGAGCAGAGATTGCAAAACCGAGTTTACGAAGCGAATGTTACAAAGTGGAGGTTATAAGATAGAGGTGAGAGTGGAAAACTAATTATTAAATGAGTAAATGAAATTGTTCATACCAAAATCGTATCGTGCACTCTTGGCGCAAGAGTCAATGGAGCAGGCGGTTAAGATGTTGAAAGATGTATTTCAAGAGGAGCTTTCGTTTCGCTTGGATTTGCGTAGAGTTACAGCACCACTTTTTGTGCTAACAGGCACAGGTGTTAATGATGATTTGAATGGTACAGAGACTGCTGTAGGCTTTAATATCACAGATATGGGCGGCAGACGTGCAGAGGTTGTACACTCACTAGCTAAGTGGAAGAGAATGAAACTCGGAGCTTACAACATCAAAGCTGGCTACGGTCTTTACACCGATATGAATGCGATACGTGCTTGCGAGGAGTTGAGCAACATTCACTCATTATATGTTGATCAGTGGGACTGGGAGAGAACCATCTCAGCTGACCAGCGCAATTTGGAGTTCTTGAAGAGCATCGTCTCGAAGATATACGATGCACTCAAGGCTACCGAGCGAGAGGTCTATTCGTTGTATTCACACATCACACCTGCTCTACCTGAGGAGATCACATTTATCCAGAGCGAGGATCTTTTGCGTGAGTATCCAGATATGACCGCTAAGGAGAGAGAGAATGCAGCGGCTAAGAAGTATGGTGCAGTGTTCTTGATGGGAATCGGCGGTAAGCTATCGAATGGCGAGAAGCACGATGGTCGTGCACCCGATTATGATGACTGGTCGAGCGAGACAGAGGATGGTTACAAGGGGTTGAATGGTGACATCTTGTTGTGGAACGACGTTCTGCAGAGTTCGTTCGAGATCTCATCGATGGGAATTAGAGTTGATAAGGCGGCACTACTTCGCCAGTTGGAGACGGAGAACTGCCCCGAGCGTGCAGAGTTCGCATTCCATAAGGCACTACTTAATGATGAGTTGCCGTTATCGATTGGTGGTGGAATCGGACAGTCAAGGTTGTGTATGTACTTCTTGAGGTGTGCACACATCGGCGAGGTTCAATCCTCACTTTGGCCCGAGGCGATGATCGAGGAGTGCGAGGCGAACAACATCTTCCTTAAATAGTTAGGAGTTAGGAGTTAGGAGTTAGGAGTTAGGAGTTAGGAGTTAGGAGTTAGGAGTTAGGAGTTAGGAGTTAGGGCGGTTGGAAAAGGGAAAAATAAAAGAGAAACAAAAATAAATTAACACAATAGAAAAAACATTATGAGTACATTGAGATTTATGCAGTTGAAGGATGCTTTGAGTCACAAAGCAGTAGCAGTTGAGTGTGCAGGACGACCTGTAGACGAGTTCGCTAAGTATGTGTTTAACCGTGCAAAGATGCAGAAGTATCTTTCTAAGCAGGTTTACAAATCACTTATTAGCTCAATCGATGGCGGTAAACCACTTGATCGTTCAATCGCTGATGGAGTTGCAACAGGTATGAAGCAGTGGGCATCTGAGATGGGCGCTACACACTACACACACTGGTTCCAACCATTGACAGGCGGTACAGCTGAGAAGCACGACGCTTTCGTTGAGCACGACGGAATGGGCGGTATGATCGAGGAGTTCTCAGGTAAGTTGTTGGCTCAGCAGGAGCCCGACGCATCATCGTTCCCAAATGGTGGTTTGCGTAACACATTCGAGGCTCGTGGTTACTCTGCTTGGGATCCATCATCACCAGCATTCGTAGTGGGCGATACACTCTGTATCCCAACCGTATTCATCTCTTATACAGGTGAGGCGTTGGATTACAAGACTCCACTTTTGCGCTCTATCAACGCAATCAATACAATCGGAACTAAGGTTGCGAAATATTTCAACGAGGATGTAAACTCAATCCTCTCTAACTTGGGTTGGGAGCAGGAGTATTTCCTTGTAGATGAGGCGTTGTATGCTGCTCGTCCAGACTTGATGCTTACAGGTCGTACTCTTATGGGTCACGAGTCTGCTAAGAACCAGCAGTTGGAGGATCACTACTTCGGTGCAATTCCTTCACGTGTGTTGGCATTTATGACAGACCTTGAGAACGAGTCTTTGAAGTTGGGTATTCCAGTTAAGACACGTCACAATGAGGTTGCTCCAAACCAGTTTGAGTTGGCTCCAATTTATGAGGAGGGTAACTTGGCGGTAGATCACAACTTGTTGATTATGTCGGTAATGGAGAAGGTTGCATCACGTCACAACTTCAAGGTGTTGTTGCACGAGAAGCCATTTAAGGGTGTTAACGGTTCGGGTAAGCACTGTAACTGGAGTTTGTGCTCTGATACAGGTCTTAACTTCTTCTCGCCAGGTAAGGATGCAGTTTCAAACCTACGTTTCATCACATTCGTTGCTAACGTATTGAAGGCTGTTTACAAGCACAACGGTCTATTGAAGGCAGCTATCAGCTCTGCAACTAACGCACACCGTTTGGGCGCAAATGAGGCACCTCCAGCAATCGTCTCTATCTTTATGGGTTCTCAGGTATCAGCAGTTCTCGATAAGTTGGCTGCAGCAGATACAGACGATATGATCGAGTTTGACGACAAGATCGCTCTTCAGTTGGGCGTAGCTCACCTTCCAGAGGTATTGTTGGATAACACAGATCGTAACCGTACATCTCCATTCGCCTTTACAGGTAACCGCTTTGAGTTCCGTGCAGTTGGTTCTTCGGCAAACTGCGGTGGCGTAATGCTTACACTCAACACAATCATCGCTGAGCAGCTTACAGCGTTCGACAAGGAGGTTGAGACACTTATGGCTGGCGGTATGTCTAAGGATCAGGCGATCTTGACAGCTGTTAAGGCTTACATCAACGAGACTAAGGCTATCCGCTTCGACGGTAATGGTTATAGCGAGGAGTGGAAGGTAGAGGCTGCATCACGTGGCTTGGATTGCGAGACTTCTGTTCCAGTTATCTTCGATTCATACTTGAAGGAGGATACACTTAAGGCGTTCTCTGCAATGGGCGTATTGAACCACGCTGAGCTTGAGTCACGTTGCGAGGTTAAGTGGGAGACTTACACTAAGAAGATTCAGATCGAGGCTCGTGTATTGGGCGACTTGACTAAGAACCACATCATCCCTGTGGCATCGGCTTATCAGGGACAGTTGTTGGATAACGTATCGAAGATGAAGGCGTTGTTCGATGGCGAGGAGTTCGCAATAATGAGCGCACAGGATGTTGCAATCATCCGTGAGATGGCTGACCACATCAACTTTATCAACGCTAAGGTGACTGAGATGGTTGAGACACGTAAGGTGGCTAACAAGATCGAGTCAGAGAGAGAGAAGGCTATCGCTTACCACGATCAGGTTATTCCATTGATGGATGCAATTCGTTACCACATCGACAAGTTGGAGTTGATCGTTGACGACCGTATGTGGACATTGCCTAAGTACCGTGAGCTATTGTTTATTCGCTAAGTAGGTAGGAGCATAGGAATTTGAGGCTTGATCCCCTCTCGGGAGGAATTAAGTCGCTGATATACAAATATTTTCATACTCTGTTTGCCATATTCCCACTTACTTAAGGTGGGGGTATGGCAAATAATGATTTTAAAAAAACTACGAGAGAGAGATGCTTTAAGTGTCTAAATTTTAAGTATCTGAAGCATCTGAAAACCCTCTCATAATATAAGAAGAATGAAACAACATACTCTAACAATGAGTGCTAAGCAGGGACTTTATGATCCCGCTTATGAGCGTGATGCGTGTGGCGTTGGATTGCTGCTCGACATCTATGGAAAGAAGTCACACAAGGTGATTGATGACGGATTGAAGGTATTGGAGAATATGATCCATCGTGGAGCAGAGGGAGCAGATCCAGCAACGGGTGATGGTGCTGGAATTATGATTCAAGTTCCACACGAGTTTATCCTGTTGCAGGGTTTTGCTGTGCCTGAGAAGGGCAGTTACGGTACGGGATTGGTATTTATCCCTAACGATGAGAAGCGTGTCGAGGAGGTTATCGCCTCGATCAAGGTGGCGGCTGAGGCTGAGGGCTTGGAGGTGTTGGGTGTACGTGATGTACCTGTTGACAACTCGATGTTGGGCGAGGGCGCTTTGAGTGTTGAGCCTACAACTAAGCAGATCTTTGTTGTTGAGAAGTCGAAGAGCGATATTGCTCTGGATGTTCGTCTGTATCGTATGCGCCGTATCGCTGAGAAGGCTAATCCAGACTCATATATCGTGTCGTTGTCGACTAAGAATATGATCTACAAAGGTATGCTTTCGTCAGATCAGTTGCGTCACTACTTCTTGGATCTTGAGAACCCAGCGTTGACTAGTGCGATCTCGTTAGTTCACTCACGATTCAGTACAAATACATTCCCATCGTGGGCGTTGGCTCAGCCATTCCGTATGTTGGGACACAATGGTGAGATCAACACAATCCGTGGAAATAGATTGTGGAGCACGGCTCGTCAGAGCGTCCTCACAAACGCATCTGTTTTGGGCGAGATGGCTACAATCAATCCAGTTGTTAAACCAGGTATGAGCGATAGTGCATCGTTGGATAATGTGTTGGAGTTCTTCGTGATGAGCGGAATGTCGATTCCTCACGCACTTGCGATGTTAGTGCCTGAGAGTTTCAACGACAAGAACCCTATTTCGCCTGAGTTGAAGGCGTTCTTTGAGTACCACAGTATCTTGATGGAGGCGTGGGATGGTCCAGCGGCGTTGCTCTTCTCGGATGGTCGCTACGCTGGAGGAATGTTGGATCGTAATGGATTGCGCCCAACTCGCTACACGCTCACTAAGGATGGAATGATGATTATGGCATCAGAGGCTGGAGTGGTTGAGATCGACCCTAAGATGGTGTTGGAGAAGGGACGACTAGAGCCGGGTAAGATCATTATGGTCGATACTCAGTGCGGACGTATCTATAAGAATGATGAGATCAAGAGCGAGTTGGCGGCTAAGTTCCCTTACGGCGAGTGGTTGAGAAAGAATCGTATCCACTTGGAGGAGATCACTTCGGGACGTAAGGTTGCTACAACGGTTGCCGATTATGATAAGCTACGCAAGGCGTTCGGTTACTTCGATGAGGAGATCGAGAAGGCTGTTGTACCGATGGTTACGGGGGCTTACGAGGCTACGGCATCGATGGGTAATGATGCTCCACTTCCTGTATTCTCAGATAAACCACAGCTACTGTTCAACTACTTCCGTCAGCAGTTTGCTCAGGTTACGAACCCACCGATCGACCCAATTCGTGAGGAGTTGGTTATGTCGTTGGAGGGTTATATCGGCGCTATCGACAAGTCGTTGTTGCAGCCTACTGAGGAGCTTTGTAAGATGGTTCACATCAAGCAGCCAGTCCTTACAAATCGTGACATCGACATCTTGCGCCACATCGACTATAAGGGCTTTAGAACAAAGACGTTGGATATGACCTTCGATGTTGCTGAGGGCACTGAGGGAATGAAGAGGGCTGTTGAGAGATTGTGTGCTGAGGCTGTGGAGGCTGTGGACGCTAAGTTCAACTACATCATCCTTTCGGATCGTGGTGTATGCGAGAGTAAGGCTGCAGTGCCTTCGGTGATGGCTGTATCGGCTGTTCACCACCACCTTATCGAGCAGAGAAAGCGTGTTCAGACAGCTCTTATCGTTGAGACGGGTGAGGCTCGTGAGGTTATGCACTATGCACTGCTGTTGGGTTACGGAGCTAGTGCGGTTAATCCATATATGGCTTACGCTGTGATCGACGATATGATTAAGGCGGGCGCTATCAAACTTGACTATGCAACGGCTGAGAAGAACTACATCAAGGCTATCGGTAAGGGTCTGTTGAAGGTGATCTCGAAGATGGGAATCTCGACAATCGGATCGTATCGTGGTGCACAGCTCTTTGAGGCTGTGGGTCTTGGTCAGAGCGTTGTTGATACATACTTTACAGGTACGACCTCTGCATTTGGTGGATCGGATCTTACTGATCTTACGGTTGATGTTTTGCGTTTCCACGCAGCGGCATTCGAGGGCGTTGAGCTTGGCGACTTGGGTCAGTATGCCTATCGCAAGGAGGGTGAGAAACACGCTTGGAATCCTGAGACATTGGCGACACTTCAGATCGCTACACGTTTGGGATCATATAAGAAATTTAAGGAGTACACATCATACGTTAACGATAAGCAGCGCCCAATCTTCTTGCGTGACCGCTTGGAGTATAAGAAGGGTAAGGCGATCGACATCTCTAAGGTTGAGAGCAAGGAGTCGATTATGCGCCGCTTTGTGACGGGAGCTATGTCGTTCGGATCGATCAGCCGTGAGGCTCACGAGGCTATGGCTATCGCTATGAACCGTATCGGCGGTAAGTCAAACACTGGTGAGGGAGGTGAAGATCCAGCACGTTTCATAACACGTGAGGATGGAACGTCGGCTCGTTCGGCTATCAAGCAGATCGCATCGGGACGTTTTGGTGTTACGGCTAACTACTTGGTTAATGCAGATGAGATTCAGATCAAGATCGCACAGGGTGCTAAGCCTGGTGAGGGTGGTCAGTTGCCTGGATTTAAGGTTGATGAGGTGATCGCTAAGACACGTCACTCGATCCCCGGCATCTCGTTGATTTCGCCTCCACCACACCACGACATCTACTCAATCGAGGATCTTGCTCAGCTTATCTATGATATGAAGATGGTCAACCCAGCGGCTAAGGTGAGCGTAAAGCTCGTTGCTGAGAGCGGTGTAGGAACAATCGCAGCAGGTGTTGCAAAGGCTAAGGCTGATACGATCATCATCGCTGGTTGCGAGGGTGGAACAGGAGCGAGCCCAATGAGCTCAATCCGCCACACGGGAGTATCTTCGGAGATTGGTCTTTCGGAGGTTCAGCAGACGTTGGTGCTCAATAAGCTGCGTTCACGTGTTGTGTTGCAGGTTGATGGTCAGCTTAAGACGGGTCACGATATTGTTGTCGAGGCGCTGTTGGGTGCTGAGGAGTTTGGTTTCGCAACGAGTGCGCTTATCGTGTTGGGTTGCGTGATGATGCGTAAGTGTCACCTCAATACTTGTCCAGTGGGTGTTGCGACACAGGATGCAGAGTTGCGTAAGCGATTCACAGGTAGCGCTGATTACTTGGTTAACTTCTTCAACTTTATGGCTGAGGAGGTTCGTGAGATCTTGGCTGAGATGGGCTTCACATCGTTCGATGAGATCGTTGGACGTACAGACCTTTTGGAGGTTAAGCCTTCGACAGGCGATAGTAAGATCGATAAGGTTGACTTCTCGAAGTTGCTTCACGGTGCTACATACGCTAAGCAGGGAGCGGAGTTGTGTAACTCAATCCCACAGGAGCCTCTTCCAATCACACCTCTTATGACAGATTTGTTGAAGGCTGCTAAGCGCACGGTTAGCTGGGGCGAGAAGGGCTCTGTAGAGTTGCCAATCGTCAATGTAGATCGCTCGACAGGAGCTACACTTGGAGGTCAGATGGCTAAGAAGTATGGCGAGGATGGCGTAGCGGATGATACATTCACAGCGACATTCTTGGGTTCGGCTGGTCAGAGCTTCGGTGCATTCATCACTAAGGGTCTTACATTCGTATTGAAGGGTGAGGCAAATGACTACTTGGGTAAGGGTCTCTCGGGCGGTAAGATCGTCGTTAAGCCAGCGGATGGTTCGGAGTTCAAGCCTGAGGAGAGTGTGATCGTTGGTAACACGCTTATGTATGGAGCGACATCGGGAGAGGTCTATATCAATGGACGTGCAGGTGAGCGTTTCTGTGTACGTAATAGTGGCGCTGTGGCTGTTGTAGAGGGGGCTGGCGAGCACTGCTGCGAGTATATGACGGGTGGTCGTGTTGTGGTTCTTGGAACTACAGGTCGTAACTTTGGTGCAGGTATGAGCGGTGGAGTTGCTTACGTATGGGATCGTGATGGAGGCTTTGATAGCCGTTGTAATATGGAGATGGTGGAGCTTACACTACTCGATAGCACATACGAGAAGGAGGAGCTTATGCGTTATATCCAAAACCATTACGACTTGACAGGTAGCCCTGTGGCGAGTGAGATTCTCGCTAAGCCTGAGCTACTGAGAGAGTTTATCAAGGTTACTCCAATCGAGTATAAGAAGGTACTTCAGGAGGAGCAGATGCGAGCAATACAGGAGCGTATCGAGAAGGTTCAACGTGATTATTAGGAGATAGAAAAATGGGAAATCCAAAAGCATTTTTAACAATAAAGAGAAAAGAGGCGGGTTACCGTCCAGTACACGAGCGTATCAGCGACTTCGGTGAGGTTGAGCAGACGCTTAATGAGGATGACAGAAAGTTGCAGGCATCACGCTGTATGGATTGTGGTGTGCCATTTTGTCACTGGAGTTGTCCACTAGGCAATCGCCAACCAGAGTGGCAAGATGCAATCTACAAAGGAAATTGGCGCAAGGCGTTTGAGAATCTACAGGCGACAGATGATTTTCCAGAGTTCACAGGACGTGTTTGTCCTGCACTCTGTGAGAAGGGTTGCGTCTTGAATCAGATTCACGAGCCGATCACGATCCGTGAGAATGAGGTGTCGATCATCGAGAAGGCGTTCGCAATGGGTTACGTGAAGCCAGTCGTTGCAGAGGTTAAGAGCGGCAAGCGTGTAGCGGTTGTTGGCTCAGGTCCTGCAGGATTGGCGGCGGCTAATCAGTTGAGCCAGATGGGTCACAGCGTTACGGTCTTTGAGAAGGATGAGGCTGCTGGTGGACTTTTGCGTTACGGTATTCCAGACTTCAAGCTCAATAAGGGTGTGATCGATCGCCGTATTGCGATTATGGAGCAACAGGGTGTGGAGTTTAAGTATAACACAAATGTGGCGAGCGACATCACAGCGATCGCTAAGGAGTACGATGCAGTCTGTTTGGCGATTGGTGCAGGTGTGCCACGTAACTTGCCAGCTGAGGGTCGTGATCTTAAGGGTGTGTACTACGCTCTGCAGTTCTTGAAGAATCAGAATCGTGCGACAGCATCGAACCACCCTGTGGAGGAGACGAGCGAGTTCTCGGCTAAGGGCAAGTACGTATTGGTGATTGGTGGTGGTGATACAGGTTCGGACTGTGTCGGCACATCGGTTCGTCAGGGTGCAGCATCTGTGACACAGATCGAGATTATGCCTAAGCCACCCGTTGGTGAGAACCCAGCGACACCGTGGCCCTACTACCCTATGATCCTTAAGACATCGAGCTCTCATAAGGAGGGTTGCGAGCGCCGTTGGAGCTTGGGCACGAATAAGTTCATCGGTGAGAATGGTCAGGTCGTTGCGGTCGAGGTTAAGTCGATGGATACTGAAGAGGTTGAGGTAATCAAGGCTGATTTGGTGCTCTTGGCGATGGGTTTTGTACACCCTGAGCAGGAGGGTATCATCGAGACTTTGAAGTTGGAGAGGGACGGCAGAAAGAATATCGCTTGCAATGGCGATATGCGAAGCTCGGTTGAGAATGTATTCGTAGCGGGTGATGCGACAACAGGTGCGAGCCTCGTTGTGCGTTGCATCGCATCGGGTCGTGCAGCAGCAAAAGCAATCGACAAATATCTAAAGAGTTAGGGAAGCCAGGGGAGCTAGCGTCCCTCATAACTCATACAGGCAAGCCAAAGCTAAAAGGGAGCTAGCTCCCTAAACGATCTATAGAAGAGGCTGTCCGAAATCACTAACGTGGTTGAGGGCAGCCTCTTTGTGTTATATAACCAACCCTAAAAGCTAACCCCTAACGAGAGGGCTAAAGAGGGGTCACCAGATAAAATAGGGGGACTAAGCAAAAATACGAGTAAGGCGAAACAGGAAAAATTTCACATCGGTTACGCCTCTGAGGTTTGTTCTGAAGGCTTTAATTATCGAATTGAATGACTCCGCAAAGGCATTTGTTGAGCGGTTAACAAAGAAGTTCAAAATCTCGTCATAGTGCTCATATATCGTTGCGGCGATAACATTAAACGAGTAGAATTCAGCCTCCTCGACTTGCGCATACCACCTCGCAAGAGATAATCTTGCCTCATCTTTTGATATTTTTCGGCTCATAATCATTCGCAGAGAGTGTGATAATGAGTGTGCCTGTTCGAGATCAGGATATTGTGCAAATAGGATCTTAGCTCTCACCTTTTGTTTCTCCGTCCACTTGTCGGGCGACTTGAAAAGTAGGTAGCGACTACGTGCCAAGAGCTGCTTCTTAGTGTCCCCATTCGCAAACACAAACGGCTCATATTTCACC
>JBCQUE010000059.1:0-12721 GCA_047174325.1 Rikenellaceae bacterium | reverse complement strand
GAAAATTTTATCGCTTAGGCGGAATAAATTTGAGCCTGGCTCCGATTTGTTTCGCCTTTTCTTATGTCCCTATAGTTTCTTGACCTCAATTCAGTTGCATTTGCAGGTTGAATTCAGCAAAATCCTCAACTGTCAAGCCAGTAAAAAGGGAGCTGGCTCCCCTAATTCATAATTCATAATTCATAATTCATAATTCATAATTCATAATTCATAATTCATAATTCATAACTAGGTGTGGATTTAATCATCAGTCCACAGAGTTTAAACAACACCCGAGCCCCGACAACCAAGTCGACAACATCACCCTCGGCAGGGACAACCTCCACCAAGTCGCAACCGATGATGGTTCGACCCGACTCCACGAGCTGCTCCAAAAGGTAAACCGCCTCATTATAACTCAATCCACCGCCAACAGGAGTGCCCGTGTGTGGACAGTAACCGATCTCCAGCCCATCAATATCGAAACTAACGTAGACCTTTTCGGGCAACTCGGCAATGATACGGCGACACTGTGCGCCCCACGTCTCGCCCTCGAAACGTGCCCGTGCAAGGGTCATATCTTCAAAGCTCACCACCCTGCTGCAACCATCGGCAAACCGCTGTTCATCATCACAAAAGTCACGTACAGCGACCTGAACCAACCGCTCCACCTGCTCAACGTCTCGCAATACGTTATACATAATCGAGGCGTGTGAGTACTCAAAACCCTCGTATGCAACACGCAAATCACGATGCGCATCGATATGCAGCACACCAAAGCTCTCGTGATACCCACCCAGCGCCTTGATTGCGCCATAAGGCGTTGAGTGATCACCACCAACCACGGCTACTAATTTACCCTTTTCGAGCAGCTCTTTAGTGCTCCTATACATATAGTCATTGAGCCGCTCCGACCCCTCGTTCACTCTCCTGAGAAGCTGTGCATCAGCCTCACCACCACTCTCCAACTGCTCGATGATCTGCTCGGCAACGGGGCGCAACTCAGCCGATAGCTCCGCAATAGAGCGATCGACAGGGAGAGTAGCGATACCCTCTCGCCACGCATTGTAGGCCGATGAATCATATAGATCAAGTTGTGAAGATGCCTCACGAAGTGCATCGGGAGCGGAGACTGTACCCCCTCCATAAGAGACCGTAACGTCCCACGGGGCAGAGATGATTACTACTCGTGAAAGGTCGATTGACGACGGTAGCGAGAAGAAACCGCCACCCACTACTCCGACTCCATTTGGATTGAAATCTTTGAGATTTGCAGACATTAAACCGAAATTTTCGACAAATATAGTAAATTTTCTTAAGAATATCCTCCGCACCTGCACTTTGTTGCAATTTTTTTAATACTTTCGCAACGTGAAAATTATAATAGACAAAGCCATTCCATTTATTGACGGGCTCTTTGAGCGCTATGCTGAGGTTGTATATCTTGGTGGCGGAGAGTTCACGCCCGATGCTGTTCGAGATGCTGATGCACTGATTATCAGGACACGGACACGTTGTGATGCAGCGCTGCTCGATGGGTCGAGTGTGAGTCACATCGCCACCGCCACCATTGGATATGACCATATAGATATGGAGTACTGCACGAATAGAGGTATTCGGGTGACCACTGCCAAGGGTTGCAATGCACGAGGGGTGTTGCAGTGGGTCTCGGCAGCGTTGGCGTTGCTCGCTCGGTGTGAGGGGTGGCAACCCTGCGAACGAACTTTGGGTGTTGTTGGCGTTGGAAGTGTCGGTCGGCTCATTCGTGAGTACGCTGAGGCTTGGGGCTTTCGAGTATTGTGTTGTGATCCGCCACGCAAGGAGGCTGAGGGGCTCAGTGGCTTTCTATCGATCGAGGAGTTGCTCCCTCAGGTCGATATAGTGACGTTTCATACACCCCTCAATGAGAGTAGCTATCATCTACTCAACGCCCAGGCAATCAAACTATTAAAGCCCTCAGCCACAATAATAAACACCTCACGTGGTGAGGTCATCGAGAGCCAAGCGATAGCTGCTGCACCACAACATAGACTGCTCTTTGATGTGTGGGAAAGTGAGCCAAACATCGATCGAGAGCTACTTCAGCGAGCCACCGTAGCGACAACTCACATAGCGGGCTACTCGCTGCAGGGCAAGGCGAATGGCACAGCGGCTGTAGTGAGAGATGTAGCGGAGCATTTCGGGCTGCCGATAGATGATTGGTATCCCGATGTCGATCGCAACGAGGGGCGCAATATTGGGTGGGCAGAGATGTGTCGAACCATCACGCAACACTGTGATATTGAGCGAGAAAGCAAACTCATTAAACAGTTCCCCGAACTATTTGAGACTTTCCGCAACAGCTACAACTACCGAGGCGAATATTTCTAAAAGAGGGTTATCAATTCGTTAAAGTTGCACTCGGAATAAAAAAAATCGCAACAAGTGTATGGAATCAAAAAAAAATGACTATCTTCGCTCGGTTAAGTTTTGATAACGAATAGATAACGAATATATGTCAGACCAAAGAGTCAAAGTTGGAATCACACAGGGCGATACAAATGGTGTCGGTTGGGAGGTGATCCTTAAGATAGTTTCAGACAGCAGAATTTGCGAGATCTGCACACCTATTATATACGGATGTCGCAATGTTGCGGAGTTCTACAAAAAGGGAATTAGCGAGCTTGAGCAGTTCTCGTTCAATATTGTAAAGTCGGCAGCGGAGGCTCGTGACGGCAAGATCAACCTTGTGGAGTGCGGTGCGCCAGCCTCGACAGTGACACCTGGTGTTGCCTCTAATGATGCAGGCACAGCGGCTATTGTAGCGTTGGTTAAGGCGGCTGAGGAGCTTAAGAGTGGTGCTTTGGATGCTATCGTTACCGCTCCGTTTAATAAGGAGTCTGTTCAGAGCTCGGAGTTTACACACACTGGTCACACGGAGTATATGGCTTCGCAATTTGAGGGCGAGTCGATGATGATGATGTGCAGCGAGTTGTTGCGTGTGGGTCTCGTCACAAAGCATTTGCCACTCAATCAGATCGCTGGAGCGATCACTAAGGAGATTATTGTTAAGGATCTTAAGGGGCTACGCAAAACCTTGCGACAGGACTTTTCGGTTGTTGAGCCACGCATCGCTGTGTTGTCGCTCAATCCTCACTCGGGGGATGGTGGGCTGCTTGGCGATGAGGAGATGACAACCATCAAGCCAGCCATTGAGGAGGCTTATAAGGGTGGTGTCTTTGCATTTGGACCATTTGCTGCCGATGGGTTCTTCTCGGCTGGAACATACAAAAAGTATGACGCTGTGTTGGCAATGTATCACGATCAAGGTCTCATTCCATTCAAGACGCTATCGCCCGAGGGTGTTAACTTTACGGCTGGACTAATAGCTGTGAGGACCTCGCCCGACCACGGTGTGGCTTATGATATTGCAGGCAAGGATCTTGCTTCACCCGACTCGATGCGCAACGCAATATATATGGCGGTGGATGTGGTTCGTTCACGAGCAATCTACACAGAGATCACCGTTAATCCGTTGGAGCACACTGAGTTGGAGCGAGAGCGTGGAGGTCGTCCAATGCGTGAGACTAACCACCGTGAGAGCGGCTTGCCTCGTGAATCACGCCGTGAGTTCCGTGAGCCACGTGAGCGCCGTGAACCAAGAGAACCTCGTGAACAAAGAGAACCTCGTGAACAAAGAGAACCAAGAGAGTTCCGTGAGCAAAGAGAACCTCGTGAACAAAGAGAACCAAGAGAGTTCCATGAGCAAAGAGAACCTCGTGAACAAAGAGAGCCGAAAGAGTTCCGTGAGCAAAGAGAACCTCGTGAGCCAAGAGCAGAGCGAGCGCCACGCCAAGAGGAGCAGAGTGCTACGACCGAGAGTAAGAGCGAGTAAAAACAAGAGACAAAACCGCCAAAGAGCGCCCTATTCCGTCTCGTAATTGTGGAAAGGGAGGGCACGGAGGCAAAACGTAAATAACAACAATTAGAGACTTTTATGATTAAAGTAACTTTTCCTGACGGCTCACAGCGTGAGTTCGCTGCAGGCACAACCGCCTTTCAGGTGGCAGAGAGTATCAGCCCTCGTTTAGCTGCTGACTGCCTCGCTGCATCGGTTAACGATGAGACTGTTGATATGGCTACACCCATCTCGGCAGATGCAACAATTAAATTTTTCAAGTGGGACGACGCTGAGGGCAAGCAGGCTTTTTGGCACACCTCATCACACCTCTTGGCGGAGGCTCTTATGGAGTTCTATCCAGGTGTGAAGTTCGGTATTGGACCCGCTATTGAGAGTGGATTCTATTATGATGTAGAGGCTCCACGCCCAATCACCGAGTCGGACTTGACGACGATCGAGGCGAAGATGATTGAGCTAGCTCGCAAGAAGGAGACGTTGGTGCGTACCGATGTCTCGAAGGCTGAGGCGTTGGCTCGTTTCGAGGCTATTGGCGAGATCTATAAGTGTGAGCTAATCAGCGAGTTGGAGGATGGGACGATCTCATTCTACAGCAACGGAGCCTTCACAGACCTCTGTCGTGGACCACATATTCCTCATACAGGACACATTAAGGCTATCAAGCTAACTTCGGTTGCAGGAGCATACTGGAGAGGTAGCGAGAAGAATAAGATGCTGACACGTATCTACGGAGTTTCGTTCCCAAAGAAGGCGCTATTGGATGAGTATCTAGCGTTGATGGAGGAGGCGAAGAAACGTGACCACCGTAAGTTGGGCAAGGAGTTGGAGCTCTTCGCATTCTCACAACGTGTTGGACAGGGCTTGCCATTGTGGTTGCCTAAGGGTGCTGCGTTGCGTGATCGCTTGGAGGGATTCTTGCGTGGTGTGCAGCGTGAGTATGGTTATCAGCAGGTTATGACACCTGTGATCGGCAACAAGGAGTTGTATGTAACATCGGGTCACTATGCAAAGTACGGCAAGGATTCGTTCCAGCCAATCCACACTCCAGATGAGAGCGAGGAGTTCTTGTTGCGCCCGATGAACTGTCCGCACCACTGCGAGATCTATAAATTCAAGCCACGTTCATATAAGGATCTTCCGATCCGTTTGGCGGAGTTCGGAAATGTATATCGCTATGAGCAGACGGGTGAGCTTCACGGATTGACACGTGTACGTGGATTTACTCAGGACGATGCGCATATGTTTGTTCGTCCCGATCAGCTGTTGGATGAGTTTATGAATGTGATCGACATCGTGTTGTATATCTTCAAGACGTTGAAGTTCGATAACTACACGGCTCAAATCTCGTTGCGTGACCCAAAGAATACGGAGAAGTATATCGGCTCAGACGAGAATTGGGAGAAGGCGGAGCAGGCGATCATCACAGCCTCAGCAGCTAAGGGTCTTGTGACCACTGTTGAGTTGGGTGAGGCGGCGTTCTATGGGCCAAAGTTGGACTTTATGGTTAAGGATGCGATCGGTCGCAAGTGGCAACTTGGAACTATTCAGGTTGACTACAACTTGCCTGAGCGTTTCGATCTAACTTATAAGGGAGCAGATGATAAGCTACACCGTCCAATTATGATCCACCGTGCGCCATTTGGCTCTATGGAGCGATTTGTGGCAGTATTGTTGGAGCACACTGGCGGTAAGTTCCCATTGTGGTTGTCGCCCGATCAGGCTGTTGTGTTGCCGATCTCGGAGAAGTATAACGACTACGCTGAGAAGGTGGCTAAGTTGCTCAACCGCAAGGATGTACGCACACAGGTGGATGACCGTAATGAGAAGATCGGACGTAAGATCCGTGACAATGAGATGAAGAGGGTTCCATTCTTGTTGATCGTTGGCGAGAAGGAGATGGAGGATGGTCTTGTTTCGGTACGTGCACAGGGCGATGGCGACAAGGGACAGATGAGTGTCGAGGCGTTTGCTCAATTTATCACTACAGAGGTTGAGAATGAGATGAACGAAAACAGACTAGACAAAGAGGATTAAAAAGTAATTTATGGGGTTGCAAAGATTGAAAATTATTTATATCTTTGCAACCATAATAAAAACGTAACAATATATCATTAAACAATTTAGGAGGACAAAGCTATAGCAGGACCAAAACCATTCCACCCAAGACCAGCCTTTAATTCGGCTTCAAATAATAATCGCCCAAAACCAGCAGGTGGATTCCGTGGACGTAGACTCCCAGAGAAGGAGAATCCACACCGCACGAACAATGAGATCGATGTGCCACAGGTGCGCTTGGTTGGCGATAATATCGAAACATCAGAGGTGATGTCGACACGTGACGCACTAAGGATGGCCGATGAGATGGAGCTCGATTTGATCGAGATCTCACCTAAGGCTGAGCCACCAGTGTGTCGTATTGCAGACTACTCAAAGTTCCTATACCAACAGAAAAAGAAGGCTAAAGAGCTTAAGGCAAACCAGACAAAGACGGTCTTGAAGGAGATCCGTTTCGGCCCACAGACTGACGACCACGACTATAACTTTAAGCTAAAGCACGCTGAGAATTTCATTAAGGATGGCGCTAAGGTGAAGGCTTATGTATTCTTCCGTGGACGCTCTATTGTCTTTAAGGAGCAGGGTGAGATCTTGTTGTTGCGTTTCGCTACAGATTTGGAGGAGATCGCAAAGGTGGAGACTATGCCTAAGTTGGAGGGCAAGAAGATGAATATGATCTTGGCTCCAAAGGCTAAGAAGTAAGTTATGAGTTATTAGCTATGAGTTATTTGGCTTGCTCAGCCTTACTCAGCAATACTCAGAATTACTCAGCCCTACTCAGCTCATACAAACAAGCCAAATAACTAATAACTAATAACTCACTATTTATGAAGAGATTAAAATTAGCGGTGGCGGCGTTGTCGCTATCTGCAGCAGCGGTCACAACGGCTGTTGCGCAACCAGCGGAACCTGTTTCGGGAATGAGATGGGTGATTGATGCAGCGACTTCTGATGAGTTTGAAGCGCCAAAGTTTGATAGTAACAAGTGGTACAACTCCGACTCAAAGTCGTGGAAGGGACGTTTCCCTGGGCTATTTATGCCTGAGTCGATGTCACAATCTAATGGCAAACTACACATCACGTGTGATAAATTTGCTAAGCCTGTAGAGTATAAGGGGCAACAGTGGACACACCGAGGCGGTCATATCTACTCAAAGGCAGAGCTAAATGTGGGTGCTTATGCAGAGTGCAGTATGAAGGCGAACAAGACCTTTATGTCGTCGACATTTTGGTTGATTACGGGCAAGAGCGACCGTACAGAGTGTGACAGGCGCACTACGGAGCTCGATATTCAGGAGTGCATAGGTTTCCCAGAGAATCATAAAAAGACTACACAGATGGGTTCTAACACACACAGCCGAGGAATCGCCAAGGGGTGTGATGTTCCAGAGGGTAGCAAGGGCGACCATTGTGAAGTTTCGGGCAAGGTGTATGATAATTTCCACACATACGCTGCTTGGTGGAAGAGCCCAAAGGAGATCCTTTTCTACCTCGATGGCGAGTATAAATATACGGTAAACCCCGTGGCGGACTTCAATCTACCGATGGCTGTGAAGATGGTGTGCGAGACATACAATTGGAGCAAGCCACCACAGGATGGAGGTATGACAGGCACGCGGGAAGAGCGCACAACATCATACGAATGGGTGAGGTGTTACAACTCGATCCCCGTAGGCAGAAAGCAGGGAGCGGCTAACGAGGCTGCGAACTCGATCTTTGAGGAGAGTGTGAAGTTTGCATCGGACGGAGCTAAGACACTATCGAGTGATGCACCACAGTTGGGCGTTGTATATAGCTCAGCAAAGGGCGGAGCGATGACAATGCAGCTCAAGGATAGCAAGGGTAAGAGCATCGCTACAGGCAAGGCAAAGCTATACCCAGGCTTAGGAAATGTTCCTGTAAAGGTCAAGGGCGGCACGCTCACGGCAGGCACGTATACAGCAACCGTGAAGTTTGGCAGCGAGAAACACACAGAGAGTTTCGAGGTGGGTAAGGCTGAGTAACTGCTGAGTATTTCTGAGTAAGGCTGAGTATTTCTGAGTAAGGCTAAGTATTTCTGAGTAAGGCTAAGTATTTCTGAGTAAGGCTGAGTATCTCTGAGTAAGGCTGAGTATTTCTGAGTAACCACTCAGTCTTACTCAGCCTTACTCAGTAATACTCAGCTCATACAAGCTTGGCAAAAAAAATCATAATTCATTTGGAAATATCGAAATTAAATAATACATTTGTGTAACACTACCAAAAGTACCCCCCCCCGAACTAGCTGCCCCATTATTAATTTTATAAAATTAACTGTAATGAACAGCTATTTTGTAACTTCATTTGGGGTATTGCTAACATCTATTGGTTACCTTTCAAATGCCTATTCAGCGAGCCGAGGAGACGTGCTCGTAATCGTGATCGACGATGTCGGTCGGGAGTTGCTGTCGCTCTACGACACACCTGCTAAGGTGCAGGCGAAAACTCCAAACATCGACAAATTGGCGAAACGTGGTGTCACGTTTGAGAATGTGTGGGGAGCACCACTCAGCGCACCAGCACGTGCGGCAATGTTGACGGGTCGCTACGGCTATCACACGGGGATCGTGGAGCTGGGTATCGACCTGCCGCTCTCGGAAACGACAATCTTTGAGGCTCTACCCGAGGAGTACGCTACGGGTGCATTTGGCAAGTGGCACCTCTCGACCCACGAGGATTTTGGAGCTGACTACGGCATCGACTACTTCGCTGGCTTAGCCTCGGGCGGTGGCGTGAGAGATTACTACACGTGGCGCTTCACCGAGAATGGGAAATCGGATCTCTGTAACGAGTACATCACCACCAAGATCACCGACAAGGCGACAGCGTGGATAGATCGACAAAAGGATAAGCCGTGGTTCTGTTGGGTGGCGTACAACTCGGCACATACACCCTATCACTTGCCACCGAGCGGCACATACACAAATCGCAAATTGAAGTACGACCGAGAGAGTGCAAACAGCAACCCACTACCCTACTTGATTGCAATGATCGAGAATCTTGACTATGAGATTGGGCGGCTGCTGAAGAGCACCAACGATGAGACAACGATCATACTGATTGGAGACAACGGAACGGATAATAATGCGCTACAGTCACCCTATCCATCTCGCCACGGAAAAGGATTTTTGTATGAGAGCGGTGTAGGTATCCCGATGGTTGTCGCTGGTGCTCAGGTCACAAATGGTGGCGGTCGCAGCGATGCACTCATCAGTGCCGTGGATATTTTCCCTACAGTGATGGAGCTCACGGGCGAGAAGATGGCGACTTATGAGGATAGCTACAGCTTTTTGCCGACGTTGAGTGGCGGCAGTGGCTCTCGTCCATACAACTTCTCTGAGATCATAAATATGAGGATGAAAACGCACACCACAGCGCTGAGCGATGGCGTGTATAAAGTAATGACGAGCCAAGGCGAGATCACAATGATGTTCAACGTCAAGCAAGATCCGCTGGAGCAGAATAACCTCCTCGACTCAAATCTAAAACCGATGGCACAAGCAGCGTACGCAAAGCTGTCGGCTGAGTTGAGCCGTATGAATATCCCGATCATAGCCTCGAAGGGTGGCGAGAAAGATCCCCGTGGCAACTTCCAACAGAGAGGTAACGGAGCACGGGGAGAGAGGGGTAATGGCGGCACAAACGGCAATATTCGCCAAAGGGGCAACAGCGGTAATAATAATAATGACAACAGCTACAACAATAGCGGTTTTAACAATAGATCAAGATTATGAGACATTATATATCAATAGCTGTTGCGGCAGTAATACTCGGCACAACAGCATCGGCAACAACGGCAGCATCAGCAACAACAGCAGCATCGGCAACAACAGCAGCATCAGCGGCGGAGCTTACATATAAGGTTGTAGATACGGGTCAAACCCTATTTTATGACAACACAAACACCATCAAGCAGCCCAAGATGGGCGAGGCGTTCTATGGTCAAGATGCCCACTACAACACAGGCACACCGAGCTACACAGACAATGGTGACGGCACAATCACCGACAACGTTACGGGGCTTATGTGGCAAAAAGCGTTCCAACTGCTGACCTACAACGAGGCGGCTGAGTTGGCTCGCAAAAGTAAATTAGCTGGACACAAAGATTGGCGAGTGCCCTCGATCAAGGAGGCGTATTCACTCATTCTCTTCAGCGGTGTCGATGCAAGCGGTCGGGATATGAGCGTTGTTCCTGAGGGCGCAATTCCATTTATCGCCACCGACTATTTCGACTTTGCGTATGGCTCAAACGGCACACGTGTGATCGACACACAGATGCTCTCGGAGACCAAATCGATTGGGTCGATGAATGGTCGTATGCAGATGGTCTTTGGTGTAAATATGGCGGACGGACGTATCAAGAGCTATCCACTAAATGCACGAGATGGCGAGAAGAAATTCACCGTTCGATTTGTCAGAGGGGCTGATTATGGCGTGAATAAGTTCAAGGCGAACAAGAACGGAACAGTCAGCGATGAGGCTACGGGCTTGATGTGGCAACAGGAGGACAGCGGCAAGGGGCTCAATTGGGCCGATGCGTTGGAGTATGCCGCTAAGATGAATAAGAAGAAGATGGGTGGCTACAGCGATTGGCGACTACCCAACGCTAAGGAGTTGCAGTCGATCATAGATTACAGCCGCTCACCCGAGAGTAGCAACTCGGCAGCGATCGACCCCGTGTTCACGATTTCGAGCATCAAGAACGAGAAGGGCGAGCAGGACTATCCATACTTCTGGAGCTCCACGACACACGTTGCAGCAGCTCTCAGAGGCGGTGGCGGAGGTGCGGCAGCCTATCTATGTTTCGGTCGAGGAATGGGTAATATACAGATGGGACAGGGCGGCTTTGGCGGTGGACAGATGCGCCAAGGTGGCGGAAACGGAGGCAATAGTGGCGGTCAGAGAGGCGGCAATGGCGGTGGCTACGGTGGTGGCGGCAATCAGCAGTACTCACAACAGATGCAGCAAGGTGGCGGCAATATGAGAGGCGGCAACAGTGGTGGATATGGAGGCAACAGCGGCGGACAGCGATCGCAACAGATGGGTGGCGGAGCACCAAACGGAGCAGGCAGCAGCAACACAAATTGGATCGACATACACGGAGCTGGATCACAGCGTAGCGACCCAAAGAGCGGCGACCCAGAGCAATACCTAACGGGACGAGGACCTCAAGGTGATGCAATCCGTATTAAGAACTACGTTCGATTGGTTCGTACAGAGATCAAGTAAACCGCTGCGCTAGATAGATGCAAATAACAACACCACTATCTATCAAATCGACCACTGTCCAACATTAGGGCAGTGGTCGATCTATTTAGTCGACCCTTAAAAACCACAACATCCGACTTCAGTAAATTTCTGAGGTCGGATATTTTTTCTGATGTAGCCAATAATATATGCCCACAAAAAAGCCATAGCTCTTTTGAAATTGAATGCTGCAGCGGCTAACATCACATTTATCGCATCACCAAACAGCCCCTTGTAAAAGTTGCGGTTTAGTCTGTGATCACTCTTCAAATGTCCTATGATCGGCTCGATCGCCGCTCGTTTGCGAAATAATTTTCGCTTTTTTTCTCTCTCGTATCGACTATCTTTTGGCGAGGGCGATGATGGAATAACAAGCTTCGTTGAACCGTACCATTTGCGCCCTCTGTACCCTCTGTCTCCTGCCACTTGCTCAGGTCTTTTACCTGTCATCCGCTCCGTCTGTTCCAATGACTTCTCGACCGTGTGACCATCGTACTCCTTGCGAAAAGAGAGCGCTCCGATAATCAATCCCTCCAATGTCCGTATAATCGACACCTTATTGCCAAACTCATATTTCTTGTGCTCCTTACCCTTGCTAATGCACTCAACCTCAGGCTCGTGGATCGAATATATTTTATTCTTGCTGTTCTTGCGCTGTGATAAAATTTGTTTAAAAAGTTCCAGAATCTCTCGATGTAGACTATCCTCGCTGAGATTGCGATCCAATTCTCGCACTAACCTCCCAGCGATGGTCTTAATCTTTTTGTCAGCCTTGATCGCTTTTTTATGATGCTTGGGATTGTTGCGAAATCGTTGATCTAAGCGTAACTTTTTGAGCGTCTGTGTGTAGGTCTGCCGCACGGGTAGGCTCTCGGCTTTGGCTATCTTTCGACACATCTCGATGATCTTATTGAGGAGCTTTGCATCGGTCGGAAACGTGACGTTTTTCTCTTGAACAGTGGTGTCGATAAAGGCTACATCGCCACCATTTTTGTCAACATCATTATGATCTTGGTTAACTCTGATGCTCTCCTGCAAGATGAGTTGAATGCCACTCTCACCGATGCGATGACGGAAGTGGACGAGGTCAGTTGGGTCGCAGGGCACATCGGGGACGAAACTAGCATATCCGCAAAAGTGCTGATAATAAGCATTTTCCGCCCATTGCTCGACCACAGATTCATCGGACACATCACGCACGTGCTTCAAGATGAGCAATCCGACCATCAGGCGAATTGGCTTGGCGGGGCGTGATGGTTTCGAGGAGTAGAGCGGCAGGAACTCACGCTCAAACATCTGCCAATCAATTAGATGTGAGAGTTTATAGAGTGGGTGATTATGGCTAAGCTGATCTTCAAAAGATGAAAATAGTGAGGTCTGATCTCTACGAGTGGGTGTTGGTTTCATAAACAATATCTGCAAGTTTTACACCTCAAAGATACAAAAACTTGCAGATATTTCAAAACTATTTGATACTTAATTTGCTGTAATTCAGTATATTATGCCGTTTTTAAGGGTCGACT
>JBCQUE010000058.1:4421-12866 GCA_047174325.1 Rikenellaceae bacterium | reverse complement strand
CCTCGGGTAGCACCACGCGTGCCAACTCCAGTAACATTGAACTATCTTGCATATCAATTAATGATTATCTGCAAAGATAGCTATTTTTGTTGAATCCCCCCTATTTTATCTGGTGACCCCTATTTTTGTTGAATCCCCCTATTTTATCTGGTGACCCATCTGAAGTTGTGGGCGGCTGGCGTTGTTCGGCTCAGCTCAATGGAAACGGAAATGGAACGAGGAAGGGACTTTCGCCTCTTCCTCGTTTAATTTTGTGATACCGCCTCGTTTAAATTTGTGATACCGCATCGTTTAAATTTGTGACACCGCCAGGACTCAAACCTGGAACCTTCTGATCCGTAGTCAGATGCTCTATTCAATTAAGCTACGGTGCCTTTCCTTTTTTTTTGCTCTGGTTGCCCCCCCCCCCTCTGCTTTCGCTTCGTATTCCCTCTGCTTTCGCTTTGGTTGCCTCCCCTCGGCTCTTGCTTGGGTTGCCTCCCCTCTGCTTTCGCTTTGGTTGCCTTCCCTCGGCTCTTGCTTGGGTTGCTTCCCCTTTGCGATTGCAAATATAGGGAGTTTTTTTTTATTGTGCAAATTATTTTGAGGAAAAATTTTGGTTAAATTTTAGTTCGGTCGGTAATCGGTTAGTTGTCAATCAATTAACGACAATTACCGACCGAAATAAAATTTAGCCGCTACATCCTTTCGGGGAGTGTGATGCCCAATAGAGACATCGCTGAGCTTAGTGTCTTTGCTATCGTTGCGCTTAGCGATAGGCGTAGTGCTCTTTTGGCTGCATCCTCCTCTCTTAGGATTGGGTTGTCGTGATAATAACCGTTGTAGCTCTTCGCTAGTTCGTAGCCATATGCAGCAATGATCGCTGGCGAGAAGTTGTCTGCCGCCTGTGATACGGTTGTTGGGAAGATCGAGAGCATCTTGATTAGCTCAATTTCGGCTGCTCCACACAGCGCCATATCGCCCTGCTCTGTCGCCAAGCCAGCCTCCGCTACACGGCGCAACACCGAGCAGATACGTGCGTGTGTGTACTGCACAAATGGACCTGTGTTGCCGTTGAAGTCGATCGACTCCTTGGGATCAAACAGCATCGTCTTTTTGGGGTCGACTTTGAGGATGAAGTACTTCAGTGCGCCCAATCCAACGGTTGTCGAGATCGCCTGAATCTCCTGCTCCGTTAGTCCATCATTCTTGCCCGCCTCGTCTGAGATCTCACGAGCATCGGCGATCATTCCTGCAACCAAGTCATCAGCATCGACCACTGTTCCCTCACGTGATTTCATCTTGCCCTCGGGTAGCTCGACCATTCCGTACGATAGGTGAGTGATGTTTTCCGCCCAAGCGTAGCCCAACTTTTGGAGGATCAATTTGAGCACTTGGAAGTGATAATTCTGCTCATTTCCAACGACATAGATCATCGCATCGACACTCTCCTCCTCGGCACGACTAACAGCCGTTCCCAAGTCTTGTGTCATATAGACCGATGTTCCATCGCCACGCAACAGCAACTTCTGATCCAAGCCGTCACTCTCCAAGTCGATCCACACCGAGCCGTCATCCTTGCGGAAGAAGAGCCCTGCAGCGAGCCCCTTTTCAACCAAGCTCTTGCCCAATAGATAGGTTTGCGACTCGTAATAGACCTTGTCGAAATCAACGCCCAACGCCTTGTAAGTTACATCGAACCCCTCGTAGACCCAGCCATTCATTCGCTCCCAAAGTGTGTAAACCTCAGGATCTTTTGCTTCCCACTTGCGCAACATCTCCTGCGCTTGGAGCATCACGGGTGCTTGGCGTTTCGCCTCGTCCTCATCCACTCCTGTCGCCATCAACTCTTTGATCTGAGCTTTGTAGTGCTTGTCAAACTCTACGTAATATTTGCCCACCAAGTGATCGCCCTTCATTCCTGTGCTCTCGGGAGTCTCGCCGCCACCGAAGAGTTGCCACGCTAGCATCGATTTGCAGATGTGTATTCCCCTGTCATTCACCAAGTTAACCTTTAGCACCTTGTCGCCATTAGCCTTCAGGATCTCAGCCACCGACCAACCCAAGAGGTTGTTGCGGATGTGACCCAAGTGAAGAGGTTTATTCGTATTTGGCGATGAGTACTCCACCATCACCGTGCGACCTGTAGCCTCTTCGGCAAATCCAAATCGCTCTGCGGCGGCGATCTCGGCGTATTGTCCAGCCCAAAATTCCGCTGTCATCGATAGGTTCAAAAAGCCCTTGATGACGTTGAACGATGCCACCGCCTCGTTCTCTGCAACGATCTTCTCGCCGATCTCATTGGCTGTTGCCTCGGGTGATTTCCTACTCGCCTTAAGCAGAGGAAAGGTGACTAGCGTATAGTCACCCTCAAACTCCTTGCGAGTAGATTGTATCTGAACCTTGCTCTCATCGTTCAAACCATATAACGCCTCGACAGCGCCTAGCGCCATTTGCGAGACGATACTCTCTATATTTATCATACTCTCCGTTTTGTTGCCCACCTTACCTCTAATATATATAGGTCGTGGAGCTCTGTTCTTCCTAAATTTTATTCGTAAATCTTTGGTGTCGTCTCGCCACGCAACACCTCCATCGTGCTGCCAACCAATGCCCCCAACTCATCCTCGCCTGGATAGATCACAACTTTGCCCATCCAACCGACACGTTTTGTGATCTCGCACGTCAAGAGGTCGTTGTATGCGATACCGCCCGTGATGAGGATCGCATCGATCTCGCCCGACAATACAGTCGACATCGCTCCGACATCCTTCGACACATTATATACAAAGGCATCAACAACCAACTTAGCCTTCTCATCGCCACCCTGTGCCGCAACCACTGCATCATACATCGAGTTGTGACCCAAGTGAGCAACCAATCCACCGTGACCAATCAAGATCTGAGACATCTCACGCTTTGAGTATTTGCCCGAGTAACAAGCATCAACCAACGCCATCGGCTGTACACGCCCCACACGCTCTGGTGAGAAACAGCCGTTGCCCGAGAGTGCATTTGTCGTGTCGACAATACGTCCGTGTTGGTGAACACTAACCGAGACACCACCGCCCATATGAACAACGATCAAGTTAAGATCTGCATACTTCGCCTCAATATCCTTTGCGTAGTGCTTGCCGATTGCTCGTGAGTTGAGTGCGTGGAAAGCCGAAGCCCTGTTGAACATCGGGTGACCGCTCACCTTCGCCAAATCAGTCATCTCGTCAACCACCACTGGATCAGCAATATAAGCATTCACGCCAGCCTTGTCCGCAATTGCGTGCGCCAACGGTGCGCCAAGGTTGCAGGCGTGCTCAAATGGTGAGTTGCGTGTGTCACGCTCCAGCGCCTCGTTCACGATATAGATGCCGCCCTCGATAGGCTTAACCAAACCGCCACGACCCACAACAGCGTCAAGTGTCTGAATATCAATATCGCTCTCAGCCAACCCCTCAAGGATCAGACCCATACGCCAATCACGTTGGTCAGCGATCGATTCAAACCTCTCGATCTCCTCCGAACTGTGTCTCAATGTCTTCTCAAAAAGAACTTTCCCGTCATCATAAATTGCGAATTTGGTCGATGTCGACCCCGGGTTAATCGCTAAAACTCTGTTGTTCATCTGTGTGTAAAATCTTCTAAATATTTCGTCTCGGTCTCTTGTCGGTCATCTTTTTTGGTTAGTAGCTAACTATATATGGTCAGTATATAGCTATTTCGTCTTGGCTTTTATCTCTTCTTTGTTTTATCTCTTCTTGGCTTTTATCTCTTCTTTGTTTTATCTCGTCTTGGCTTTTATCTCTTCTTTGTTTTATCTCTTCTTGGCTTTGACGGTGTGTTTAAACTTAAGCACCGCAAGATTTAGCTCTATTGTCGTCTCGGTGTCGGTCGCCTCCATATCGTCACCCAATATCTCCGCCATAATGTCGCCACTCTTCTGCATCAAGCTCTTTTGCGAGTAGTCATCTTTGACGTTGGATAGCTCCGCAACGGTGCGTGATAGCTCACGGATCTTTGCAAATGTCTCGACTATAGCGAGGGTTGTTTGTGTCGCCCTGGGGCTTTTTAGGATTGTTGCCAACATATATAACCCCTTCTCGGTGAAGGCTTTGTAGTCATATTTTGAGTACTTGCCTCGCCCACTCTCTAAGGTCGAAAATTTCGACCTTAGAGAAGTTACCTCGTTTTCAGTGAGCTCCAATATATACCCATCAGGGAATTTATCTGGATTATTCTTTACCGCCTCATTGATACGCTTTGTCTCCACTTCGTAGAGCGCAGCGAATCTCTGTCGAGAATAACCTCTACACCTCTAACTGTGATTATATTCTCCTTTACGGAGTTGAATTTCACTATCTCGCTCATCGTTTAGTTCTCACTTTTATTCATCGGTTAGCTCACACTCTCGCTTTAATTTTATTGCTTTCTGCAGTTAGCTTACTTTATAGAGCTTACTTTATAGAGCTTACTTTTCAGTAGCTTACTTTATAGAGCTTACTTTCCGGCAGCCAAGCAAGCAAGGGCGATAGAGTACAACTTCGAGGCGCTAGTGTCGCCACGAGATGTGAGCACGCAAGGCACCTTTGTACCCATCACCATCGCCGCCAACTCTCCGTGTCCGAAGTGTGTCACCGACTTGAAGAATACATTTGCCGACTCGATATTTGGGAAGAGCATACAATCTGGATCACCAGCGATCGATGAACCCTTAACGCTCTTGTGCTCAGCAACTTCACGATACATAGCCACATCCAACGAAAGTGGACCATCGACAACAACCTGTCCCAACTGACCACGGTCGGCCATCTTCGACAAGATCGCACCCTCAAATGATGATGTAACCGTAGGCAACACCTGCTCCGACGGAGCGATACAAGCGATCTTTGGAGTGTTGATTCCCAAGATCTTAGCCGTCTTAGCCAAGTAGCCGATGAGTGTCATCTTCTGCTTTAGATCGGGCTGAGGGATCACCGCAATATCTGAGATTGTGAGCAATTTGTGATACCCCTCCATCTCAAGGATCGTCACGTGGCTCAATGTTCCCTTTGGAGGAAATAGACCAGCATCCTTATTCAAGATGCCACGCATATATTTATCTGTTGAGACCAATCCCTTCATCAAGACATCTGCCTCGCCAGCTACAACCGATGCAACAGCTCGCTTTACGCAATTTACATCTGAGCGCTCCTCGACAACCCTGAAGAGTGAAATGTCGATCCCCATCTCGTTACACACAGCTTGAATCTTCTCTAGCTCACCATAGAGTGTCGCTTCGACAATACCCTCTTTAGTTGCCTCATAGACAGCCTCAATCGTGTGTGAATCTTGACCATACGCCACCGCTAGACGGCGCTTTCCCAACTTCTGAGCCTCGGTTACGAGCTCTGACAAATGTTGTATCATTTTAATTTTTATTATTTAAGTGGTTTTTTATGTGTTTCTATAACTCTTTCAATTACTTCAAATGTTGCACATCTCTGTTGCACGTCTCTGTTGCACATCTCTGTTGCACGTCTCTGTTGCACATCTCTGTTGCACGTCTCTGTTGCACGTCTCTGTTGCACGTCTCTGTTGCCAATTACTTCACAATGTTGTATGTATCTGCAGCGATCACAAGCTCCTCATCCGTAGCGATCATCGCCACCTTGACCTTTGATGTTGGTTTAGAGAGGATCTTATCTACACTCTTGCCTGCGCTCAAATTAGCCTCTTGGTCGAACTCTACACCCATAAACTCCAACCCTGAGCAAGCTGCTGGACGTAGATCGTATGAGTTCTCTCCAACACCGCCCGTAAAGACGATCAAATCCAAGCCGCCCATCGCCGCTGCATATTGACCAATGAATCGCTTAACACGATCGTAGTGCATATCACGAGCGAGAATCGCCAACTCATCGCCATTTTCGTAAGCAGTGTCTATATCACGCATATCGCTCGACATCTCGTTCGTAAGACCCAATATGCCCGACTTCTTATTGAGCATCGAGCCCAACTCAGCGTAGCTCATTCCCTCCTTCTCACCGATGTAGAGCGCTGCACTAACATCCATCGAGCCGCTACGTGTGCCCATAATCAAGCCATCGAGCGGCGAGAATCCCATCGATGTATCGAACGATTTTCCGTCCTTAATAGCTGTCACCGAGCCTCCGTTACCTACGTGGCACGTGATGATCTTTGAGCTGTTGAAATCGAGCCCTGTGAGCTCTGCTGCACGCTGTGCTACAAACTTGTGGCTCGTGCCGTGGAAACCATACTTGCGAATGCGGTACTTGTCGTAATATTTGCGAGGCACTGCATACATATAGTTCTGTACAGGGATCGTTTGGTGGAACGATGTGTCGAATACCGCAACCTGTGCGATACCGGGCAACACCTTATCGATTGAGGCAATACCCTCATAATTGGCTGGATTGTGTAGTGGAGCGATCTCGAACAGCGACTTGATCTTCTCCTCGACATCTTCAGTTACCAAGCAGCTCTCAGCGAAGTGCTCGCCACCGTGCGCCACACGATGACCCACAGCCTTAAGCTCATCGAGCGATTTGATAACACCGTGCGCCTGGTCAAGCAGTGCCGCCAATACAACCTTGATTCCATCTGTGTGGTTAGCAATAGGCTGCTCTATTCGGTAGACATCCTTACCCGTGGGTTTGTGGATCAACAGACCCATCGCCTCACCGATACGCTCAATAATACCCTTTGCGAGCAACTCGTGTTGTTTGCCCTCCATATCAATCACCTGATACTTGATTGATGAACTTCCACAATTTAGAACCAAAATCACCATAATCTTCCCTAACTTTAATGATTAATTATTAATCTAAAACACTCACCATTCGTTCGTCCCCTAACTAACACCTCCCTTTGCACCCTACAAAGGTATATATAAATATTCACTAATTCATCAAAAAAAAGCGTTAGTTTTTTAACACAAAACTGTGAAATTTATAACAGATATTTGCTAATCTTTTCACAGCCAAAAAAGAACAATTTATCTACTCTTTGGCACAAGAGTATCTCGTGTCAAATCGATACCAAGCGCCCCAAGCGGAGCGGTAATCATAATAGCCACGACCGCCATTGAGAGCACTATCTCGCCACAGCCCAAACCCATCGAGAGCGGAATCGAGCCAATAGCCGCCTGAACCGTAGCCTTAGGCAGATAGGCAATCATACAGAAGAGCCGCTCTCGCTGGGTAAGCACCGTGCCCAACATCGAGACATAGACACCCACCATCCGAAAGAGCAACACCCCAAAGAGCACCGCCACAACCATCGGACCAGCCTCTACAGCATAATTCACATCCACCGTTGCCCCGACCAATACAAAGAGCAGCATCTCAGCCGCCACCCACATCTTGTTATACTTGGGCGAGAGCCTCCTTGCCAACACCTCATAGCGGCTCAATATCGTTGCCCCCATCGCCATCACGCCCAAGAGTGCCGAGAGCGGAACGACCCCTTTGAGGGAGCTCTCTAGCGTCATCAGCAGAAACGCTGTGCTCATCATTATCAGCATCTTAACCGTGTCACGTAGATGCACAGCTCGGAATATCTGCACCAAAACTAACCCTGCCACAACCCCCACAATGAGCCCCAAGATAATCGACACAGGCACTGCGCCCAACGCCTCAAGGTGGAACTCACCACCCTGACCCAAAGTCAAAAACGAGGTGAACAACACAATTAAAAAGACATCATCCACCGAGCCTGCAGCCATAATCATCTGCGGAATACTCTTCGCTGTGCCCTGCCTCTCCTCCATCATCTTCAACATCTTCGGCACGACAACCGCTGGCGATACAGCCGCAACCACAGCGCCCATAATCGCTGCATCGAGTAGCGAGATTCCCAACAACTTAGGCGCAATGAGCATCATTCCGCCAATCTCGAAACAGGCGGGTACGAAGCACATTAGCAACGCTGGTCGCCCCACCTTTTTTAAAGAGCTTATATCGAGCGCAAGACCCGCTCGCATCAATATAATCACCAAGGCTATCTGTCTCAACTCTAGCGAGATACCCAAGAGTTGAGGCGAGAGTAGATTTAGGCAGTGAGGTCCTAACGCTATGCCTGAGAGCAACATTCCCAATAGTGGGGGTAGCCTTAGCTTTGCGCAGAGTGCTCCTAGCGCTACTGCTGATATTATTAGGTATGAAAGGCTCTCTAACATTTTGTTTTTTGTTGCTGGGTAATTCTGAGTAATTCTGAGTAATTCTGAGTAATTCTGAGTATTGCTTAGTTATGTTGTTGGTTGTCGTTCTCCTCTTCCTCCTCTTCCTCCTCTTCGTCGTCTGTTGGTTTTTTCTTTACTACGCCAATCACATAATCTTCCCTAACTTTAATGTTTAATTATTAATCTAAAACACTCACCATTCGTTCGTCCCCTAACTAACACCTCCCTTTGCACCCTACAAAGGTATATATAAATATTCACTAATTCATCAAAAAAAAGCGTTAGTTTTTTAA
>JBCQUE010000058.1:0-4411 GCA_047174325.1 Rikenellaceae bacterium | reverse complement strand
TTAATTATTAATCTAAAACACTCACCATTCGTTCGTCCCCTAACTAACACCTCCCTTTGCACCCTACAAAGGTATATATAAATATTCACTAATTCATCAAAAAAAAGCGTTAGTTTTTTAACACAAAACTGTGAAATTTATAACAGATATTTGCTAATCTTTTCACAGCCAAAAAAGAACAATTTATCTACTCTTTGGCACAAGAGTATCTCGTGTCAAATCGATACCAAGCGCCCCAAGCGGAGCGGTAATCATAATAGCCACGACCGCCATTGAGAGCACTATCTCGCCACAGCCCAAACCCATCGAGAGCGGAATCGAGCCAATAGCCGCCTGAACCGTAGCCTTAGGCAGATAGGCAATCATACAGAAGAGCCGCTCTCGCTGGGTAAGCACCGTGCCCAACATCGAGACATAGACACCCACCATCCGAAAGAGCAACACCCCAAAGAGCACCGCCACAACCATCGGACCAGCCTCTACAGCATAATTCACATCCACCGTTGCCCCGACCAATACAAAGAGCAGCATCTCAGCCGCCACCCACATCTTGTTATACTTGGGCGAGAGCCTCCTTGCCAACACCTCATAGCGGCTCAATATCGTTGCCCCCATCGCCATCACGCCCAAGAGTGCCGAGAGCGGAACGACCCCTTTGAGGGAGCTCTCTAGCGTCATCAGCAGAAACGCTGTGCTCATCATTATCAGCATCTTAACCGTGTCACGTAGATGCACAGCTCGGAATATCTGCACCAAAACTAACCCTGCCACAACCCCCACAATGAGCCCCAAGATAATCGACACAGGCACTGCGCCCAACGCCTCAAGGTGGAACTCACCACCCTGACCCAAAGTCAAAAACGAGGTGAACAACACAATTAAAAAGACATCATCCACCGAGCCTGCAGCCATAATCATCTGCGGAATACTCTTCGCTGTGCCCTGCCTCTCCTCCATCATCTTCAACATCTTCGGCACGACAACCGCTGGCGATACAGCCGCAACCACAGCGCCCATAATCGCTGCATCGAGTAGCGAGATTCCCAACAACTTAGGCGCAATGAGCATCATTCCGCCAATCTCGAAACAGGCGGGTACGAAGCACATTAGCAACGCTGGTCGCCCCACCTTTTTTAAAGAGCTTATATCGAGCGCAAGACCCGCTCGCATCAATATAATCACCAAGGCTATCTGTCTCAACTCTAGCGAGATACCCAAGAGTTGAGGCGAGAGTAGATTTAGGCAGTGAGGTCCTAACGCTATGCCTGAGAGCAACATTCCCAATAGTGGGGGTAGCCTTAGCTTTGCGCAGAGTGCTCCTAGCGCTACTGCTGATATTATTAGGTATGAAAGGCTCTCTAACATTTTGTTTTTTGTTGCTGGGTAATTCTGAGTAATTCTGAGTAATTCTGAGTAATTCTGAGTATTGCTTAGTTATGTTGTTGGTTGTCGTTCTCCTCTTCCTCCTCTTCCTCCTCTTCGTCGTCTGTTGGTTTTTTCTTTACTACGCCAATCACCGTGCCGATTACCTCCTCGATCTTCGCTACGGCACTCATCGATGCAACGTTGGTCATTCCCTCCAAGTCGCCCTTCGCTGCACCTGTTTGGTATGGAAAGATCATTATGAAGTTGTGACCCTGAAAGTAGCTATTTATATAGTGTGGCACACTCTCCATACACTCATCATAAGAGGGGCTCAGCCGTTTACCCATCACAAAGATCAATCCATCGTCCTTCTTGAGGTCTCTCGAAATGATCAACATATCGGAGTAGCGGACAAACTCGTGTTTTTGGATAGGCAGCGAATTTGTTGCATTGAGCCGCTTGATGATGCGTAGCGTCTCCTTCGAGGCGTAGACCGTTGCCGTTGCGCCCGTTGCTCTGAGCATCGTTATTATGCGCACCAACCACGCCTTGAAACCCATCTCCAACTCGGCCGAGGGCGGAATCACAATCAGGTGGCGGCGGATGGTGTAGATCGGTTGATTTGCCCGATAAAGGAATGTTGTGACTGAGGAGCTGTGTGACGAGCCATCGACAATCTTTGTGATCATCTTTTGAGAGAACTCCTTGTCGGTGTTGATGTTGATAATCAGGTCACTAACATTGTTTTCACGTATGATATTCGATACTCCGTTCGAGTAACTAGTGTCATATCTCAGCAGTGTCTCGACAGCCATATCTGATGCTGAGGCGCTGTGCAGCGCTTTGTCGAAAATCCTCTTCGATGCCGAGACCTGTTGCGCCTCATCCTTTGCATCGGAGACTACAGCGGCAACCGTCACAGCGCATCGAGGCGGTGCAACGAAGTTTGTAAACGCCAAGATCTCATCAATTCCATCGAGTGAGTTGATCGGCAGCAGCAGCCTCGGAATATCTTCGTCATCATCGCTCGGTGTGGTGTCCAGCGACTCATTCATCGAGAGACGATGTGCGCCCCTCTGAGCAGCGATCGAGGCTACGGAGCAGGTGACGAAGATCATCACGATCGTGCCGTTAAGCACCGTTGAGTTGAGCAGTCGAATAGGTTCGCCATCGCCATCAACGCCCAAAATCACGTTGTAACCAACCAACACCACCGCCAGCGTTGCAGCG
Source organism: Rikenellaceae bacterium (assembly GCA_047174325.1). Taxonomy (GTDB): domain Bacteria; phylum Bacteroidota; class Bacteroidia; order Bacteroidales; family Rikenellaceae; genus Alistipes. Next base: position 1,816 of record JBCQUE010000058.1, on the reverse strand, counting down.
GCACGTGCGCCACTCAATCCGAAGATCACCAGCTTTTCGTCTGAGCTGTAGCCGAAACTCTTCTGTGTGATGTATGCAGCAACATACTTCGTGAGCAGTGCCGCTGCGGTCATAATGAATGCTGTGTAGAGTGTATTGGGGTCAGAGAGGAACACCCTAAAGTCGATGAGCATACCTACGCCGATCAAGAAGAAGGGGATGAAGATTGCGTTACCCACAAACTCGATCCTATTCATCAAAGCCGAGTTGTTGGGGATCAAGCGGTTGAGTGCCAAGCCCGTAAAGAGTGCGCCAATGATCCCCTCCACGCCAGCCACCTGAGCGAATATCGAGCCCAAGAAGAGCATAAAGAGGATAAATATATATTGTGTCAGACCATCTCGACAGCGCTTCAAAAAGTAGCGAGCCACGATCGGAAAGAGCACGAAGATAGTCACGCCAAAGGCGAGCAGCTTAGCGCTCATAGTGATCCAAAATTGAGCATCGACAACGCCTCCAGTCATTCCGACAATCACCGCCAAGACCAACAGCGCAGCGGTCTCGGCTATAACCGTACCACCGATGGTGATGGTGACCGCCCGATTTCGTTTAAGTCCAAATTTAGAGATGATTGGGTAGGCGAGCAGCGTGTGTGAGGCGAACATACTCGCCAAAAGCAGCGAGGTCATCAACGAGAAGTGGAGCAGATAGATGCCCACCAGCGTACCCAGCGCCATAGGGATGATAAAGGTGTAGAGACCAAAGACGATACTTCGCCAGCGATTCTTTACAAACTCATTTATGTCGATCTCCAGTCCCGCCAAAAACATAATGTAGAGCAGACCCGCCGTACCCGACATCACGATACCGCTATCACGCTCCAAGATGTTGAAACCGTGCTCTCCGATGATAGCGCCCGCCATAATGAGCCCCAAGATGTGAGGGATACGGAGGCGGTCGAGAATCAATGGTGCGAAGAGCATAATAGCCAAGATGATGAGGAACTTCAACTCGGGGCTAACTACGGGCAATTCGTACAGTTTGTGTGTTATGAGGGGTGTGAACATATTCGTCTATCGGGGTTCTTGTATAGTTGGTGTATATCTCTCTTAATATAGTTGGTGTATATCTCTCTTAATATAGTTGGTGTATATCTCTCTTAATATAGTTGGTGTATATCTCTCTTAATATAGAGGTGTTATATGTTTTTATCTATTCTCTTATATAACTCATCTAAATTTCCGACCACTAATATAAGAAAAATCTTGCGAATATCATAGCGCTACACCCAAAATAAACACCATTTTTTATATAAAGGCATAATTTATTATAAATTATAGGGGCGGAACGGAGAAAATTGCTTATATTTGCGAGTTGTATTTTTATATGAAAATGATCTGCTGCGGGCAGAGTTAGGTGGAAATTTAGCGGTAAACAAATTTACAGATGGAGAGACAAGAGAATATGAGCGAAGATTGTTTCGCTGGTAAGAGTCGAAGTGAGTTGGTGTCGATGTTCGAGAGAGTGCTTGAGAACGAGCCTGTTGAGTCGTTGCGACGCACGGTGGAGGCGATCAAGGTTGCCTTTTATAAGATCCCTCGGGATGGTGAGGCTGTTGAGGTTCTTCAGGTTGAGGCGGTTGCGCAGGGTGATGTAGCCTCTGACGTTGAGGCGGCAGCGGTTGCAGCGGAGGCGACAGCAGCGGAGGCAGCGGAGGCGGCTGAGACTGAGGCTGAGACTGAGACTGAGACTGAGACTGAGACTGAGACTGAGACTGAGACGGCAGCGAGTGAGGTTGTGGAGGTTGCGACTGAGGCGGCTGAGAGAGGAGTGAAGG
>JBCQUE010000057.1:0-13250 GCA_047174325.1 Rikenellaceae bacterium | reverse complement strand
ACGAATCGCACGAAACCTTCCTTCGTCACCACAAAGATAGGGAATAAATTTGTACTAACAAAAAAGATCTAATTTTATTTGGATTTTAAGACAGTATCTAATAATTCCCCAAATTACTTTTTGGGATAGGTGTCGGAGATCTCGGTGATTGTCTCGCCTGCCTCACCTGCATAAAAGACGAGGATCACAGCATCGGTGTCGCCACGGTTTTCGCCGTAGTGGATTGTGTTAACCGTCTCGATCAGGGGTTCGCCTGCCGTGATGGTCTTGCTGTTGCCCTTGTCATCTGTGACGGTCAATGAACCCTCCAACATATAGCCAACATTTATCACGGGGTGATAGTGCTGAGGCAACTTACTCTTGGGCGCAACGGTGATCCTGAGCAGCGTGATGGAGGGCTTGCCCGTAGGGTAATCAATGAGCGGTGCACCGTCCCAACTCCTGTTCTCGCCATCGATCAAAACCTCCGTAGATGCCCCTGCAGCACAACAGCTGCCAAAAGTGATGATCTTCGCACAGAGCGCCACCACCGCAAAAAACGATACTAAATAGATTTTTTTCATCTTCAAATGTCGTGATTTTTTTTGAATATAAAAACATTAGGGGTGACTATTTTTGTAGCCACCCCCAATTTATGGTTGAAGTTCTATCTTAAGAATCTATTTAAGATTTTTCGCTTAAATTGCTAAATGCCTAGATAGCCCCCCCTGAAGTTATATGCTCCTAGCCACGGATTGCAGCTACACCGGGCAATACCTTACCCTCCATATACTCAAGTAGTGCGCCACCACCTGTCGATACGTAAGATACCTGACTAGCCAAGCCCAACTTATTGATGCAAGCAACCGAGTCACCACCACCAATAAGTGAGTAGGCACCATTAGCCGTTGACTGAGCGATAGCCTCTGCAACCGCCTTAGATCCTGTAGCGAACTTCTCGAACTCAAAGACTCCAACAGGACCATTCCAAAGGATAGTCTTGCTCTCCAGAACAGTCTTAACATAAGCCTCAACGCCCTTAGGACCTGCATCAAGACCCATCCAACCCTCGGGCACACTGTTTCCTGGAACGATCTGAGACTCAGCATCTGCTGCGAATTTGTTTGCTGCGGTTGTGTCTGGTGAGATGATAAGCTCCACGCCCTTCTCCTCAGCCTTCTTGATGATGTCAAGCGCTACGGGGAACATATCTGGCTCGCAAAGTGAGCTACCGATATTACCGCCCTTAGCAGCCTCGAATGTGAATGTCATACCGCCACCGATGATGATCTTGTCAACCTTGTCCATCAACTTCTCGATGATAGTGATCTTAGATGAGACCTTAGCGCCACCAACGATCGCTGTGAATGGGTGCTGTGGAGCCTCCATAACTGAGTCGATAGCCTTAAGCTCGTTCTCCATCACGTAACCGAACATCTTGTCTTGTGGGAAGTAATCAGCGATAAGCGCCGTAGAGGCGTGAGCACGGTGAGCAGTACCGAATGCGTCGTTGATGTAGCAATCAGCGTATGATGCGAGAGTCTTAACGAATCCCTTCTGAGACTCCTTAACAGCAGCCTTAGCAGCCTTCTTCTCCTCGTCTGAAGCGTCCTCAGCCAAACCACGTGGCTTGCCCTCCTCCTCGCCGTAGTAGCGAAGGTTCTCCAACAACATAACCTCACCAGCCTTAAGCGCAGCAGCCATCTCAGCAGCCTTCTCGCCGATGCAGTCGCCAGCGAACATAACCTTCTCGCCCAAGCGAGCCTCGATAGCAGGGATGATCTGCTCCAAAGTGAACTTCTCATCGTTGTTCTTCTTAGGACGACCCATATGAGACATAAGGATCACAGAACCACCCTTCTCAAGAACCTTCTTGATAGTTGGGATAGCGGCACGGATACGAGTATCGTCCGAAACAACACCAGCGCTCTTCAAAGGCACATTGAAATCTACACGGATAATTGCACGCTTACCCGAAAAATCGTAACTGTCAATTGCAAACATAGCTTACTTTAATTTATATGATTTATATTAATATGAATTTCCTACCTCGCAAAGTTAAGAAAAATTATGATAATACGAAAAAAAATCATAACTTTGTGAGTGCGTGTGGTCGCAAATATCTATAGCGCAACTTTGGAGTAACATTATTGGTGTACTGTAAAATATTTGCGGATGCTTATAATACTTGAATTATCAGTTCGTTACAGGTGTTTTTGGAGGCTTGTGGCTAATTGGTGACCTTCGTGTTGGGTTTAAAAGCCAAAGGCTTTTAACAAATTTTGAAAAAGAATGTGTTATGCAAATAAATTTGCCTAACACATTATATTTCAAAATCTTAGAACGAAGTTCTAAGCCCAACAGCGCAAACCAGATAAAAGCCAGCTAGCTGGCTGCCCGCCCGGCATTAGGGCAGTGGTCGATTTGGCGGATTAACATTAGAACAACTTAAATAATAGAAAAATGAAAGAGTGTGTATTGGTCGCTGGTGGAGCTGGTTATATCGGTTCGCATACAGCTGTTGAGCTTGTGGGAGCAGGCTACGACGTGGTTATCGTCGACAATTTATCAAATTCAGTACGTGAGGCTGTGGATGGCGTGCGCAAGATTACAGGGGTGGATGTCCCATTCATCGAGGTCGATTGTTGCGACTACGCTGGGTTTGAGGAGGTTTTCAAGAAGTATCAGTTCAACTCGGCAATCCACTTCGCTGCATCTAAGGCGGTGGGTGAGTCGGTGCAGAAACCTTTGGAGTACTACTCTAACAACCTCACGTCGCTGATGAACCTCATCTCGTTGATGAGGAAGTATGAGCGTCCTAACATTCTCTTCTCATCATCGTGCACGGTCTACGGACAGCCTGATGCTCAGCCTGTTACAGAGCTCACACCTCGCAAGCCTGCTTTGTCGCCCTACGGCAACACTAAGGCTATGAGCGAGGATATTCTTCGTGACTCGATGAACCAGTACGAGGGAATGAAGGGTATCGCATTGCGCTACTTCAACCCAATCGGTGCGCACCCAACGGCTCTGATCGGTGAGTTGCCACAGGGCGTTCCTCAGAACTTGGTGCCCTACATCACACAGACCGCTGCTGGATTGCGTGAGTGCCTATCGGTCTTTGGTGATGACTATGAGACACCCGATGGAACTTGTATTCGTGACTACATCGATGTTGTTGATTTGGCTAAGGCGCACGTGGCGGCTGTGGCTCGTATGGTTGGCGGCAAGTCGGAGGAGGATTATGAGGTGTACAACATCGGAACAGGCAATGGAGTATCGGTGATGGAGTTGCTCACTAAGTTTGAGGAGGTGAACGGTATCAAGGTGAACTACAAATTTGCGCCACGCCGTGAGGGAGACATCACAGCAATTTGGGGCGACCCATCGAAGGCGAACAAGGCGTTGGGCTGGAAGGCGACACGTGATCTAAAGGATACCCTAGCGGCAACGTGGGCTTGGGAAAAGAGGGTTCGCAACATCGAGTAAAGTTAATTCAACTATAAGAAAATTAGGGGGGGCTGAGTTTATTACTCAGCCCCCCCCCTAATAATTTATTTATTCTTAGCGCCGCTCAGCCCTACTCAGCCCTACTCAGCCCTACTCAGCCCTACTCAGCCCTACTCAGCCTTACTCAGCCTTACTCAGTCTTACTCAGCCCTACCCAGCCCTACTCAGCCCTACTCAGTCTTGCTCAGTCTTACTCAGCGACCACCTCAGCATCCGTTGCGGCTCTTTGAGCTGCCGCCCTCTAGGGGTTTTTTTGAAAAATCCCTTTTAACGAGGGAGGGCGAAGACCCAGCGATGACTGCCTTTCAGGCGGAGCAGGGGAGCTTCCCTGCAGGAGCAGGGGAGCTCCCCTGCAGGAGCGGGGCGAAACTTTCGTTTCGCCTTTTCGGCGGTGGTCAATTCACGTGCGTTAGCCTGCTAAAAGGGAGCTAGCTCTCACTCCTAACTATATAGACAGTATCTTAACCAGCTCCACGCTAGAGCGGTCGATGCCCTTATTGTGTCCAATCGCCTTGTTGAACGGCACACATACGTACTCGCCATTGCGGATTCCAATCATAACATTTCGTTGTCCATCACGCAACGCCTCGATCGCCTTCTCGCCCATTGCCGATGCCAAGATACGGTCGAACGCTGTCGGTGATCCGCCACGCTGAATGTGACCCAAGATCGTTACTCGTGCGTCATAATCAGGGTACTCCTTCTTAACACGCTTCGCCAAACCCATTGCGCCATCTGTCGATGGGTTCTCCGCCACCAATACAATCGCTGAGTTCTTGCTCTTGCGGAATCCTGTGCTGATGAGCTCCTCCAACTGGTCAACCTCAGTCTCCATCTCGGGGATGATAGCCGCCTCAGCGCCCGATGCAATCGCTCCGTTCAACGCCAAGTAACCAGCAGTGTGACCCATAACCTCCACGAAGAATAGTCGCTCGTGGCTCGACGCTGTATCACGAAGGTTGTCGACACAATCGACAATCGTGTTGAGTGCTGTGTCGTATCCGATAGTTGAGTCTGTGCCACCCAAGTCGTTATCGATCGTTCCCGGCAAACCCACAACAGGCACGTTGTGTTCATCTGCAAAGAGCTTAGCGCCCGTAAGCGAACCATCACCACCGATCACAACCAAGGCATCGATACCTGCTGCAACCATATTGTCGTAAGCAATCGCACGACCCTCAGGTGTTTGGAACTCCTTACAACGAGCCGTCTTAAGGATCGTACCACCCTGTTGGATGATGTTACTCACGCTCTTAGAGGTAAACTCCACGATCTCGCCTGTGATGAGACCTTTATATCCTCTCATAATACCCTTCACCGAGTAACCATTATAGATCGCCGTGCGGGTTACAGCACGAATTGCTGCATTCATTGCGGGTGCGTCACCTCCCGATGTCAAGACGCCGATACATTTGATTGGCATAATTTTCGTATATTAATCGGTACGCCCCAAAGATAGAAAGTTTATATGAAATTTCAAAATTAAATCGTGCTGTTTTAACGTTTACTTAACACATTCGGGGGTTTTGGATATATATTTGTGAGAAATTTTAGAAATTTATTTTGTGCTCCGCTCAAAAAAATGTATCTTTGTAGGGTCGTACCTCTCTATTTATATATAGGTATGGGTCGACACCGTTATATAGGTATGGGTCAGTCGGGTGTGACCATTTGTTTAAACTCAATTCGGATATTATGCTTAAGTTCTTCAAATCGCTCTTCATTATACTTCTCTCGTTGTGCGCCTCGGTGGTGCTCTTTGCGCTGATCATTGGCGGTGTTATCATCGGGTCGGTCAGCTACTTTGCGCCTAGTGTTGAGGCTCCCAAACGGGGCTCGGTGTTGGAGATAAATATGTCGGAGGAGATCAGCGACTCGCCCCGTCAATTGCCGCTCTTCAACCTGCGGAAACTCTCTATTGAGGAGTCCTCACCGCTCTCGCTACTCTCGGTGTTGAGGGCTATCGAGGGGGCTGCTGATGACCCCAATATCACCGCTTTGTCGCTCCGTCTCGATGGCGAGTATCGCTTGCCCTTGGCGCTTGCTGAGGAGTTGCGTGGGGCGCTTGAACGGTTTAGAAAGAGCAGCGGAAAGCCGATCTACAGCTACTCTCAGAGCTATACACAATCTAATTATTACCTCGCCACTGTAGCCGATTCGCTCTTCCTCGAACCGCTGGGCGAGATCGAGTGGCAAGGTGTGGCGATAAATTCATATTATTATGGCGACCTGTTGCGTGAGCTCGGTGTGGGTGTCGAGGCGTTTCGTCCCGAGGCTTGCCGCTACAAATCGGCTGTCGAGCCCTACCTGCTCTCTTCGCAATCGGAGGAGAGCCGTGAGCAGTCGCAACGTCTCGTGGATGAGCTGTGGCGTGGTGTCGTGGGCGAAGTTGCGGAGGCTCGTGGGGTCGATGTAGCTCAGCTTAAGTCGTTGGCTCAGAGCGAGATACTCATCTCTAGCGAGGTGGCTCTACGGCAGCACCTCATCGACCGCATCGCCTACAGAGACCAGTATGATGCAGCCTTGGAGCGGTGCGGTGTGGTGCGCAAGAAACGTGGCGAGCTACAGCGAATATCGCTGCTCAACTACTCGCTGCTGCAGCAACAGAACCTCGACCTTGCCGCTGTCGAGAGTGGTGGCGATGGCGGAAATAAGGTCGCTGTGATCTACGCCGATGGTGTCATTATGTCGGGGCGCAGCGAGGGGGGTAACGACCCTGTGGTTGGCTCTCAGACGCTCTGCTCGATGTTGCGAAGAGCTCGTGCCGACAAGAGCATCAAGTCCGTTGTGTTGCGTGTCAACTCACCGGGGGGTAGCGCACTCGCTGCTGACGTGATGTGGCGAGAGGTCGATTTGCTCCAAAAAACTAAGCCCGTGATCGTCTCGATGGGTAGCTATGCAGCTAGTGGTGGTTACTACATTAGCGCCCCTGCAGATATGATAATTGCCGATAATTATACCCTAACGGGGTCAATTGGGGTCTATGGGCTGCTCTTTAACTATGCGGAATCGCTCAGCAAGAATCTCAAAATCAACATCGACGGTGTGGGGAGTGAGCCCTCAGCGGACTTCGGTCGCACGCCCCGAAAACTCAATGCAGCGGAGCGTTCAGCACTTAACAGAAGTGTCGATGAGATCTACACCTCATTCTCCGATAAGGTCGCCTCGGGGCGTAACCTCCCGATCGGTGTGGTGGGTAACATCTCGGGCGGTAAGGTGTGGAGCGGCAAGGAGGCGGTCGCCTGTGGATTAGCCGATGACAATGGCGGACTGCACAAAGCAATCGCCCTAGCTATCGAACGCTCCTCGCTCAAAAAAGGCGACTATCAAATCATAGAGATGGATCAAGAGCGGAGCGGTCTGCAGATGCTCTACTCAATGGTGGGTGCACAAATCAACGCCCTAACACCCAAAGAGTTACAGCAGCTAACCTTGACACAAAAACAAAAATCAGGACTAATAATGCAGATCCCCAACATCGTCTGGTTCTAACGTATTATCGTCCGCCAAGTCGACCACATCGTCCGCCAAGTCGACTTGACGGACAACAATAGTTCTAACGGGTGATTACTCACGCACTTTGAATCGTGCGAAGATCTCCTTTGGGGCACGTGTCACCTTGAATGATGCCTTATGGAAGAGCATCACAGGTAGCGAGACACCCAACACCAACGCCATCAGGACAAAGGCGGCGGTCATTCCGTTGGTCACAGCGCTCTCGATAAGTCCGAAGTTCTCCGCTACATTTTCGCTACGGATGAACTTCGTGAGCGAGAGGAACATATTGTAGGCGTAGATTCCGGGGATCATCGGCAGCAGTGACGGAAAGGTAAAGACCTCATTAGGGCAGTGTATCAAGTTGGCAAACAGAAAGCTCATCGCACCGATCAAGAACGATGCAAGGAATGTAGCCGAGGCGATGTCCAGCCCCACAACGTGGATCAAGTAGTAACGAAACGAGTGACCAACAGCCGACAGCAGAGCCGAGACCGCCACAGCCCTCTTAGGCGGTGACGAGATGACAGCAAAGCCGATGGCGGCGAGCGCTGAAAAGAGCGCATCAGTAAGCAATAACTCAATAATATTCTCAGGCATAGCGCTAAATTTTTTCGATTCCGAGGCTCAACAGAGTAAACATAAATCCGATGGTGATACCCACGACCAGCGTCATAGCGTTGACAAAGCGTGAGATACCGATCAATACGTGCCCCTCCAAAATATCCATCATCGAGTTGATGAGCGGCACACCAGGGATGAGAAACAGAACGCTCGTCGCCAGCGCAATATCGGGCGTAGCACCGATCCCGTGCGTGGAGCACAAACCAGCGATCATAGATGATGTAAAAGCCGAGACGACAAAGACAATAGGGTGGACAACGCCCCAGCTCATCAGCTTCTGACGCACAAAGAACGCCACCAAAGTAGCGATAAAGACCATCACACAGCTAGCCAAATCGCCACCAAAGAGTTTGCAGAACGAGGCGTTAGCGATAGCGACCAGTGGCAAGACAGCGAACCACGGGATTCGAGGTGTCGCCATCACACGCTCATACTCCTCACGAGCCTCGGCAACCGTGAGGTTGTTATCGTGTGTGTGCCAACTCAGCTCGCTGAGCTCCGCCACAACACGAAAGTTGAGCGCCATATGTTTTGTTGATCTCACCAGTGTGATCGACTCGATGCTGCCGCTCTTGCGCACCATCATCGTCATATTCTTCTGGAACACGGTCATAAATATCTCGTAGCCGAACGATGTCGCCATACGTGAGACGTTGCGCACCAAACGTGATGTGTGCGACCCTGCACCCATCAAACTTGCGGCTATATCCAGCAGTAGATCGGCGACCTGCTGCAGCTCTCTCTTCTCTCCCATAATTAATTGTCGAATAATTAAGCACTGCAAATTTATAAAAAATCTTCGCTCATTCAACCTTATAACCGATATTTTTTTTCAGTCTGTAGAAACATTACAATTAATTTGCATTTTAGAACAAAAGTTAATAACTTGCATTGGCAAACTAAACTAGAGAGATATGAAAAGGATGAAACAACTCTTGGCGATTGCGGCAATTGCAGTGGTCGCTCAAACCACTGAGGCTCAGCAGATCGCCAGCGGATGGAACACGATCTACGCATCGTACGATATGCCCAAGATCAAGGCGATGGAGACGGGTTACGACAATGACGACTTCAACGGTGGCTTCACGGTCGGCTACAGCATCACGCAGCAGATCGTCCCCAAAGCAGCGCTCTACATCGAGTATGGAGTATCGTTTTCACAGGCGTACTACAAGGAGAATCTCTATGAGGATAAGTACATCGGGACGTATTCCATAAAGAGCGGCAGCACAGGATCGGTGGTGCAATTCACCGATATATATATGGATTTAGAGGCGAAGATGAAGTACAACTACCTCTCTGTGCCGATCAACTTGAGTTACTGCATCTCGACAAATGGCAACCTCTCGATCATTCCGTTTGCAGGTCTCAACCTCAAGTGTGGATTGACAGCTAAGGTGACAACGGAGTGGATACTCAGCGGTGATTCAGCGGATGATCTAAATAAATATAGCTCTCAATCGGAGTTTTGGGACAACTTCGAAAATGCAGGTAATGAGCGTAGCGAGAAGATGAATTTCTACAAGGAGGACGATATGGGTTCGGACAAGTGGAACAGATTGCTTGTTGGCTATCAGGTGGGTGTGAACTTCTCGATCAGCAGGTTGCTGCTCGGCATCAAGTATCAGGGCGACATCTCGGAGATAAGCGAGGAGTATAAGTACAACGCTACATCGTTCACAGCAGGAATACGGTTTTAGTTATGAGTGGGAGCAAGCTCCCTTTTAGCTTTGGCTTGCTCTCAGCCCTACTCAGCCCTGCTCAGCCCTACTCAGCCTTACTCAGTCCTACTCAGCCCTGCTCAGCGACCACCGCAGCATAAGTTGCAGCTCTTCGAGCTGCCGCCCTCTGGGGGATTTTTTTTGAAAATCCCCTTTAACGAGGGAGGGCGAAGACCCAGCGATGACTGCCTTTCAGGCGGAGCAGGGGAGCTCCCCTGCAGGAGCGGGGCGATACTTTGTATCGCCTTTCCAGCGGTGGGCTACTCAGCCTTACTCAGTGTTACTCAGTGTTACTCAGTGTTACTCAGCCCTGCTCAGCCCTGCTCGGCCCTACTCAGCCCTATGTTGCGCAGCCGTAGCCGAGATGACAACAGCAACCCCAGCAAAGATCAAAGAGGCAAACACAACCGTCACAAATCGCAACGTATCAAGCCCAGCAGCAATAGAGATAGCCACAGCAACAGTCGGCTGTACATATATATATGTACTCGAAACAGTCGGCGAGACACGTTTCAGTGCACTCGTTAACAGCAAATTAGGGAAGTAAGTCGGCATCACAACTAAGTATGCAACAGCCAACCAAACGTGTGGCGTGAACTTGGCGGTGTCGACCGTGAGCAGCGTGTCGAGACCAAACGGAAGAAAGACAACTGCCGTGATGCAAAACATCCACCTGAGTAGCGTGAGAGGGTCATACTTCTTAAGCAAGCCCTTGAACCAAATCATATATATTGCCGAGATAAAGGCACAGAGCAGCATCAGGATGTTACCCACAACGCCCGATGTTTGGTGAGCTGTGCCACCGCCCGAGAGGATCACACCCAGTGCGCCACCCAACCCCAGCAGAATACCGATAGCCTTGCGTGGTGAGAAACGTTCGAGCCGCATCGCCACCGATATGACTAACACCACGACAGGACCAATGGAGGAGATGATCGATCCATCGATAGGCGAAGTCATCGAGAGCCCCACGATAAGCATACCTTTGCGTAAGAGGGCAATCAACAGCGCTGCACCAACGATCGCAAACATATCTCGCCGCTCGACACGAGGTGTCTCCTCGGTGCGCCACGCAAGCGACGTGAGCGAGAGCAGAGCGGTGACGATGGTCGTAGCGGTGAAGAGCGGAATAGGCTCTATGTACTTAGGCATCACGAAGTTGTAGAGCGGATAGCCACACGCCCAAATAAGGTTGCAGATGAGCAGCTGAATGTGTGCAGTGATATTTTGCATAGTTAGTTTTTGATGGAGCAATGCGCAATAATCGTGCAATTGGGAGCAAGCTCCCTTTTAGCAGGCTAGTGCGTGTGTTGCCCACCGCTGAGTAGGCGATACGAAAGTATCGCCCCGCTCCTGCAGGGGAGCTCCCCTGCTCCGCCTGAAAGGCAGTCATCGCTGGGTCTAAGCCCTCCCTCATAAAAGGGGATTTTCAAAAAAATCCCCCAGAGGGCGGCGGCTCGAAGAGGCGCAATTGAGACAAGAGTTGTGAGTTAATAAAACCAGAGAGGGGCTGAGCGGAAATTACTCCTACTCAACCCCTACTCAGCATATTCAGCCGTTACTCAGCCTCGCTCAGTGATACTCAGCCCTTCTCAGCCTCTATATGGAAGCATTATTATTTCTTAATCTTCACCTCTACGGTCGCTTGCTTACTCTTGCCGAAGCAATCTGTAGCTGTGACAATAACCTGCTGGCTGTAGACTATGTCGTCTGCTTTCCAGATCAAATTATCAGCGCTGTAGCTAACCTTACCTGAAGTTTTGTTTACCTCGATGACGCTTGTGATTGATGGATCTGTTGCAGGTATAGCAGTAACATTATTATTATTGTCGTAGTACTTCAAACCATAAGCAGTGTCGATCTCGTAGGTGTACTCTACAGAGGCGATGTAGCCATTGCCGTTAACCTGCACATCGTTGCTACTCTTGATTGTGACTTGATTCTGCACTGCCTCACAACTTTTAGTTGCAGTAAATGTAGCTGAAGGGTCAGATGAGTACGACAGATTGTTGCCCGAGTTGTAGCTAAGTGATACCGTGCTAAGCGAAATCATATAGTACCTAACATAGAATGAATCGTATGTGTTATCTGTAAAGCTCACAGGGATCTTAACATTAGTCTCATCGAGCTGGTAGTAGAACGATAGTGTAGCAATATTCTCTGATGCAGCGCTAAGCTCTGGGAATGCAACCTCGTTTGTATTCACGCCATTAACGATTGAACGTACACCATTGTTTGTGATTTGGTTGTCGTCACCATCCTTAGCGAATCGATATTGGTTAAGACAGCCAGCTGTCTCCGTTATACTTGTTGCATCTACAATATCACTTACATCGATTGTTCCCCAAGTCGCTGTTGTGTAGATGTTAGTGCTGATAGAGCTACTTGCAGTAGATGCAGCCTCTATTGTGTAGACTGGAGCATTAACTTTGATTGTGTGAGTCAAAGTAACCGCAACTGCCTCTAGTGTACTTAATGGTGAACTTGGTGTAGCTGTACCATTATATGTAATTGTGTAAGTACCTGGCTGAAGTGCCTCGCCATCGCTGTTCTGACCATTAAGTGAGAATACCGCACTCTTAAGATCCTCTGAGATAACAGGCGTAGCGACAAAGCTTGCATCTGTTCCGTACTCAGCATCGAGACCCACCAATGTTTTAAGGTCGTAAGTATCGGTAAATGACAATGTTACATCGCCGCCAAATTCATATTTGAAGTCGCTGTCAATATAAGTAGATTGGCTCAAGTTGATACTACTTCCAACGATGCTACCGCTCAATGACGATGGCAACCAATCCTCGATAAGAGTAGAGATTGCGATCGCAGTCGCTGGCTTAGGATATACAGTCACCTTGAATATCTTTGTAAATTCATTTGCAGTTGGTGCAGTTTTGTCTGTGATCTTAACTGTAATGTCGTACTCAGTCATTGCAGCAGGCGCAGCTAGGGTTGCAGCTGTTACTGATACCTTACCATCTTGATAGCTTACATTAGATTGTGTTAGATCGGTTGCATCGACATTGTTAACCTGTACGCTTGTTGCGTCAACACCCGCTACATTGATAAGGTTTGCATCAGATGTCAGGATGCTAAAGCTATCTGTATCACCCTCATACATAACGAGGTTCACAGCTGCAAAGTCGGCGAAGTCGCTATACTCCAATGGGTTATATGTAAATTCAACATCCTGAATTGGTGTCGATGAGATCAACTCATACTCCTTCTCCTCGTTGTAGGCAGTACCGTCTGTAGATGCAAGATAGTTAGTGTAATTCTCTGCACTAACCTCACCGTTCGTTGAGCTAAGAGCGGTTTTAGCATCATCTGTAAGTGCGTCAACCTTATATTTTGCAGCAACAAAGAATGGATCGGTCGTTGCAGCATCATCGGCACACTTGACGGTGATAGTGTAGCGTCCATTTCCGTCCTTATGTTGAGCTGATGTGCAGGTAAGACCCGTTGGAGCAGCACCATAAGTAGACTCAGATGTCGCACGTGTTGAATATCCGCTCTCAGCAACTAGATAGAACTTCTCAATATCCTTACCGTTTGCTGTTGGGTTCACGATAACATCGAAGTCAGCTGAGCCACCGACAGTTAGGTCGATAGTCGATGTCATTAACGTGATGCTCGTTGGTGTCTGAATATACATCGGCGCATAGATGATGCGCTCGCTCACAACACCCTCGATAGCATCGAAGAAGAATAGAGCGTAGTCATCCATATTGCGGTATGTGATACCTGCTACGGTTACGTCTGTGCCTGCTGCCTTTACCTCGGTGCTAACGCCATTTATGTACCAATATCCATCTTTGATGTATGGTGTGTAGCCGTCATCGCCTGTTGCGCCTGTTGCAGCTACCTCGGTGCTAACGCCATTGATATACCAATATCCATCTTGGATGTATGGAGTGTAGCCAT
>JBCQUE010000056.1:0-14257 GCA_047174325.1 Rikenellaceae bacterium | reverse complement strand
CGAGGGGACGAACGGGGGGACGAACGGGGGGACGAACGAGGGGACGAACGGGGAGACGAACGGGGCGGCAAACGAAGATAAAAATTAGGCGGTTATGTTGATACTTCCATCATCATATTTGCCGCCAATTAGTTACTTCGCCGAGTTGGTTAGGGCTCAGGGCAACGCAACGATCGACATTGGCGAGCACTACATAAAGCGCTCGATACGAAACAGGACACGGTTGATGACGGCACAGGGTGTGATCGAGTTGACGATCCCCGTGAGGCGAGCAAATCGACCCTGCAGCGTGATGACGACAATGGAGATCGACAACTCGAAACGGTGGCAACATCAGCACTGGGTGACGATACTCTCAGCCTATAAATCATCGCCATATTTCGACCACTACGCACCTTACATTGAGCCGCTATACAGGCGTGAGTGGAGCAATTTGGTCGAGTTTAACGAGGCGCTTATGAGGGTGATGTACAGATTGTTACAACTGAGTAACGAGCTACAGCCAACCATCTCAACCGACTACATAACAGCCCAAGCGGAGGATCGAGACCTCAGAGTAAAGGGAGCAACAGAGGGAGCAACAGAGGGAGCAACAGAGGGAGCAACAGAGGGTGCAACAGAGGGTGCAACAGAGGGTGAAACAGAGGGTGCAACAGAGGGAGCAACAGAGGGATTAGCTGAGTATATGCAGGTCTTTGCCGAGAGGTTAGATTTTGTGCCCAACCTCTCGATTCTTGACCTCTTGATGTGTGAGGGTTCAGCAGCGATGAGTTATTTAAAATTATAAATGATTAATCATTATCGGCGTTAATCATTAATCATTATCGGCATTAATCATTAATCATTATCGGCGTTAATCATTAAAAAAAAGTATGAACATTATAGATATAATAATCTTGGCGATACTTGCCTATGCACTCTTCAGTGGCGCTCGTGAGGGTGTCATTGTGCAGGTCTGTTCGCTGTTGGGTATTGTGCTGGGGCTCTATTTGGGGAGTACATATAGCGATAGTGCAGCAGATTTTTTCGGTGTTAAGGGCGAGTATCGATTGATGATTGGCTACGCAATTGTTGTTGTGGCGACTATCTTGGTTGTTGTTGTGACGGCTAATTTGGTGCGTGGAGTGTTGAAGATCGCTGGGCTTGGGATCTTCGATTCTATCTTGGGAGTGGTGCTTTCGCTCTGCAAATATCTGCTCATTATGAGTGTACTCTTTAGGGTCTTTAATGGGGTGAATGGGGTCTTTAATATCTTCTCAGACAAGGAGTTGGCTCGCTCCAAATTTTACTATCCGATTGCAGATATAACCGAATGGATCACCCCAGCGTGGGACTGGACTAAGGAGCAGTGGGAACAGCTGGAGGGCTCGGAGCCAGTTAAGGAGTTGGAAAAAATTAAAACTATATAGATCTTATGGCGGAGCGATTCTTAGGTTTGGTTGTGCGTGCCACGGGAAGTTGGTACGAAGTGTTGCACGAGGGGGTTACGTACAGCTGTCGAATGAGGGGGCGGATGAGGTTGCGAGGTGTTCGCTCGACTTCGCCCGTTGTTGTTGGCGACACGGTGCATTGCGAGCAGGAGCAGCAGGGGAGCTACGTTATTTGTGATGTTGAGCCGAGGCGTAACTACATAATTCGCCGAGCCTCGAACCTCTCGAAGGAGTCACACATCATTGCGGCAAATATCGACCGTGCGATGATCGTGGCGACACTCTTCTCGCCCGAAACAGCTACGGAGTTTATCGATCGCTTCTTGGTTACGTGCGAGGCTTATAAGATCCCCGTGACGATACTTTTGGCGAAGATCGATCTTGCGAGGGCGGAGCGTGAGGAGGCGGTCGAGGAGTTTAGGTCGATATACAACAGTGCAGGATATGAGGTAGTGGAGATCTCAGCCACCGAAGGGATTGGCATTGAGGCGGTTAAGGAGCTTTTAAAGGGCAAAACAACACTCATATCGGGCAACTCAGGAGTGGGCAAATCGACCCTCATAAAGGCGATCGAACCCGATGTGGAGATCCGCACAGGCGAGATTTCACAATCACACAACAAGGGCAAGCACACCACAACATTCTCGACAATTTATCCGCTGAGCGGCAGCGATGGAGGCTACATAATCGACACCCCAGGCATCAAGGGTTTCGGGCTCTTAGACATTGAGGATGAGGAGCTTTGGCACTATTACCCCGAGATGTTATCCATTGGCGAGGAGTGCCAATTCTACAACTGCACACATACACACGAACCGAAGTGCGCCGTGCGACGAGCCGTTGAGCAGGGCGAGATTGCATACTCTCGATATGAGAGCTACCTAAAAATTTTGGATGAAGATGAAAAATATAGAAAATAGCGACTACCTAGCGTGGCTCACCGAGCGTATTGACTACCTCACGGAGTTTATGACCGAGGAGCGAAGAGAGACGCTGGAGCGGACGATTTCAAGCCGCACACACCAGATGACGATCCTCTCGGAGAACACCTTTCACTCACAAAATGCAAGCGCCTTGATGCGCCACTGTGAGGCGTTTGGGCTACAGAAGATGCACGCTGTGGAGGAGCTTTGTGACTTCAAAACCTATGCCGATATAGTTCGTGGCACAGATAAGTGGGTCGACCTTGCGAGGTACTCAAACACCACTGATGCTCTGCAAGCACTTAAGGCTGAGGGATATAGGATAGTGGCAACGACACCACACAAACTCGATTCAACACCCGAAACGTTTGATGTTGGGGCTGGAAAATTTGCGCTAGTCTTTGGCACGGAGCACTCGGGAATTTCGCAACAGATCATCGATGAGGCGGATGAGTTCCTACAGATCCCGATGTGCGGAATGGTCGAGAGCCTCAATGTCTCGGCATCGGCAGCGATACTTATATATATGTTGTCGCAACGGTTGCGTGACACAACCGAGGGTTGGGCGCTGAGCGAGGTGGAGCAACGGGAGCTGTTGTACCGCTGGATGAGGGAGAGTGTGCGTGATGCGGAGAATATTTTGAGACGGAAATTTAGCGATATAGATTATGAAAAAGATCCTGCGTAAGGCATTTTTGGAGCACGTTGCACAGACCTCACCATCACCAATGTTGGTGGAGGTGGAGCGTGCCGAGGGGTCATATTTTTACACACCGAATGGGGATCGATTTGTCGATCTTGTCTCGGGTGTATCGGTGAGTAATGTTGGTCACTGCAACCCTGCTGTGGTGGAGGCTGTGCAGCGTCAAGCGGCTCAGTATATGCACGTTATGGTCTATGGCGAGATGGTCGAAACGCCTCAGGTGGAGTACGCAACACTACTCGCTGAGCTGCTGCCCGATCCAATCTCTACAACATATTTCGTGAGCTCGGGGGCTGAGGCTATCGAGGGGGCAATGAAGTTGGTGAAGCGGTACACAGGGCGTGGCGAGATCATCTCGATGCGCCGCTCATATCACGGTTCGACACAGGGCGCAATGGCGCTGATGGGCTCGCCCGAGGGGGATGAGTGGACGCAGGCTTTTCAACCAATTGTTGGCGGCTGTCGCTCGATTGAATACAATGATTTTGAGGCACTTACACAGATCACGGAGCTCACGGCAGGCGTTGTTTGCGAAGTTGTACAGGGCGAGGCTGGTGTGCGACTTCCAGCCGATGGTTATTTGGAGGCGCTACGCAAGCGCTGCTCGGAGGTGGGTGCACTCTTGGTTTTCGATGAGATACAGACGGGAATGGGGCGCACGGGCGAGATCTTCGCCTCAGTAAAGTATGGTGTTACGCCCGATGTGATCTGCTTGGCAAAGGCGTTTGGTGGCGGAATGCCGCTGGGTGCGTTCTGCTCATCGGCGGAGATTATGGGGACGCTGCAGCACTCGCCAGTGTTGGGACACATCACAACATTTGGGGGTCATCCCGTGAGCTGTGCAGCAGGCTTAGCAGCGACTAAATTCTTGATTGACAACGGGTTGATCGAAGAGGTTGAGACTAAAGGCGCTCGCTTTGAGAGCCTCATTTCAGCACACTCAACAGTTCGTGAGATACGTCGCTCGGGGCTGCTGATGGCTATCGAGTTGGGCGAGTGCGAGAGGTTGTACCGCTTGATGGAGATCTTCAAAGAGGAGGGTGTTATGAGCGATTGGTTCCTGTTTTGTGACACCGCCTTTAGGATCTCGCCACCCCTCACGATGACGATGGCTGAGATCGATGATTGTTGTGAAATTGTGTTGCGATCGTTGGACAGGATCGCTGAGGAGTTTTCGGAAAACCGCCCTTGCCAACCCTCTGATAGCCACCCTCACAAATAGATATAAGCAGATATAAGTAGATGATAGAGAGAAAGATAGATATGAGCGATTACGACTATCCGCTGCCCGAGGAGCGTATCGCAAAGTACCCACTGGAGAGCCGCAGCGACTCGAAATTGCTGCACTACAGCCGTGGTGAGATCATCGAGCGCAAGTTCCCCGAGATCGTGGAGCAGATACCCACAGGGTCGCTCGTGGTCTTTAACAATACACGTGTGATCAGGGCTCGCATAATTATGCAGAAGAGCACGGGTGCGAGGGTCGAGATCTTCTGCCTCGAACCGCACTCACCAGCCGATTATGAGCGAGCCTTTTCGGTGCGTGGCGAGTGTGAGTGGAGCTGCATTGTGGGCAATCTCAAAAAGTGGAAAACAGGCGAAGTAGAGGTGATCTTTGAACAAGACAGAACGACACAACGCCTTACTGCTGAGATAGTTGAACGTGGCGAGAGGGAGCATATAGTGCGCTTCAGATGGAGCTCCGATCGCACCTTTGGCGAGATATTGGAGGCGTTAGGTCGTATCCCGATTCCGCCATATTTGTGCCGAGATAGCGAGCTGATCGATGAGAGCCGCTACCAAACAATCTACTCCAAAATGGAGGGCTCAGTCGCCGCCCCAACCGCTGGATTACACTTCACGGAAGAGCTTTTGGAGCAGCTGCAGCAGCGTGGCGTGGAGCTTGGCGAGGTGACGCTGCACGTTGGAGCGGGCACATTCCTGCCCGTCAAGGCTGAGAACGCTGCCGACCACCCGATGCACACCGAACACTTTGATGTGACGTTAGAAATGGTTGAGAAGTTATTGCGAAACATCGGCTCAGTGACCGCTGTCGGGACTACATCTGTGCGGACATTGGAGTCTATGATGGCGTTGGGCTACAGAGCCGCAACCACAGGCAACCCAAATTGTGAGCAAGTTGTAGGGCAATGGGAACTCTATGACGTGCCGCACGAATTTACTGCAACAGAGGCACTCACAGCGCTGAGAGAGTATATGATCCAGACAAAAATCGAGCGCCTAACCGCCTCAACACAGATTATGATCACACCGCTGGGCTACCGCTTCGGGATCGTGAACAGCATCGTCACAAATTTCCACCAACCCAAATCTACCCTGCTGCTGCTCGTCTCAGCATTCGTTGGCAACCGCTGGCAAGATATTTACCGATTCGCCCTAGAGAACAACTTCCGCTTCCTAAGCTACGGCGACTCCTCCCTTTTAGAGGTTTAGTTATTTATTGCTCTCCGTCACATCGACCACTGTACTCTCCGTCACATCGACCACTGCCCTAATGCCGGGCGGGCAGCCAGCTAGCTGGCTTTTAGCAGGCTTGCGTTGTTGGGCTTAGAACTTTTCAAGTTCTAAGATTTTGAAAAAGAATTAGTTATGCAAATAAATTTGCCTAACTAATTCTTTTTCAAAATTTGTTAAAAGCCTTGCGGCTTTTAAACCCAACACGATGGTAAGCAGTAAGCCCCAATCGCAAAAAACGCCTGTAAACGATTGATAATTTGTGCATTACAAGCATCTGCAAATGTTTTACAGGACGGCACACAGCCGCAAGCCTCGGGGCTCGATAGGTGGATGAAATTATGCAGATCGTGCTGAGTGGGGTGAGGGAGCGTACTTAGGTACGTGACCGATCACCGCTCAGCCGCAAGCCTCGGGGCTCGATAGGTGGATGAAATTATGCAGATCGTGCTGAGTGGGGTGAGGGAGCGTACTTAGGTACGTGACCGATCACCGCTCAGCAGGATCTGCATAATTTCGCCGCCTCACAGCGGTTGTGTTCTCGGGGCTCGATAGGTGGATGAAATTATGCAGATCGTGCTGAGTGGGGTGAGGGAGCGTACTTAGGTACGTGACCGATCACCGCTCAGCACGATCTGCATAATTTCGCCGCCTTGCGAGCCCCGCACTACATCATTGGCATACCTCCGCCCATAGAGGGCATCGCTGGTGCATCGCTCTTCTGCTCCGCCAAGACACACTCCGTAGTGAGGAACATTGAGGCGATCGACGCTGCATTCTCCAACGCAACACGTGACACCTTCGTTGGGTCGATGATACCTGCCTCCAACATATCTTCATAGCGGTCGTCACGTGCGTTGTAACCAAACGCAGCCTCGCCCTCACGAACCTTATTCACAACAACCGAACCCTCGCCACCAGCGTTACCAACGATCTGACGAAGTGGCTCTTCGATAGCACGCTTCACGATCTGCACACCTGTTGTCTGATCCTCATTGTCGCCCTTCAAACCATCGAGCGACTCGATAGCACGAATATAAGCAACACCACCACCAGGGACGATTCCCTCCTCAACAGCGGCACGTGTAGCAGCCAAAGCGTCATCCACACGATCCTTCTTCTCCTTCATCTCAACCTCGGTCGCAGCACCAACATACAACACCGCAACACCGCCAGCCAACTTAGCCAAACGCTCCGCCAACTTCTCCTTGTCATAATCCGAAGTAGAGACCTCGATCGATGATTTGATCTGAGCAACACGTGCAGCGATTGCCGCCTTGTCACCATCGCCATCCACGATCACGGTGTTCTCCTTGCCAAGTGTAGCCTTCTCAGCCGTGCCCAACATATCCAGCGTAGTATCCTCTAGGCGCATACCCTTATCAGCCGACACAACCGTTGCACCCGTCAAGACAGCGATGTCCTCCAACATCTCCTTACGACGATCGCCAAAACCTGGAGCCTTGCAAGCTGCAACCTTAAGCGCACCACGCAACTTATTGACAACCAACGCTGAAAGTGCCTCACCATCAACATCCTCAGCAATGATAAGCAGCGAACGACCACTCTGAGCAACAGGCTCAAGGATCGACATTAGCTCCTTCATTGTCGAGATCTTCTTGTCGGTAATGAGGATGTATGGTTTCTCCATCTGAGCCTGCATCTTCTCGGTGTCGGTGATGAAGTAAGCCGAGATGTAACCACGGTCAAACTGCATTCCCTCGACAACATCTACATAGGTCTCAGTACCCTTAGCCTCCTCCACTGTGATGACACCCTCCGAGTTGACCTTAGCCATAGCCTCAGCGATGAGCTTACCGATTGTGTTGTCGTTATTAGCCGAGATTGTTGCCACCTGCTCGATCTTAGCGATGTCGCCACCAACCACTTGGCTCTGCTCACGAAGAGATGTAACCACCTGAGCTACAGCCTTGTCGATACCACGCTTAAGATCCATCGGGTTAGCGCCAGCCGTCACATTCTTGATACCCACACCGATGATCGCCTGAGCCAAAACCGTAGCTGTAGTCGTTCCATCACCTGCATCGTCATTGGTCTTAGATGCTACCTCACGCACCATCTGAGCGCCCATATTTGCAAATGGGTCTTCCAACTCGACCTCCTTAGCGACCGTCACACCATCCTTTGTGATGTGTGGTGCGCCAAACTTCTTGTCGATAATCACATTGCGACCCTTAGGACCAAGTGTCACCTTCACGGCGTTGCTCAATGCGTCAACACCCACCTTTAGAAGCTCACGTGCCTCTACGTCATACTTAATATCTTTTGCCATCGTTTTATATTTTTATTTTTTTCTGAGAATAATCATACCTGCAAATAAGTCGATTTGTGCGTCAGTTTTGGGGCTTGACTTCGTCTTCCTCCTTGCGGTTCGGCAATTCGAATAAATTCGATTGCTCTCACCTGCTTCGTCGGTTCGTGAGCATTTTTAACCGCAGCGGGCTTCTGCCCGTGAGGATTAAAAAGCGGAGGGAAGTGCCAAAAATGGCGTGCAAGGCGACTTTTTTATTCGATTATTGCTAGTAAATCACTTTGCTTCATCATCAGATAGTCCACGCCATCGACCGAGATCTCCTGTCCTGCATACTTTCCATAGAGCACCTTGTCGCCAACTTTGACCTCCATTTTAATATCGGCAGTACCGGGACCCGCCGCAATAATTTCGCCCTCAAGCGGTTTCTCTTTAGCTGTTTCGGGGATATACAATCCCGATGCTGTGCGCTCCTCAGCCGCCTTGGGCAGAACGAGGATGCGATCTGAAAGTGGTTTTACTGTCATAATCTTATCTATAATATTTATTAGTTTTGCACTCTGTCGACAACAAATATCGAGCCGACCACCAAATTACATCAATAGCTGTGCCAAAAAACATTTGTCACATTTTGGCACAAATATACCAATTTGGAGTGACAAAGCCAATATTACGACTGCCAAATTGACATTTTTCAACATTTTCCTCCAAATAATTTGCACAAGTCAATTTTAACCTCTATATTTGCCAACCGAAACGGATATGTTTCGTTGGTTATGGTGGGGGTAGCTCAGTCGGTTAGAGCGTCGGATTGTGGTTCCGAAGGTCGTGGGTTCGAGACCCATTCTCCACCCAAGAGGGTGCAAAGCTAAGATCAGCACAAAAAAGGAGGGTGCAACAAAAAAGGGGTACAACAAAAAGGGGGTACAACAAAAAGGAGGGTGCAACAAAAAGGAGGGTGCAACAAAAAAGGGGGTACAACAAAAAGGGGGTACAAAATAAAAAGTGCACAAAAAAGCAAAAAGTCACACAGAGAGGTTAGCAAACAGAGCTAGCCTCTTTTTTTTTTTGCAACTCCGCAAAACTTTCACTACCTTTATACCCAGATATGACAAAGCAAAAGAGGCAAATATTATCTCTATTCTCCTGCGGTGGCGGAATGGACATTGGGTTTGAGGGAGGTTTCAAAGTGATGAAATCGACACTAAGCCAACAACACTGTCACAACTGGATAGCAACCGAAGATAACAAATATTTCACACTAAAAGAGAGTTGCTTTGAAACAATATTTGCAAACGATATTGTCGCCGATGCAAAGCGTGTGTGGGTCGACTACGTTAGCCGTAAGCGTGGCAAAGACTGCTCCGACATTTACCACCTAAAAAGCATTGTCGAGATTGTCAAAGCACATAAGGAGGGCGAAACAACAGCCCTACCTCAAAATGTCGATGTCGTAATTGGAGGCTTTCCCTGCCAAGATTTTAGCGTAGCTGGCAAACGAAATGGACTCAACTCACACAAAGATCACAACGGCAATATCATAGCCGATGAGACACCCAGCACAGAGAGCCGAGGCAGCCTATATATGTGGATGAAAGAGGTCATCGAAATCACACTACCAAATATATTTATAGCCGAGAATGTCAAGGGTTTAGCAAACTTAGGCAATGTAAAGGATATAATACAAGCCGATTTTGCAAAAACAGGCGGTGATGGCTATATTGTACTCTCGCCACAGATCCTACACGCTGCAAGATATGGAGTACCTCAATCACGAGAGAGAATATTTTTCATCGGTGTAAAGAAATCCGCACTTAATGCCGCCGCAATCAGAGAGTTATCAAAGAGTGACGTATCGAAAAAATACACTCCATATCCACAACCAACACATCTGTTGCCAAATGAAGCTAACGATCTATTTAGCCAACGACCACTAGCCCCAGCCGTAAAGTGCGGCGATGTATTGCTTGACCTCCCCGAGCCAAGCGAGACAAACGATAGCTCGCAGAAATTCTACTCAAAGGCAAAATATATGGGCGCTCACTGCCAAGGACAAAAAGAAATAGAGCTCAACAGACTTGCCCCAACGATCCGTTCAGAACACCACGGCAACATAGAATTTAGGCGCTTATCAACCGAGCACGGAGGTAAAATTACCGCTGAACTCAACTACAATATGGAGGAGCGTCGCCTAACACTTCGAGAGTGCGCAAGGATTCAGACATTCCCCGATGATTACAACTTTGTGATTGAGGCGAAATCGGAACGCCCAAAATTCTCGGTTAGCCCCTCAGCCGCATATAAAATAGTTGGCAACGCCGTACCGCCACTTCTTGCGTATCATATAGCGAGGAGAATCGAGGCGGTTTGGTCTCTATACTTTGATTAATCTCTCCTTTAATTAATCTCTACACACTCTGATTAATCGCCCTACACTTCAATTAATCATTACCGATAAGATGCTGCAAAGAATTGCGCAACTGCTGCTGCTCATCATTGGTGAGATCATCATAATAGTGCAGTAACTCCAATGCGAATAACCGAATCGTATGATTAAACCACTTTTCACCTTTGATCGCCGACTCTCTCTTGATTGTATCCAACCACTCAGTCGCTAGATAGTTATGCCAATCGCTAAGTATCAACATCTTTTTTGAATCCTCATCGTGATTCCGCCTAATAATCAGCCTATCACCCTGTAACTTCCTGTTGGTCATATTCCAATCCGCTAAAAGATTAAACCCAATTTCGGGTCGAGGACTACGATCAGGAAAGGGCAATCGGTTAGTGATACTATTGATGTATTGCCCAGTTGCAACTCGGAATCGACCAAGTTTGTGCTGAATAAATATCACCCACTCATTCGGCAAAACCTGCTGTACGCTCGATCCAGGTATCTTATTATTCTTTGTCGATTTCAACTCTATTGATACGTATTGCTGCGATTCTCCATTCGAGACCAAAAGCAGTATGTCGGGATTTGTATAGGCACCACTCTTTTGGCTCTTAACCAACTCCTTTTGCTCCTCCGTAAGCTCGTTTGGAAGATATACATCTTCAATTTTATAACCCGCAAATTGCGCACAATCATATTGTTCACACACTCCATCATCGCTAATAAAATCTACACCAAACATATAATGCGGCAACAAACGATCATTATTCAGCATAAAATCCTTAAAGAACAACTTCAGATCCTCGTCTGTATTTGCCTCCTCAGATTGAAATCGGATCTTATTCAATAGCGATTCATTCCCCGATAAAATACACTCTAACTGATACAAGTAGAGCTGCATAAATACATCATATCCTCTCTCCATCGCTAAACAATGTTTTAATCTCTACGCCGAGTGCCTTGGCGATCTTTTGTATATTTACGAGCGTGATATTCCTCTCGGCACGCTCCACCATACCGATATATGTCCTGTGCAGATCGGCCAATTCAGCGAGTTTCTCCTGTGATATTCCCTGCTCTCTCCTTAGCCGTTGCACCTCTCGTCCAAAGAGCACTAAAATATTTTCTCTCATAATTATGATACCTATAAGTAGGGTAAAATAATTATTGGTGTATTTTTAAGAGTGCTATTGGAGATGAGATTTTTTACTATTAAATCGAAAATATAGTTATTCTATATTGAGATTTAATAGTGAAAAATATCGCTCCAAGAGTGCTTTTAAAAATATGGCAATAATTGTTTTACACTACTTAGTATGCAAATATAGCTAAATCACCACCGAATAACAACATACTATAAGTAGCAAGCAGCGGCTCTTTCGTGCAGAATATCATACGCTTTTTTGCAACTCCGCAAAACTTTCACTACCTTTATACCCAAATATTGATGGTTATGAGATACCTATTTATTATACAGGGCGAGGGGCGTGGACACCTTACTCAGGCGATCGCTCTTGCCGATATGCTGCGCCGTAATGGGCACACTATCTCTGAGGTGCTGGTCGGGCGATGCAAGAACCGTCAGATCCCTAAGTTCTTTGCCGAGAAGATCAACGCCCCAATGACTCAATTCGACTCCCCCACTCTCGACTATGGACAGAGCGGTAAGCGTGGGCGTATCATCAAAACTCTCGTCAGCAATACAACACCTAACAAACTCAACAGGTGGCGTAAAAGTATCGCCACAATCAAGGAGCACATCGAGAGGAGTGATGCCGACCTCGTCGTCAACTTCTATGATTTCCTCTTTGGTGCGGCAAATATGATCCACCAATTTGAGATCCCATCGATCTGCATCGGTCACCAATTTATGGTCGACCACCCAAAGTTTACACATCGCTCACAACGTGATGGCGGCTCATTGATGTTGCGTTTTATCAACCTCATCAGCTCTTATGGCTCGGTGAAACGCTTGGCGCTGTCGTTCTATCCGCTCTCATCATCCATCGCTCGCCGAATTTATGTCGTGCCGCCACTTTTGCGTAGCGAGATATTTGAACTGGAGAGCAGCAGGGGCGACTACATTTTGGGTTATATGCTCAACCCTGCATACCTCTCGGAGGTGATGGTTTGGAAGAGCCAAAATCTCGACACAAAAGTTCACCTCTTTTGGGACAAGCAGGGGGCGGCCGAGGTCGAGGAGAGGATGTCTAATTTATGGCTACACAAGATCAATGATGAGGCGTTTTTGAAGTATATGTCGGGTTGTAGTGGCTATGTGACAACGGCTGGTTTCGAGTCGATTTGCGAGGCAATGTACTTGGGCAAACCGACCCTAATGATACCTGCCCACGTGGAGCAGCAGATCAACGCCGCCGATGCTCACAGCGTGGGTGCTGGCGAGGTTGCCGAGGAGTTTAACCTGTCGCTACTCGCTGGCTCTGTAGAGAGCTACAGCGCTAACACTGAGGAGTTTAGAGAGTGGGTGAACTCTGCCGAAAAACGAATACTCAAAGCATTAACAGATATATAGATGGAGCTAATACTAAAATATTTCCCAGACCTAACGGCTCGGCAACGTGAGCAATTTGCGGCGCTTTATGAGCTCTATGGCGAGTGGAACGCAAAGATAAATGTTGTCTCACGCAAGGATTTCGACCAACTCTATTTGCGCCACGTCCTGCACTCATTGGCGATCGCTAAGGTGTGTCGATTTGAGGCTGGGGCTCGGGTGTTGGATGTTGGTTGCGGAGGTGGATTTCCCTCTGTTCCGTTGGCGATTCTCTTCCCCGAGGTGCGCTTTGTGGCGGTCGACTCCATCGGCAAGAAGATAACCGTGGTGCGTGGTGTCACCGAGGCACTGGGGATCGAGAACCTTGAGCCTCGCAACTGTCGTGTCGAACAGGTTCCCGAGCGATTTGATTATGTTGTTTCACGTGCCGTGACCGATATGTCGACCTTTGTCAGCTGGGTTTGGGGGCGCTTGGAGCGTGGTCAACGGGGCTCGCTTGCCAACGGCATCATCTATCTCAAGGGTGGCGATTTAGCTGAGGAGCTGGCTCATACGGGCAAGCGCTGGAACGTCTATCAGATCTCGGACTACTTTGAGGAGGAGTTCTTCGAGACCAAACGAGTTGTGCACACCAAAAGATAATAGCTAGGCGACCCTTAAAAACCACAACATCCAACTTCAATAAATTTCTGAGGTCGGATATTTTTTCTGATGTAGCCAATAATATAAGCCCACAAAAAAGCCATAGCTCTTTTGAAATTGAATGCAGCGGCTGCCAACATTACATTTATTGCATCACCGAACAGCCCCTTGTAAAAGTTGCGGTTTAGTCTGTGATCACTCTTTAAATGTCCAATAATAGGTTCGATTGCCGCTCGTTTGCGGAATAATTTTCTCTTCTTTTCTCTCTCGTATCGACTATCTTTTGGCGAGGGCGATGACGGAAGTGGACGAGGTCAGTTGGGTCGCAGGGTGTATTTGGCGAGAAACTAGCGCCTCCGCAAAAGTGCTGATAATAAGCGTTTTCCGACCACTGCTCGACCACAGATTCATCGGACACATCACGCACGTGTTTCAAGATTAGCAATCCGACCATCAGGCGAATTGGCTTGGCGGGGCGTGATGGTTTCGAGGAGTAGAGAGGTGTAAACTCACGCTCAAAGAGCTGCCAATCAATTAGATGTGAGAGTTTATAAAGTGGGTGATTATGGCTAAGCTGATCTTCAAAAGATGAAAATAGTGAGGTTTGATCTCTACGAGTGGGTGTTGGTTTCATAAGCAATATCTGCAAGTTTTACACCTCAAAGATACAAAAACTTGCAGATATTTCAAAACTATTTAATACTTAATTTGTTGTAATTCAGTATATTATGCTGCTTTTAAGGGTCGACTAAATAGGGTAAAATAATTATTGGTGTGTTTTACACTACTTAAGGGGACTTCTAATAATTCCCCGATTTTAATTTTTGGTTAATAATTGCCCATTTTTGATTTTGCAAAAGTGGGTTGTAGTGGCTCTACCACCTATTTTTGTGAAATCAAAAAGG
>JBCQUE010000055.1:0-14574 GCA_047174325.1 Rikenellaceae bacterium | reverse complement strand
GAACGAGCCCCACAGCAAGCCCCCCATCAAGCCCCCCATCAAGCCCCCCATCAAGCCTCCCATCGAGCAACATATTGAGGTAAGCAGGGTACTCTCGCTTGTCGCCATCCATAAAGACCAAATCAAAGATTCCACCCAACGCAGGCGCAACATCGAGTGCAGAACCGATGTGTGCAAAGATCTTCTCGGAGTGCTCGCTACGTGCAAAATATTTTGAAGAGAGCGCCTCCAACTCATCATCCACCTCCACGGTGTGCAGCTCAGCACCACTCTCCAATCCAGCGGCGATGCAGAGTGCCGAGTAGCCCGTGAATGTCCCGATCTCCAACACTCTGCGTGGGCGAACCATCTGAGTAAGCATCGTGAGAAGTCGCCCCTGGATGTGTCCCGAGAGCATTCGTGGCTGCACAACACGAAGGTGTGTCTCACGATCTAACTCACTGAGCAGCTGAGCCTCAGCCGTTGTGTTGTCAAGTATGTATTTATCTATTGCCTCCATCTGAAAAATTATTTATACGTTAACATCGACATATTTTGCAGCACCTCATTCGCCACGTCACGCACCTCCTCGGCTGTGATTGCAGCCACTCGTCTGTAGCTCTCCTCGACCGTATCGACCACACCGTGAAGTAGATAGCTCTTGCCTGCACCCAACATATAACCCTCGTTGCTCTCCATCGAGATTGCTAACTGAGCCACAAATTGTCGCTTCGCCATCGAGAGCTGCCGTGGCGTGAGCAGTGTGGTGCGTAGCCGCTCCATCTCGCTGTGTATCATCTCCACTACACGATCAGCATTGGCGCTTTCGGAGCTGAAGTATATCGTCACCAAACCTGTATCGGAGTAGGGTGTATAGCTCGCCTCGATGTTGTAAGTCAGCCCGTGTCGCTCCCTCACCAAGATGTTGAGCAGCGAATTTGCGCTTGGGCCGCCCAAGATATTTATCAAGAGCGCCAAGGGTAATCGCTTCGGTTCAACGATGCTGTACGCCCTGCAACCGATGATGCAGTGGGTTTGGTGAGTGCGTCTATTTTCGGCGATCGAGAATGGCGCAATCTCCTGAGGCTTAACACGTTCAAACTCTCGTGATGTTGCGGCAAACTCTCCAAAGTAGTGGCGAGCAATATCTTCGGCACGTTTGATGCTCACCCCTCCAATAGATGAGAAAACCATCTGATCCGTGGTGTAGCACCGCTTAGTGAATTGGCGGATCTTATCGCCACTGAATCGCCTAATGTCTCGCTTCACGCCAAGAATATTGTGACCCATCTCAGAGCCCCCGAAGATCATATCTTCAAAGTTATCATAGATCATCTCTGCTGGTGAATCTTTGTATGCGTTGATCTCATCGTAAACCACCTCACGCTCTCGTTCCATCTCGTGATCGGGAAATGTCGAGCGAAACGTCACATCCGAAAGCAGCTCCACAGCCTTGCGAAAATCGCCTTTGAGTGTCGTTGCGTGGATCGTTGTCTCCTCCTTTGTCGTGTAGGCGTTGAGCTCGCCACCGAGGTTCTCCAATCGGCAGTTAACTTGATAGGCACGTCTCCGCTCAGTCCCCTTGAAGAGACCGTGCTCGGTGAAGTGTGCCAATCCAAACTCACCCTCACGCTCGTCACGTGTGCCGCAGCCAACGATGAGACCGCAATATGCAACCGAGCTCGATGTTTGGCGGTGGATGCCCCTGATTCCGTTGGGCAGCGTATATGTGTAAAACTCGACCATTATAGTTAGGGGTTAGGGGTTAGGGGTTAGGGGTTAGGGGAGCTAGCTCCCTTTTTACTGGCTTGTCTGTTAAGAGTTCTCTTTGTTGCGGGTTGCTAGGAATTTGCCTGTGTAGCTCGTTTCGTGCTTGGCGAGCTCCTCGGGTGTGCCCTCAAAGATGACGTTGCCGCCGTAGTCGCCAGCCTCCAAACCGAGGTCAATAACGTGGTCGGCACACTTTATTACATCCATATTGTGCTCCACAATCACTATCGTGTGACCACGCTCAATTAGCGCTGTGAAGGCTCCGAGCAGGCGATTTATATCGTGAAAATGTAGTCCTGTCGTTGGCTCATCAAAGATGAAAAGTATCTTATCTCGTGACTCCGTAAGGTTGCTGTCTCGACCCAAAAACGATGCAAGTTTCACCCTCTGAGCCTCTCCGCCCGAGAGTGTCGATGAGGATTGCCCAAGCTTTATATAACCCAATCCAACACTCTGCAGGTAGCTCAATCGCTCCACAACTTTGCGCCCAACGCCCGTTGGTGTAGCCTTCGTGAAGAACTCAATCGCTGCATCAACCGTCATATCTAACACCTCACAAATCGATTTACCGCAAAACTTAACATCGAGTACCTCAGGCTTGAATCGTTGCCCCTTACAGCTCTCACAAACCAACTCCACGTCCGCCATAAACTGCATACTGACCTTGATGATTCCCTCGCCCAAACACTCATCACAGCGCCCTCCAGCGATGTTAAACGAGAAGTGTGACGGTGTGAATCCAGCTTGGCGAGCATAGGGTGTATCGGCAAATAGTTTGCGGATCTCGTCATAAGCCTTGATGTAGGTCACGGGGTTCGATCTCGATGAGCGCCCGATCGGCGATTGGTCGATCATCTCGACCGATGTGAGCAGCTTTGTGTCGCCCTCCAACGCATCGAAGTCACCAGCTTTGTCGCCCGTCTCCATCAACTCACGCCTTAAAGCTGGGTACAAAATCCCTCGAACCAGAGACGATTTGCCCGAGCCGCTAACGCCCGTGACACAGCTGATTACCCCAAGCGGAATCGATACATCGACGCTGCGGAGGTTATTCTCTCGTGCTCCACGTATCGTTAGCGATCCCGATGCAGCACGTCTCGATTTAGGGATCTCGATCATCTTTCGCCCCGTGAGGTAATCAGCCGTGAGTGATCGTTTCGCCTTAAGTAGACCCTTTAGTGCACCGCTGTAGATGATCTCGCCACCTAAATATCCAGCCTCGGGTCCAACATCAATTATGTAGTCTGCCGCACGAATCACCTCCTCCTCGTGCTCCACTACGATCACCGTGTTGCCGATGTCTCGTAGCTGTTTCAACACCCTAATCAGGCGGTGCGTGTCACGTGGATGTAGCCCGATGTTCGGCTCATCAAGTATATAAAGCGACCCCGTAAGATTGCTACCCAACGATGTCGAGAGGTTGATACGTTGCGACTCACCGCCCGAGAGTGTCGAGCTAAGTCGATCCATCGAGAGGTAACCCAAACCGACATCCTGTAGATACTTCAGTCGGTTGCGGATCTCCACAACGATACGTTCAGCCTTTGCCCCATCATACTCATCGAGCTGGACACCATCGAAAAACTCAATCAGCTCATCGACCGACATCATCACCAAATCACCAATCGATCGCCCTGCAAATTTGACATAGAGCGCCTCCCGTTTAAGTCTGCTGCCGCCACACTCCGAACAGATCGTCTTGCCTGTATATCGAGCCTTCATCACTCGGTACTGTATCTTGCGGCGCTCCGATTCGAGGTAGTTAAAGAACTCATTCAGCCCCTCGAAGTACTCATTTCCGCTCCACAACAGCTGTCGTTCAGCACGAGAGAGATCGTAATAGGGTGTGTGTATCGGGAAGTTGAAGTAGTGCGCACTCATCACCAACTGATCTCGCCACTTGCGCATCGTCTCGCCTCGCCAGCAAGCAATTGCATTCTCATAAATAGAGCGGCTCTTATCGGGCACAACCAGATCCTCATCGATGCCAACCACCCGTCCATAACCCTCGCAACGTGGACAAGCACCCAGCGGATTATTGAAGCTGAAGAGGTGCTCCGTGGGCTCTTCAAAGGTGATTCCGTCTCGTTCAAATCGTGTCGAGAAGCGCTTGAAATCGCCATCGACAACTGTGTTGCATAGTCCGTCACTGTATTCGTAAGCCTTCGCTACAGAGTCCGCCAATCGACTTCGTTGCTCATCGCTTATATCTCTAGCCTTCTTTGAGGCCTTGACCCTGTCGAAGATGATCTCGATCTGATCGGCTCGTGTCTCATCATTAATTCGTGGAAAGAGCTCCTCAATAAGCAGCGCCTCGCAACCGAAATAGACCCTCTGCAGCCCCATCGACATTACATTCAGCAGCAGCTCAACAACTCCAGCCTCACTATTCGTGGCGAGTGGCGCTGTAATCATAACCCTCGATCCATCCTCCAGCGAGGCGATATAATCGACAACACTATCGATGCTGTCCACCGTCACCTCCTCGCCCGAGATGGGTGAAAAGGTGTGACCTGCACGAGCAAAGAGCAGCTTGAAGTAGTCATAAATCTCGGTCGTTGTCCCCACTGTGGAGCGTGGATTGCGGCTGTTGACCCTCTGTTCGATCGCAATGGCTGGGGCGATACCGCTGATCTGGTCGACATCGGGCTTGCTTACTCTGCCCAAGAATTGACGTGCATACGAAGAGAGCGACTCGACATAACGGCGCTGACCCTCGGCATAGATAGTGTCAAATGCAAGTGTCGATTTGCCCGACCCCGAGAGACCCGTCACAACAACCAACTTGCCGTGCGGTATCTCGACATCGATGTTCTTGAGGTTGTGAACCCTCGCCCCCTTTATATATATGGTGTTCTCCTTGCTCATTAAACTCTACTCCTCTGCAGGCTCGATTACTTCAAATGTTGTGCCGTCACACTTCTCTAAACGCCCGATCAGCGCTGCCGATTGTGACTTGCGTATCGAGAGTATCATCACGCAGAGGTTGTCGAACTCTTGGCTCTCGATCTTGGGCTGTAGCTCCTTCACAACCTTCATCACCCCATTCATCGAGATGTATGAGAACTCAACCCGTAGCCTCACATCCACCGTCCGCTCCACAATCTCAGCCGCATCCAACGCCTCAGCTGCCGAGTCTCTATACGCCTCGATCAACCCCGATACTCCCAACTTCGTGCCACCGAAGTATCTCACCACAACAATAAAACAGTTAGTCACCCCCCGAGAGACCATCTGACCCAAGATCGGTTTGCCTGCCGTGCTCGATGGTTCGCCATCATCATTCGCCCTGAAGTGCTCACCCTTAGCGCCTAATCGCCAAGCGTAACAGTGGTGCGTAGCGTCGTAGTGTTGTTTTTTTAGAACCTCCAACAGGGGTGCGATCTCCTCCTCACGCTCCACTGGGTAGGCGTAAGTGAGAAACTTGCTACTCTTGATTTTGTAGATAGTCTCGACAGGTGATGTTATGGTTAAGTAATTATCTTCCAACGCATTAGATCTTCTTAAGGATACGACTCCAGCGAATATTCATCGGGAAGCTCTCATCGGCATCCAATGACAACCATACGAACGAAGCCTTACCAACGATGTGATCCTCAGGTACATAACCCCAAAAACGTGAGTCGGCCGAGTTGTGGCGATTGTCACCCATCATCCAGTAATAATCCATTGCAAACGTATAGCTATCCGTCACCTCACCATTGATGAATATCTGCTCGCCTTTGACCTCTAGCTCATTGCCCTCATAGAGCGATATAACTCTCTGATAGAGAGGTAAATTGTCGACCGTCAACTTCACCGTAGCCCCCTTCGATGGAATCCAAAGTGGGCCGAATTGGTCGGCACTCCAGCCGTAGCGGCTATCACTCGGGAATACATCCGCATTTGCATCTTCGGCGATGTACTGCTCCATCATCAATATGTTTGGCAACTTCGCAATCTCCTTGCGCTTAGCCTCCGTGAGCGGCATCTGATAAATCGAACCATTGCCTGCCGCCTCGGTGATACCCAACCGTTTAAAGACCGCCTCGCTGATTGGCGATGATGTCCTCACGAGGTAGATGTATTGCTTCTCCTCGGGCGAGTTCTCAGCCTTGCCGTTAACGAATAGTCGTGAGTCGATGATCTGCACCGTGTCGCCCGGCATCGCCACCAAACGTTTGATGTAGTTCTCTCGTTTATCCACAGGGCGAGTTATCACGGTGTAGTCGCTGAACAATCGGCGGCGACCCTCCACCTTACCAAAGCTGCTTTCGTAGCTCCTCAGCACATCATAATAGGTCGACGACTGCCGCTCCAATAGAACCGTATCGCCAGCTGGGAAGTTAAAGACCACAACATCCTCTCGCTCGATTGGCTTGACACCTCTTAGTCGGTTGTAGGGGAGCTGTATCAACTCCGAGAATGACTTTTTCGTCTGAGACATCGGCATCGTGTGGTGCACAAACGGAAACGCAAGAGGTGTGTTCGGCATCTTTGGACCATACGCAACCTTGCTCACATAGAGGTAGTCACCCACCAAGAGCGACTTCTCCATCGAGGAGGTCGGGATCACATACAACTGAAAGATGTAGGTGTGAATAAGTGTCGCCACAACCGTAGCAAACACGAGCGCATTGACCCACTCATAGACCGCTCGGTACGTTGCATTGCGTTCGCACAGCAGTCGATTTGGCTCAGAGAGATACTTGCGCAGGTAGCCCGAGATGTAGATGTCATAAATTACCGCAACACCAACAATGCTCCACCACGCACCGCTCCAAACCACGAACCAGAGGATGTAGATGAGCGAAACAAACGAGAAACGAACCCAACGAGAAGCGAATAACGCCTTGATTTTATCCATCGTAATATTTGCGGCTACTTCAACATATCGTCCATCGAGAAGATGCCGACCTTGCCAGCCAAGAACTCCGAGGCGATAACCGCTCCGAACGCCAATGTGCTACGGTTCTTGATGGTGTGCTTAAGCTCCAACTTATCGTCTGCCGACTCGTAAGTGACGGTGTGTGTCCCGGGAACCTCACCCTCACGCAGCGACTTGATCTCCACCTCGCCGCTCTTTGGTGTGGTGTCGTTGACCCAGCTGTCGATCTTTGAGAGCTCGCTGATCAGACCCTCAGCTATGGTGATTGCCGTACCGCTTGGTGCATCGAGTTTGTGGATGTGGTGAATCTCCTCCACCTCTACTCCGTAGCCATCAACGTTGTTCATCATCGCTGCCAACTTCTTGTTAATGCGGAACATAAGGTTCACGCCCAAGCTGTAGTTAGAGGCGTAAAAGAGTGCCGAGCCCCTCTCGATGCACAACGACTTAAGCTCCTCGAAACGATCCAACCAACCTGTCGTGCCGCTCACAACGGGTGTGCCAGCCTCGATACAGGTGCGGATATTTGCATAGGCTGTGTGTGGTGTTGTGAACTCAATCGCCACATCTATATCCTTTAGGTTCTCGGCTGTCAAATCTGCAGCGTTGTTAATATCTATGATGAGCGGAATTGAGTGACCACGGTTAATCAAGATCTTCTCGATCTCACGTCCCATCTTTCCATATCCAATAATAGCTACTTTCATCTTTTTTATCATTTTTTTGTTCTCTAAACCGCCTCGTGCGGTATATCTCGGCAAATATACAAAAACCGCCCAATATTTGGAACTAATTTCTAATATTATTACCTTTGCCTTATGAGATTTTTTTTGGAACTAAGTTATAACGGTGGGGCGTACAGCGGTTGGCAGCGACAACCTAACGCACTAACTGTGCAGGAGTGCATCGAAAAGGCGCTCTCTGTGCTCTTGCGTCGAGAGGTTGCGATCGTTGGAGCGGGGCGCACCGATGCTGGTGTACACGCCTCTTATTACGTTGCGCACTTCGATAGTGATGTTGCGCTGGATTGTGAGTGGCTTCACTATAAGATGAATATCTTGTTGCCGCACGACATCGCTGTGAGCTCTATTCGTGAGGTCTCGGAGCAGCTGCACGCTCGATTTAGCGCCACGATGCGTGAGTACACCTACATCATCGAGCCCAAGAAGAATCCATTCACCAGACACACTTCGTGGCAATTTACCCAACCGCTCGACATCGATAGGATGAATGAGGCGGCAGCAACTATGATTGGCGAGAAGGATTTCACAACATTCGCTAAGCTCGGTTCAGACAATAAAACAAACATCTGTAGAGTGTCGCAAGCTGAGTGGCGAGTAGCGGCTGATGGGTCGCTACACTTCACGATCCGTGCAAATCGATTCCTCCGAAATATGATCCGTGCTGTTGTTGGAACGCTTGTTGATGTTGGCAAGGGGCGTTACTCCGTGGCTCAATTTCGGGAGATACTCGAAAGCCAAGATCTCTCTCGCTGCTCCACGGGCGCTCCTGCTCAGGGGCTCTTTCTTAGTGATATAAGATATTAAGATGTAAAGAAAAATGGTGAACCACCCGCAAGGCAATTCACCATTAATCATTAGTCATTAATCATTAGTCATTAATCATTAGTCATTAGTCATTAATCATTAAAAAGCTACTGCTCGTCTTTATTAATGATGAAGTACTTCTGAGACTTAATCAAGTTGCGGCACTGTAGAACCATCGTCTTAGACTCGGTCAAGAGGTTGAGGTAGAGCATATTTGCACGTGTCGAAGCCTGATCTGGATCGGCCTTGATTCTACGCAACTGCTGCTTGATAGCCTCAGCCACCTTGTCGAAGATCATATCTCTCATCTCCATCACCTCATCCAATCCCGAGAAGTCACGTGACTGCATCATTGTGTTGATCTTATTGAAGATCTCCTCAACATCATTGTTCACACTCATCAAGTCGTGAATTTGCTCCTTCGATAGACCTTGGTGGTGGTTCTCGATGTGCTCCAACGCTGGGCGTGTGATGCTTAGAAGTGTCTTTGAGATCTCGTTGATGTAGTCAACAACCTGTACATAGAAGTGACCCGAGCCAACGTTGTAGCTCTCAAACTTATGAAGTGTGCTAAGCAGGTTCGATTTGCGCTCGTGAGCCGAGGCGTTGAGTGCCTCAGCCTGCTCAACCATCTCTCGAAGTATCCTCTTGTTCTCCTTAAATATCGCTACGAGGGTGCGGTTGTAGATCTGAATAACCTCCTCAGTAGTCTCCAATACATCCTTTGTGCAGTTGTAGAGGATCTCATCTGTATTGCCGGGCTTGAATAGCTCCTCAGCCTTTTTATCATATTTGTTACCCTTCTTCTTAGATGGCAAGAAGTTGCTCTTCACCGCAACACCAACGCAGACGATAACCACAAGAATCGTAGCGATCCAACCTCCATAGATCAAGATCGAAGAGACAATAAGCGCAATAGAGAATCCGCAAAGTGCCGTCAAGAACCAACCCATCACAACCGTCACAACACCAGTGATACGGTAGACAGCGCTCTCACGACCCCAAGCCTTATCGGCAAGTGACGATCCCATTGCAACCATAAATACAACATAAGTGGTCGAGAGCGGCAACTTCAACGATGTAGCGATCGAGATCAAGATAGATGCTGCCGTGAGGTTAACCGTTGCACGGATCAAGTCATAAGTCTGATCGCCACGCTCCTCCGCTGGCAACTGCTCAAAACGCTTCGATATTGCGCTCTTGATGCTCTTTGGAGTGATCGCCTCATAGGCGCTGTTGATCGAGATTGCCCCCTGAACCAACGAACGAGATAGTGCCGATGAGTTGAATTTCTCGTTGCTATTTGTGTTTTGGCTCGCAAGTGTAAGTTCGGTTTGCGTAACGTGCATCGCCTTTTTCGAGAACATAAGTGTCAAGACCATAATCACACCTGCGCCGCCCAGCATCCAGATATTTGCACGAGCTGGCTGCATCAACGCCTCCATCGTCATATTCATATTGCCCGTCTCAAGAGCGTGTAGATATGAGTCGAAACCAGCCAACGGCACTCCGATAAAGTTAACCAAGTCGTTACCTGCAAAGGCGAGCGCTAGGGCAAACGTACCTGTCAAGATTGTAACCTTAAGCAGCTGAACCTTAAGCAACTTCAAGATGAGAAGAAGAATAGATGCACCAGCCCAAATCATAAGCAGAGCCGAAAGAGTGTTCTCATTAATATATGTAGTGAGTTCAGCAGGGATAAATCCTGTGCTCTTAAGTCCCTTAAAGATCGAGAAGTAGATGATTCCCGTAAACGATATTCCGCACCACATAAAGCCCACCTTGTCGAACATTTTGTGGTATCTAAAGGAGAATATCATTCGAGAGATATACATAAAGATAAGTCCAAAGAAGAACGACAAAACCACCGAGAGCAGGATTGCCGAGATGATCGCCAACGCCTTTGCGGTGTTGATGAATTGACCCAAGTGGACAAGTGTAATTGTGTCATCTGTAGCGATGCGGTGGAGCGCAATACCGACAGCTGCACCCAACAAACCAAAGACCATCGAGACGGTTGTAGATGTTGGGAGACCCAAATTGTTGAAGATGTCGAGCAGCAAGATGTCGCCCACGATCATACCCAAGAAGAGCATCATAATCTCCGAGAAGGTGAACTGTGCTGGATAGAACACACCGCTACGAGCGACCTCCATCATACCCGATGAGGTGAGTGTTCCGACCAAGATGCCGATTGCGGCGACACCAAGTATCACGTTGAGCGGTGCGATCCTCGATCCGATTGCGGAGTTGAGGAAGTTTACTGCATCATTGGCAACTCCAACGATGATGTCAAAGACGGCAAGGACTCCAAGCGTAATGACGACAAATGTGAAAATTGGACTCATATAATTTTTTTAGTCTATATTTTGCTGCAAAGTAACAACTTTTCTATTAAAATCGTGTTAACAAAGTGTTAATTTCGAGTTTTATCGTGCGATTTGGCACGGTCATTTATTATACTACATTTCAATATACCTAAAATATGCTATTGCAAGGTACGAAAAAAAATCCGACTTTTGCAATGTGAACAGAGAAAATAGATATAGATTATTAAAATTACGTGGTTTGATAGCTGGTTTGCTCCTGCTACTCTTTAGTGCGTACTATATAAATATCACGCTATTTACTCACTATCACGTAGTTGACGGTGTTACTATCGTTCACTCACACTTCTATAGTGAGGGGCACGGAGAAGAGGGTGATTTGCCGATTGATGGTGCGAGTGATTTGCCGAGCGATAGTGCGAGCGATTTCACGAGCGATAGTGCGAGCGATAGTGCGAGCGATAGTGCGAGCGATGCAGAGAACCATCTGACTTTGATTCAGATGTTGAGCAACTACATTGCGGAGTTGCAGGGCATACCTATATATATTATGGCGATTCTGCTCACTCTGCAGTGGTCATATCGTAAAGTCGTAGAGAGGGCGATACCTACAAATAGCTATAGCCATCCGCAGCTACGTGCGCCCCCAACCCAAATTCTGATCGGGTAATAAATTCTAATCGAGAACAATCGAGAAGAAGATTCTAATCGAGAAGAAGATTCTAATCGAGAAGAAGATTCTAATCGAGAAACAATCAACAAGTAATAGCCAAGAGAGGAGTCTGTACACAACCTCTTTAGGGATACTACACACGCATCAAGGAGTGGTGCGAGCGTAGGGGCTTTATGTGTGTGCAGCAAAAAAACAAAAAAATAAAACAAAAACAGGATGAAAAGAGTAATTTTTCTATTTACATTAATAATAACGCAGGCGGTCGTAGCCTTCGCAGCAAATGAGGAGTTTGTAGTTCGTGGTCACGTACTTGATGCGGCAACAAACAAACATATTCCACACGCAACAGTGGCCGTAGTGGGTACAACAAAGGGCGCTGTGGCGGACGATACAGGTCACTTCTATCTAAAGAATCTCGCTGTCGGTAACTACACACTTCGCGCCTCGATGGTGGGTTACACTCCCGTTGATAAGAAGATCTCGGTAAAGGCAGGCGAGACGTTGCAGAATATAACATTTGAGCTTACGGAGGATGTGTTGTCAGTAGATCAGGTTGTCGTTTCGGCAAATAGAACAGAGATCAAGCGCAAGAATAGCCCTGCAATCGTATCGGTGATGCCTGCTGAGCTATTCAAGATCGTTGAGGCTCCAACGCTCGCTGGCGGTCTTTCGTATCAGCCTGGTGTGCGTGTTGAGGATAACTGTCAGAACTGTGGTTTCACTCAGGTGCGTATCAACGGCTTGGATGGTCACTACTCACAGATCTTGGTTGACTCTCGCCCAATGTTCTCAGCGCTTACAGGTGTGTATGGTTTGGAGCAGATCCCAGCTAATATGGTTGAGCGTGTAGAGGTTGTACG
Organism: Rikenellaceae bacterium; assembly: GCA_047174325.1. Classification (GTDB taxonomy): domain Bacteria; phylum Bacteroidota; class Bacteroidia; order Bacteroidales; family Rikenellaceae; genus Alistipes. The sequence continues at coordinate 2,551 of JBCQUE010000055.1, read as the reverse complement.
TGGTGGCGGTTCGGCACTATTCGGATCGTCGGCTATCGGTGGAACGGTCAACATCATCACTAAGACTCCAGAGTATAATGGTGGTGAGGTTGCTCACTCACTTAAGATCCTAGAGGGCGGTAAGATGGACAACAACACAACAGCAAACGTTGCGCTTGTATCGGATAACCAGCGTGCTGGATTGACACTCTTTGGAAATGTCCGCAACCGTGAGGGATACGACGCAAATGGTGATGGATTCACAGAGATCTCAGAGATTGAGGCTTCGACATTTGGCTTGCGTTCATTCCTTAAGACAGGCGACTACACAAAGCTATCACTTCAGTATGACTACACAGATGAGTATCGCCGTGGTGGTGATATGCTCGACTCTCCAATCAACGATGCAACAATCGCTGAGACTACAACTCACAAGATCAATGGTGGAGGTCTTAACTTCGACATCTTTTCAAAGAACTACGGCCGTAAGTTGAATCTTTACGCATCTGCTCAGCACACTAACCGTGATAGCTACTATGGTGGTAGCGAGGGTGGATATGCACTCGATGAGGATGGATACACGATGGATGAGGATGGTGACGGATTGGCAGATCTTGAGATCGAGGAGTTTGGTTTCACAGAGGAGTTGACAGTCGTGACAGGTGCGCAGTTCTCACAATCGTGGGAGAAGTTGTGGTTTATGCCTGCTGAGTTTGTCGGTGGTGTCGAGTACAACTACAACAAGTTGGAGGATATGAACTTCGATATTTATGATGAGGCGGTATCTCAGAAGATCAACACCGTGGGTGTATATGCACAGAATGAGTGGCGCAACGACCGCTTTGGTCTACTGCTCGGTTTGCGTGCTGATAAGCACTCGATGATCGATAATGTAATCCTTTCGCCACGTGTGAACGTGCGTTACAACCCATCGGACAAGGTTAACTTCCGTGCGTCATATGCAACAGGATTCCGTGGTCCACAGGCGTTTGACGAGGATCTTCACATCGCAGTAGTTGGTGGCGAGCGTTGGGTTACACAGCTTGCTGACGACCTTAAGGAGGAGAAGTCACAGAGTTACAGCATCTCGGCTGATATGTATCACAACTTCGGTGCAGTCTCTACAAACCTGCTCATCGAGGGATTCTATACAGCACTTCGTGATGCCTTTGTTGTGACACCAACGGGTGAGTACACATCTACAGGTGCGATGATTCAGACACGTGAGAATGGTTCGGGTGCAACCGTGAAGGGAGTATCGGCTGAGGCTCGTGTTACACTTCCACGTGTGGTGTCGTTCCAAGCATCGATGACCTATCAGAAGAGCCGCTACGAAGAGGAGGAGATCTGGAGTGAGGATGATGATGTTGCAGGTACTAAGGAGATGTTCCGCTCACCAGATTGGTACGGTTACATCACAGCTAATGTCGACCTTACTCAGCGTTTGATGTTGTCGCTAAGTGGTACATATACAGGCAAGATGTTGGTGCAGCACTTCGCTGGCGCAGAGAACTTCGATGTTCAGGATGCAGCGGTTCGCACACAGGACTTCTTCGATGCTAACTTGAAGCTCACTTATGGATTCACGTTGGTTAACGCTGTGAAGATGGAGGTGTCGGCAGGTGTTCAGAATATCTTCAACTCATATCAGTCGGACTTCGATTTGGGTGCAGATCGTGATGCTGGCTACGTCTACGGACCGATGTCGCCAAGGGGTTACACATTAGGAGCAAAACTAATGTTCTAATTTTGTAGAGCGTTGCAAGGCGGCGATAATTCAAAGATCTCGTTAAGGGCTGTGAGGGAGCGTACTAAAGTACGTGTACGATCAGAACTTAACGAGATCTTTGTTTAATTTTTCTCGAATAATTTGCAATTTTAAATTATAAGCACTATTTTTGTACATATACACGTACGTTTAAAAAAGGGATTATTATGTTATTACTTACAGTCACTGAGTTTAGGAGCAACATCAGCAAATATCTAAAGATGGCGATCACCGAGAAGATCGCTGTCAAGAGCCCCTCTGGAATCTTCAACATCTCGCCTTGTGAGGAGATCCGCACCAATCCATCACCTAGTGGGGATAAATATTTCGAGAATGAGGCGAACCTTCGGGATATTGAGATCGGTATGCAGGAGGCGAAAGAGGGGAGATATACAATCTATGATAGCGAGGAGGAGTTAAAAGCGATGTTGGGATTATGAGTTACAGAGTAGCTATTTCGGAGCTCGCACAGCTTGGAATTGAGCGACACAAGCGGTCGGGGAATAAAAAATTAGTTGAGAAGATTTTTAAATTGTTTGTTGAGATCTCGGAGCATCCACGCAGTGGAACGGGGCAGGTTGAACAGCTGAAGGGTTATGCAGATCGTGAAGTGTGGTCACGGCGTATAGATAAAAAGCATCGGTTGATTTATGAGGTGAAAGAGGCTGAGCTCGTTGTGATTGCGGGCACTATAAAAAATATTGTGTAAACAGAGATCCGAGTCGAAAGATTCGGATTTTTGTTTAACTTTAACACATTATTATTTTATGGAGACCACAATGTCAAAGAAAACCACCCGTCAAA
>JBCQUE010000054.1:0-14991 GCA_047174325.1 Rikenellaceae bacterium | reverse complement strand
GAAAATTTTATCGCTTAGGCGGAATAAATTTGAGCCTGGCTCCGATTTGTTTCGCCTTTTCTTATGTCCCTATAGTTTCTTGACCTCAATTCAGTTGCATTTGCAGGTTGAATTCAGCAATCAATGAATTATCGCTACATTTGTCTTTGACTATATTATATAGACCCAACCACAAGATTGATTAGACCCAACCACAGGATTGATTAGACCCAACCACAGGATTGATTAGATCCAACCACAGGATTGATTAGACCCAACCACAGGATTGATTAGATCCAACCACAGGTCGGGCAACAAAAAAGAGAGAGATAAAACCACAAATAACACAAATAAAACTACAAAACCAATAAAATCTATGAAAGAGAAAATGACCCAACAGAGGTGGCTAATGTGCTTAATGCTATTCTTCGCCACCACCGTTAACTACCTCGACAGACAAGTTCTGTCGCTCACGTGGAAAGATTTCATCGCTCCCGAATTTCACTGGACAGATGCAAATTATGGCGAGATAGCGGCGATATTCTCCATCGCCTACGCCATCTCGACAATCTTTGCTGGTCGCTTTATCGACAAGATTGGAATCAAACGGGGCTACTTGTGGTCGATCGGAATTTGGTCTGTGGGAGCTTGTCTTCACGCCTTGTGTGGTCTCTTTACGGAGCACTTCGTTGGTCTGGAGAGTGCATCTGCATTGGAGGCTGTTCGTAGCGGCTCGGCTTTGGCTCTCTCGATCGCCTCGATTAGCACCTACGCATTTATCGCTGCACGTCTGATTTTGGCTATCGGTGAGGCGGGTAACTTCCCAAGCGCAATCAAGGTTGTGGCGGAGTACTTCCCAAAACGAGATAGAGCATTCGCAACGGCAATATTCAACACAGGAGCATCTGTAGGAGCGCTCGTTGCTCCACTCTCGATACCGCTCATCGCTCGCTACTTCAAGAGCATCGGTTTTGGCGGAGGTTGGGAGATGGCTTTTCTGCTGATCGGAGGATTGGGCTTTATATGGATGGGCTTCTGGATCTTTGTATATGATAAACCTTCGGAGAATAGGCGTATGGATAGTGCCGAGAGAGAGTACATTGCGCTCGATGAGACTGAGGAGGTAACTACAGCGAGTGTGACAAGTGAAACTAGTGTGACAAGTGAAACTAGTGTGACAAGTGAAACTAGTGTGACAAGTGAAACTAGTGAGGCAAGTGGAACGGGTGAGGCAACGACAACAGAGCGGACATTGACATTTTGGGAGTGTTTGACCTTCCGCCAGACGTGGGCGTTCATTGTGGGTAAATTTATGAGTGATGGCGTGTGGTGGTTCTTCTTGTTTTGGACACCAGCCTATATCAGTGATGTCTATGGCTATACATCGGACAGCGGTATGGGTATGGTTGCGATCTTCACTATCTACCTCATCTCGATGCTCTCGATCGTTGGCGGTAAGCTCCCCTCGATCATTATGAACCGCACAAATAAAGATCCCTATGCGGCACGTATGCAGGCGATGTTGATCTTCGCATTCTTCCCAGTTTTAGCGCTCTTGGCTCAGCCACTTGGCGAGGTGAGTATTTGGTGTCCTATATTAATTATAGGTATCGTTGGTGCGGCGCACTGTTCGTGGGCTGCAAATATCTACTCTACGGTGAGCGATATGTTCCCCAAATCATCGGTTGGAACGATCATCGGCATCGGCACTACGGCTGGCGGTTTGAGCTCATTTATTATCAATATGGGGTCGGGAAAACTCTTCACCTATGCTGAGGCTCACTCGTTGCGCTTTATGGGTTTTGAGGGTAAGCCTGCAGGTTACTTTATCGTCTTCTCTATCTGTGCAGTAGCTTACATCTTGGGCTGGGTCATTATGAAGGTGCTTGTTCCGAAATATTCACCTATCGTTGTTAAATAAACTTTTACTAACTATGAATAAAACGATGCAGAGAGTCACAGCAATGATTGCAGCTGTGGTTACAACTCTCTCTATTTCAAACTGCAGCACGAGCGAAGAACCGCTTGGTGCTGGTGATTTTATGGTCTCAAATAGCAAGGATGTCGCAACGATATTCGTCTCTCAAAGCGAACCCTATTCGCTCCGTAGAGCTGTGGATGATGTGGCTAGCGACCTTGAGATGGTGACAGGCAAACGACCTAAGGTGAGCTCAGATTTAGCCTCTATCTCGGGGCAAGCGATAATCATTGGAACACTCAAAACGCCCGAGATTGAGCGTTTGACTGTCTCTATAGCGGAGTGTAAGGCGATGGACAAGATGGTGGAATCATTCATAATGAAGCCCGTTGCGAACCCTACCGAGACGATTAACTCTGCACTACTTATCGCTGGAAGTGATGCTTTGGGTGCGATCTATGGAGCTTACGAACTCTCGGAGTTGTCGGGTGTCTCGCCACTCTATTGGTGGTTGGATTCAACACCTAAACGACAGGAGAGACTAACCCTACACAACATCTATAGAGCCCCTAAAGAGCCCTCTGTGCGCTATCGAGCAATCTTCATAAATGATGAGGAGGCGATGATCAAGTGGAGCGGCGACACCACTTCAGACGGCAAAAACAGAGGTATCACGCCCGAGACATACAAACAGGTGTTCGAGTTGATGTTGCGCCTCAAAGCCAACGCACTATGGCCATCGATGATGGAGGCTGGTCGCTACTTCTTCGAAGATAAGGATGAGAATGGTGTGGCGATAAACCCACGCAACGCAACGGAGTATGGTGTATATGTCGGCACGTCACACTGCGAAAATATGGCTCGCAATAATTATGACGAGTGGTACGGCTGGGCAGAGACTAACGCCAAAAAGTATAACATCGACAGCGACTTGTCGTTCGACTACACAATCAACCCAGTCGCTATTGAGGCGTATTGGCAAGAGCGACTTGACGAGAGCAAGAACTTCAATATGATCTACACACTCGGTATTCGTGGCGTACACGACTCGCCAATGCTCACCGCAGGAATGAAGGATAAGAGCCTAGAGAACAGGGTGAAGATGTTGCAAACGGTGATTTCGCACCAGCGAGAGATGATCAAGAATACATTCGGAGCAGAGGATGCTGTGCCTCAGATATTTGTCCCCTACGAAGAGACGGGCGAACTTTACAACGGTGAGAGCAAAAACGGCAAGGAGAAGTGTAAGGGGTTGGATATTCCCGAGGATGTGATCCTTGTCGCTACAGAGGATAACTACGGCTACGTTCGACAATCACCTAACGAGCGAGATTTGAAGCGAATGGGCGGCAATGGAATCTATTATCACCTCGCCTATCAGGGCTACCCTAGTCCTTATGATTGGTTGTCGTTGATCCCTCTTACAACGGTTCGTGAGCAGTTGCGCAAGGTCTATGATGAGGGCTCTACGAAGTTTTGGATCGTCAACGTTGGTGACATCAAACCAACGGAGTTTGGGCTGAAGTACTTTATGGAGACGGCGTGGGATCTTGATGCAGCTTATGAGAAACCGACTAAGCAATATATGGAGGAGGTGATGACTACAGCTTATGGAGTGGATCAAACAACGGCTCAAAAGAGCGCTGAATTACTCACTAAGCTGCAGCAGCTTGCGTGCAGTCAGAAGCCTGAGTTTATGAGCTCATTTTGGAGTGTTGATTTCTACAAAAAGAGCCTCTTCCGTTACTACTCACACTTCGATTTTGGCGATGAGGTGCTCCGAATAATCGAGAGCTACAAGGCTCTGGAGAGCGAGGCTAAGGCGATCTATGACGCAATGGATGAGAGCAGCCGAGCACCATTTTATCACACCCTTTACTACCCTATTCGTGCGGGACGTATGATGGCTGAGAAGAGCTATTATTATCAGCGCAATTATCACTATGCGGAGCAGGGTCGTTTCCGTTCAGCGGCTGCATATAAGGCTCTCTCGCTACGTGCCGAGGAGCAGATTGATGCTGATCTTGATTACTACAACAATCACCTCACGAGGGGTAAATGGCGAGGCATAATGGATCCATACGGTGACTACAACATCACCGAGAGGGTCTATGATATTGCGGGCATCCCTAAGAAGTTTATCTTCTCGGAGCGATTCACAGAGCAGGCTGTGGAGAGTATCGGTGCGGTATCGGAGGGGCAACAGCTCGGCACGGAGCGTGTCTCGTTGCGATTCTCATCACTTGAGCAGAACACTCGATTCATCGATATATTTACACGTGGATTGACAGCGCAACGCTGGAGTGCAGCAGCAAGCGAGCCGTGGGTAAAACTGAGCAAACAGAGCGGCAGTGTTGAGATCGAGGAGAGGATCTTCGCTGAGGTCGATTACAGCAAGCTCACCCAAGCTAAGCAGCGAGCAACGATCACCATCACGGGTGGCGATGGTTTCTCAAAGAGTTTTGAGGTGGAGGCTGAGAAGTTTGACACAAATATCGCTCCGAGGAGCTTTGTCGAGGGTTGTGGTTTCGTCTCGTTGGAGGCTGAACACTTCACACGTAGCCGTGGCGGTCGAGGCGCAAATAGCTCGGTGGAGTGGCGTGAGTATGGCGATTATGGTTACGTTGGCTCATCGATGTTCACCAAGAGCAGCGAGCGCCGCACACCAGCCAAGGTTGAGTTGGAGAGTGTTGTAGAGAGCGCTGCTTGTCTGGAGTACGACATCTACTTCAGCTCGGTTGGCGAGTTTAGAGGTATGCTCTACAGAGTGCCGACACTTAACGAGGGTAAGGATCGAAGTTGTGAGCTCGCTTTGGGGCTAAACGATGAGAAACCACAGCTCTTGCAGGGTGTGCGCCACAAGGGTCAATTCCTCACGACACGTATGCAGAATGGCGAAAAGGAGTCTCGTCAGTGGCACACCAACGTTATGATGCAGATGGAGCGAATACCCTTCACGATCAAGGTCGACAAGGCTGGGTTACACACGCTAAAACTCTATCAAATGGATGCAAATATTGGAGTGGATAGAGTTGTCATCGCCACCAACAGAGAGGCTGAGGTTGCTCTGGATCGCTCGATATTGGCTGCCGCAGAGAGTTATAACAACATTGTGGAGTATCGACCAACAAAGCCGCTATCGCCACCTGTACTTACCGCTGAGCAGGGCGCAATCGAACCATATCCAAACCCCGAGCCACTGATCTATACGAAGTATCTATTCTCGCAATATGGAGCGCCAGCAGTGTGGGGTTTCACGCCCGTAACCATCAAAGATGTGTATGACCCAAGGATCAACACTCACGGCTGGCGAGCAGATGATCTGAAGAATATTCGCTCGACACACAACGAGAGCACGAGAGTATTCCCACATTGGCAGCGAGATATGATTATGGGGCGCAAACCAACTCTATTCTCGATGAAGATGTTGGAGGGGCGTTATGATGTAACGGTCTACACAGGAACGATTCGCTTCACCTACGCTTATAACCCAGCACCCGATATTCAATTCACGCTCAAATCGAACGGCAATACGGTGATCGACAATGAGCTATTCAAGGAGAACCAACCGACAAGCCGCACATTCGAGGCGAGAGTAGGCGAAGATAATTGCCTAGAGTTGGAGTTCAGCGGCAACTGGGGAGTATCGATGATCGAACTCTACCGAAAGTAGCAACCACTCTCATTTATCATAATAGCCCGATTAACACTACGTTAATCGGGCTATTATAATCTACATCTACTTATTTACAGACGGCTCTACTTCGATGCTCCGCCGCCGAGCGATTTGTATAGGTTTATCACGCTTTGTACCTCGCCAAATTTGTTTGATGTTGCGTTCAACTCAGATTGCAGCAGCGAAATTTGCGCTGTCAAGACCTCTAGGTAGTTTGCACTTCCGTTGCGCATCAACAGCTCTGTACCCCTCACTGCACGCTCCAAAATCGCCATCTGCTCCTTATCATACTTCAGCTGCTCCTTTGAACTATTCAGCTCCACCAACGCTTGGTTCACCTCGTTACCTGCATCCAACAGCGCCTGTTTGAACTCCAACAACGCCTGCTCCTGTTGTGATTTAGAGATCTCCAATTGACCCTTCAACGCACCCCTGTTAAAGAGCGGCTGAGTGAGCGATCCCAACACCTCATAAAGCATATCGCCAGGGTTCATAATCGCACCTGAGCTATTGGTGAAACCTGCACCGCCACTCAACACAATCGTTGGATACATCGACGAGCGAGCCACAGCAGTTGCATAGAACATCTTCGAGAGGTTGTACTCCGCAGCCCTCACATCGGGGCGATTATTCAATAACTCAAGAGGCAATCCGATAGAGACCTTTTGAGGCAAAGCAGGAGCTACGAACTCTCCACGCTTTATCTGTTGAGGCGCTACGCCCAACGTTGTCGATAGGCTCAACTCCATCTGTTCGATCTGTGCCTCGATCGACACGATGCTTCTCGATAGCGCTGTGCGGCTCGATGCTGTCTGCAATACAGCCGTCTCATTCACACGTCCTGCACGCTTTAGCGCCTCCATCACACGGAGATTATCGTCCCAATTCTTTGCAGTGCGGCGGCTAATATCTAACTGCTCATCGAGCATCAAAAGCGTGTAATAACTATTTGCAACCGATGCAATTAGTTCAGTCTCAATAGCTTGCCTGTAGGCAACCGTCTGCTCCGCTGCCGCCCTACTCTGCTCCTTCTCATTGCGCACCTTGCCGAAAATATCTATTTGCCAACTTGCCGTGGCAGCGATCTCATAAGTCTTATATGTCGCCTCTCGATAGTTATATACACGTCCGTTGCCATCCAACGACAACGATGGAAGGTATGCCAAGCGTGCCGTGCGAAGAGCTACATTTGCCTGCTCCACATTGAGCCTCGCCACATTAAGATCGGTGTTATTCTTCACGCCCAACTCGATGAGCTGCTGCAGGTTGCCGTCTGTGAAGAGCTCTCGCCACCCCATCGTTGCAATGCTCTCGCCACCCTTGACACTCTGAGCCACAGAGGTATCATAGAGCTTTGCAGCTGTTGCTGAGCTCTCCGCTCCATCGATCACCTCGGGTCGCTGATACTTAGTGTAGAGACCACAGCCACTGCATAGAGCCGAGCAAATAAGCGTTGCGCCCAATATTTTTGTTATGTTTTTCATATTATTCATACTCTTTTAGCGTGAGTTTGACAACTATCAAACTCACGCTCTTTTATCAACTCTTAATCCTCAATCTTTGGCAAAACACGCTTAGGCATAATTCGCTCCTCAAGAGCTTGGAAGATCATAAACAGCGAAGGCACGATAAAGATCAAAGCCACCGTTCCGACCAACATTCCGCCCACAACACCAACACCCAACGAGATGTTTCCGTTCGCTCCAACACCCGTTGCAAAGACCAGTGGCAACATACCGAAGATAAGCGTCAACGTAGTCATCAAGATCGGGCGCAAACGCACCTTAGCAGCGGTCAATGCAGCATCCACGATCGACATTCCCTGCGCCCTTCGCTCCGAGGCGTACTCCGTAAGCAGGATCGCTGTCTTTGCCAAAAGACCGATGAGCATAATCAGACCCGTCTGCATATAAATATCGTTTGAGATACCAAACAGATATGCAAACAAGAAGCTTCCCAACAGACCAAACGGTACAGAGAAGATCACCGCAAACGGAATGAAAACACTCTCATAAAGCGCACACAAAATGAGGTACACAAAGAGGATACAGATCGCAAAGATGATGATCGTCGAGTAGTTCGAAGTCGATGACTCCTCACGAGACATTCCGCCAAACTCATATCCATAACCGATCGGCAACACCTCGGCAGCAACCTCTCTCACAGCGTTGATCGCCTGACCCGAGCTATAACCATCGGCTGGTGTTCCATTGACTGAGATCGATGGAAAGAGGTTAAAGCGGCTAAGATTCTGAGCTCCATAGACCTTCTCTACATTAATATATTGTGTCACGGGCGACATCTCGCCGCTACTGCTACGCACAAACATACTCTCCAACGACTCTAGGTCTAGTCGCTGCTCCGTTGGTGCTTGAAGAATCACACGATAGAGCTTTGAGTACTTATTAAGATTCGAGGCGTATGAGCTACCTACATATCCCGAGATAGTCGACAACACATCGCTAGGCGACACCCCATTTTTGAGACAGAGTGCAGCATCCACCTCCAACAGATATTGTGGATACTTTGTGTTGAACGAGGTCTGTGCACGAGAGACCTCCTCACGTTGGCTCAATTTACGAATAAACTCCTGTGTGTAGCGCTCCAAATCCTCAATACTACCACCCTTCTTATCCTGAATATTGAGCTCAAAACCGTTGCTCGCTCCATATCCTGTGATCATTGGCGGTGTGATTATCATCACATCGGCAGCCGACACATCCGAAATCACAGCATAAAGTTTTTTTACCACCGCCTCGATACCCTGTGTCTCGACATCTGGACGCTCCGCCCAATCCGTAAGACGAATGATAAACATACCTGCATTCGATCCGCTACCTCCTGTTCTGTTGCTACCCGTAATCATCGAGAATATCTTAATCTCCTCGACCGACGAGACTCTCTTTTCGAGCTCCTGCATCACCTTATGTGTCTCCGATTGGCTATATCCTGGGGCGGTCTGCACATTCAAGAATAGCGTTCCCATATCTTCGTTTGGAACAAGAGCCGTCTTGGTGATTCCCATCATATAATACAACCCTCCGCAAGCGGCAAGCACCATCACCGTAGCGGTGAGTTTGTGGCGCAAAAAGAATGATGCACTCTTCTGATAGCGATTCACAAGACGATCAAACCCAGCGTTAAACGCAAAGTGGAAGCGACTAGAGAAACTAGCCTTCTCGCCCCCCTCCACATCACGGTGGGGTGTCATAATCAAGGCGCAAAGTGCAGGGCTCAACGTCATAGCGTTGAATGTCGAGATCGCCACCGCCACCGCCATCGTGAGTCCAAACTGAGTGTAGAACTTACCCGTCGTACCGCCCATAAAGCAGACAGGGATAAATACCGCCATAAATACAACAGTAGTGGTGATAAGCGCCGAAGTGATCTCACGCATCGCATAGATCGTTGCCTTATAAGGTGACCTCTCGCCACCGTCAAACTTACTCTGCACAGCCTCCACCACAACGATCGCATCATCCACCACCGTTCCGATAACCAGCACCAACGCAAAAAGTGTAAGGAGGTTAAGGCTAAAGCCCATCGCATATATAAAGGCAAAAGTACCGATGAGCGACACCACAATAGCTGCCGTAGGGACGATTGTCGAACGCATATTTTGCAGGAAGACATAGACCACCAAAATAACCAATAGCACCGCCTCGATAAGTGTCCAATAGACATTGCTAAATGAGGCATCGAGGAAGTCCTTCGTATTCATCAAATCGGCCAACACCAATCCATTTGGCAGATCTTTACTGATCTCCTCCAACTCCTTATTCACACCGATGATAACCTCATTAGCGTTCGATCCAGCCGTTTGAGAGATCATACAGGTACGACCATAGACACCATTCACACCACTGATGTAGTTGTAGTTTTGGGGTCCCATCTCGATAGTCGCCACGTCACGTAGATAGAGCACCTCGCCATCGGCGGTTGACTTGATGACCAAGTTGCGAAAATCCTCCTCATCCTCATATCGTCCCGAGTAGCGTAGGTCGATCTGGAAAGCGTTATTTGATTCAGCACCCAATGTTCCTGTCGATGACTCGATATTTTGCTCGCTCAATACCGTTGAAATATCTGACGGCATCAAATCAAATTGCGCCATCTTCTGAGGGTCGAGCCAAATACGCATTGCATACTCAGCGCCCATCACATTCACCTCACCCACTCCCGTAACACGAGCCAAACGAGGCTCAACGTTGATCTTCATATAGTTGGTGATAAAGACATCATCAAAACTATTGTCGGGACTATACAGTGCAAAGATCTTGAGGTTGGCGGGCTGTCGTTTGTAGACCCTCACACCCGATTTAGTAACCTCAGCAGGGAGCAGCGATTCAGCCGTAGCCACTGCATTTTGAACGTTGACCATCGCCATATCGGGGTTTGCACCCTGACGGAAATAGATAACGACACTTGCTGTACCTGTGCTACTCGCCGATGAGGTCATATACAACATATTCTCCACTCCATTGATCGCCTCCTCCAGCGGCACCACGACACTCTTCTGCACAGTCTGTGCACTAGCGCCCGAGTACGTTGCCGAGACAGCAATCGTTGGTGGTGCGATCTCGGGGAACTGCTCCACAGGCAACATAATGAAACCGATGATGCCGACCACCATAATCATAACCGACATCACTCCCGCAAGGATCGGTCTATCTATAAATCTTTTTATATCCATAATCTAATCTGCGTAAATTGCGAATTTGATAATCTTGCCCACTACTTCTTCTCAGCGCCCTTTGCACCATCAGCGCCTTTTGCACCCTTTGCACCATCAGCGCCTTTTGCACCCTTTGCGCTATCAGCGCCCGAGGCACCCTTTGCGCTATCAGCGCCCGAGGCACCCTTTGCACCTGAGGCTGGAGCTGTGATCTGTGTACCCTCACGGATCAAACCAGCACCCTCAGCGATGATTACATCGCCAACCTTAACTCCCGAAGTGACGATATACTCCACACCGTTATTCACAGGCAAAACCGTGATCTGAGACGACTGAGCCTTGCCATCGATAACTCTATAGACAAAGATCTTATTCTGCAGCTCAAAAGTTGCGATCTTAGGGATCACGATGTAGTTGTCATAAGCTGTCTCGATCACCACACGACCGCTACCGCCATCACGCAACATCTGCTCTGGATTATCAAACTTCGCTCTCACCGATACTGTTCCCGTTGTGCGGTTGATCGTTCCGCTAATTGCATCGACTGCACCACGGTGCGAATAACTTACACCATCGTTCAACACCAGCTCAAGGTTACTCATACTCTCGATAAGTTTCTCTGTTGAACCCATCTTGCGAGTGAGTGTAAGCAGTTGAGACTCCGACATCGAGAAGTAAACATACATATTGTCATTATTTGAAACACTCACCAATGGATCTGTGATTGATGAGCTCACCAACGCACCAACTCGGTACGGGATCATACTCGCCACACCATCCACAGGGCTTGTAATCACGGTGTACGACAAATCGTTGCGAGCACTCTGCTCCTGAGCCTTAGAGAGCGCCAACGCTGACTTTGCCTCCGCTAGTGCGTTCTCCGCTATGAGCTGCTCATTCTCCGAGATTATCTGCTCCTTAAGTAGTTCACGGCAGCTCTTTGCATTAAGTTCAGCTGTTGCAACCTTCGCCTCAGCGCTCTTTACATTCGCCACGGCTACATCCAACGCTGCTTGATAGGGGACTTGATCGATGATGAATAGCTTCTCTCCACGCTTCACCGCTGCACCCTCCTCAATCAAGATCTTTGTGATCTCGCCCGATACCTGTGGACGAATATCGACAAATTGCTCACCTCTGATCGATGCGGCGTAGTCACTCTTCACTCTACTCACACCCTCTGTTACATTCATCGTTTTGTAGTTAATCGCTCTCGCTTTTTTGCCGCCATTAGCAGTGTCGCTACAAGAGGTCGCCACAACTGATGCCGCTAAGAGTGACGCGCATCCCAATAATTTTAATACTCTCATTTTTTGTTTAATTATTTAGTTTTTGTTAGTTCGTTTTCAACCACACAAATATAATAATTATTTATGAGATATAAAACGATTAGTGGTGAACAACAAAATTTAGTGGTGAACGACAAAGCACAACAGAAAAGGTGTCACTCAACGCCCAAAATCGAGCGGTGAATGACACCTGAAATTCTCATCACAGCATCAGCTGCAATCGAGCGGATAACTATTTGAACATCATCTGCTGTTGGATCTCTACAGACCTCTGTTCGCCACAGATCTGCTCGACTAGTGCGTAGCCAAACGCCATCGCTGATCCTGCTCCATTGGCTGTGATTGTTGAGCCATCCACAACGACAGGCTCAGCCACAAATGTAGCCGAGCCAAGCATCCCTTCAAAGCCTGGATAACAAGTAGCTCTCTTTCCATCGAGCAGTCCTAAGCCACCCAAAACCATCGGCGCTGCACAGATTGCCGCCAATCGACCGCCACGCTGATTATGTGCAACCAATAGCGATTTGAGCTCATCATAATCATTGAGGCGAGTTGATCCGCCCGGCAAAATCAGATAGTCTGCATCACTAAAATCACACTCCGCAAAGAGCACGTCGGCAGCGATAGTTACACCGTGCGAGGACAACACAGTCAAGGTCTCATTCATCGATACGCTGATGATCGGCACCTGAGCTCGCCGAAGAATATCGATCGCCGCCAAAGCCTCGATCTCCTCGACCGAATCGCTCAAAAAAATATATGTAGTTTTCATAGTTATGAGTTATGAGTTGCTGTTGTTACAAAGTTAGCCAAATTATCTGAAGAAACAAATTCTTTCAGCAAATTAGCAAAAAAACCTCATCTAACGATTGCTCCCGGAATAACTCAGCCCTACTCAGCCCTACTCAGCCCTACTCAGTAATTCTCAGCTCATACAAGCAACCCCTAACCCCTAACCCCTAACCCCTAACCCCTAACCCCTAACCCCTAACCCCTAACCCCTAGCCCCTAACCGTGTCTAAGTTTGACAGCTGCACCGCCCCGCTCTCGCTCGATCACCACGCTGTCGCCCTGCTTAAGTCGCCCATCGATGATGAGCTCCGAGAGAGGCTCTTCAACCATCTCCTGCAGCGTTCGTCGCAGCGCCCTAGCGCCATACTTCGATTCGTAGCCTCTCGCTGCCAATGTCTTGCGAGCCGCTCGTGTGATCCTCACATCATAACCTCTCGATCTTGTGCGCTCAAATATCCGCTCCAACTCCAGCGATACAATCTTCTCAATATCATCCTGTTGCAGCGCCCCAAACATCAACACCTCATCTATTCGATTGATAAACTCGGGTGCAAATCGCCGCTCCATAGCCGCCCGATAGCTCTCCGCCGCCGACTCTCGATGAGCCCTCTGTTTAGAGTTCGTGTCGTAACCAATCGCCAAGGGGCGACGAACCGCCTCAGCGGAGCCAACGTTTGATGTCATTATAATTATGGTGTTGCGAAAATCGATCTTGCGCCCCGACCCATCGGTTAGTTGACCCTCATCAAATATCTGCAGCATCACATTATATATGTCGGGGTGTGCCTTTTCAATCTCATCGAGCAGCACCACCGAATATGGATTACGCCGCACCGCCTCCGAGAGCTCACCACCCTCGCCATAACCAACGTATCCAGGTGGCGAACCGATCAATCGAGAGGCGTTGTGGCTCTCGCCATACTCACTCATATCGAGGCGTATCAACGACCGTTTTGTGCCAAACATCCACTTTGAAAGCTCTTTAGCCAAGTGGGTCTTACCCACCCCTGTTGCCCCCACAAACATAAAGACACCAATGGGCCTATTCTCATCCGCCAAACCTGCTCGTGAGCGGCGTATCGTGCGTGAAAGCTTACTCACAGCGCCACGTTGCCCCACAACACGACTATTCAACACCGCCTCCATTCGCTGCAGCCGCTCTCTCTCATTCTTAGTTAGCGCCTCGACATCTATGCCTGTTTGTGCGGTGATGATACGCTCTATGTCCGTGCGCTGAACGACCCTTGGTGCACTCTCCGCTATCTCTCCAATCGAGCTGTGTGCACCAGCCTCATCCATCAAATCGATAGCCTTGTCAGGCAAATAACGATTGGTGATGTAGCGAGCCGACAACTCAACACACGCTGCAATCGCCTCCTCGGAGTAGATCACACGATGGTGCGCCTCATAACTCGGAGCGATGTTGATCAATATCTCGATGCTCTGCTCCTCTGATGTTGGCTCCACAACGACCTTTTGCAGCCTCCTGTCGAGTGCTGAATCGGACTCGATTGTGTTGCGGTACTCATCAAATGTCGTTGCGCCAATGGTCTGAATCTCGCCACGAGCCAAGGCTGGCTTGAGTATATTTGCCGTGTCGAGGCTGCCCTGTGTCGACCCTGCTCCAACGATTGTGTGTATCTCGTCGATGAAGATAATTGTGTCGCCCGATTGCTTCAGCGCTGTGAGCAGCTCATAAATACGCTGCTCGAAGTCACCCCGAAACTTTGTCCCTGCAACGAGCGCCGAGATGTCGATCGAGAAGAGGTGTTTGTCACGTATTGTATGGGGAACATCACCAGCCGCAATCCTCAGCGCAAGCCCCTCGACAATGGCGCTCTTACCCACCCCAGCCTCACCAACCAACACAGGGTTATTCTTCTTGCGGCGTGAAAGAATCTCCACCACACGCTCCGTCTCACGCTCTCGTCCCACGACAGGATCAATTGCGCCATCACGAGCCAACTGAGTAAGATCCGTACCGAACTTAGAAAGAGGGTGTGGCTTAACTCTCTGTCGAGGTCTCGCCAACTCCCCTTTCGCAGATTGGTTTGGTCGGTTAGGTTGGTTGGTTTTATCGTGTTGATCAGCTTTGTCGGGTTGATCAGCTTTATCTGGTTGATCAGCTTTGTCGGGTTGATTAGCTTTGTCGGGTTGATTAGCTTTGTCGGGTTGATTAGAGTCCCGCCTGATGCCGAGGCTCAACAGCGGCACAAAGCCTCCATTGGGGTTGTATTGCGTAATCTCATACTCCAACATCGATGCCCCAACGCCATAGAGTTTAAGCAGTCGTGAGGCGGCGGTCTGATTGTTGCTCACCACAAAGTGCAGAGCGTGGAGCGTTGTGAGGCGCACCGACCCTCTGTAGTGCTCGATGAGTGAGGTTAGAAACCGATCATAAAAGAGGCTGGGGGTGATCACCTCCGCTGCTCCATTCACTCCACCCTCACGACCTGCATCGCTCTCACCATTCACTCCACCCTCACGACTTGCATCGCTCTCACCATTCACTCCACCCTCACGACCTGCATCGCTCTCACCATTCACTCCATCCTCACGACCTGCATCACGCTCATCACTCTCGCCAACCCTCGGCAATTCATTGATGTCATAACTCTCGGGGCTGAGCTCGACACGTGGCGCAGCAACCTCTGTGATACGT
>JBCQUE010000053.1:0-15472 GCA_047174325.1 Rikenellaceae bacterium | reverse complement strand
GGGCTGAGTAAGGCTGAGTAAGACTGAGTAGGGCTGAGTAGGGCTGAGTAAGACTGAGTAGGGCTGAGTAAGACTGAGTAGGGCTGGGGAGAGAAAGAGAAGAAGAAGAGAAAAAAAATAAATAAAAAAATATATATTAACAGATGAGACCTTACAACAAAAAAATTGTCCTTGAGAACGGGCGTGAATTCTATGGTTATGGATTCGGTGCTGATCTCGATGTAGTGTGTGAGATTGTGTTCAACACCTCGATGGTGGGCTATCAGGAGATCCTCTCCGACCCATCATACACAGATCAGGCGGTGGTTATGACCTATCCGCTAATCGGTAATTACGGTACTGCCGAGGAGGATTACGAGACGAAGTTCCCGACCATCAGCGGTATGATCGTGAGGGAGTACAACGACAGCCCCTCGAACTTCCGTTACACCAAGACCCTCAATGAGGTGTTGGAGGAGCACTCAATCCCTGCGATCGAGGGTGTCGACACACGTCAATTGACACGTATCATCCGTGACGAGGGTTCACAGCGAGTGATGATCACAGGCATCGACACAACCGTCGAGGAGGCGTTGGCGAAGATGAAGTCAACCCCAATCCCTACGGATATGGTTGCTCGTGTAAGTTGTAAGAAGCGTTGGTTCTCACGTACAGCAAACCACCAATATGACGTTGTGGCGATCGACTGCGGTATCAAGCACAACATCATCCGCTGCCTCAATCAGAAGGGTTGTAACGTAACGGTTGTCCCTTACAACACAACGTTGGAGGAGATCTTGGCGCTGAAACCAGACGGCGTGTTCTTGTCGAATGGACCAGGCGATCCCGAGAATGTGACACCCGTAATCGAGCTAGTGAAGCAGATGAGGGGCAAGCTACCGATCTTCGGAATATGTATGGGTCACCAGATGATCTCATTGGCGTATGGCGCAAAGACCTTCAAGATGAAGTTCGGACACAGAGGCGGCAACCACCCCGTGTTGTGTTTGGAGACAGGCAAGGTGGAGATCACAAGTCAGAACCATAGCTACGCCGTGGAGACCGATTCGCTCAAGACAACGAAGTTGGTGTCGACACACTACAACGTGTTGGACAACACCTCAGAGGGCGTGGAGTGCCGTGAGGAGCGAGTATTCTCGGTTCAGTATCACCCTGAGAGTGCACCAGGTCCAAACGATAGCACATACCTTTTCGATAAGTTTATTAAAATGATGGAGGAGCACAAAAATGCCTAAACGTACAGATATTAAAAAAGTGATGGTGATCGGCTCAGGTCCGATCGTTATTGGTCAGGCAGCTGAGTTCGACTACTCAGGAACACAGGCGTGCTTGGCGCTTAAGGAGGAGGGCTATGAGGTAGTCCTCGTCAACTCGAACCCTGCGACAATTATGACAGATACCCATATTGCCGATAAGGTCTATATGGAGCCTCTCACATTGGAGTACGTGGCGAAGATCATTCGCTACGAGCGCCCCGATGCTGTGATCCCTGGATTGGGTGGTCAGACGGGTCTTAACTTGGCTGTTCAGTTGGCTAAGAAGGGTGTGTTGGAGGAGTGTCAGGTTGAGATCCTCGGAACATCATTCGAGAGTATCGAGATGGCGGAGGATCGTGAGCTCTTCAAGGATCTGTGTGAGCGATTGGGCGAGCCTGTATTGCCTTCGGAGATCACAACGACTATCGAGGAGGGATTGGCTGCTGCATCACGTATTGGTTACCCCGTTGTGTTGCGCCCTGCCTTTACGTTGGGTGGAACAGGTGGTGGCTTTGCGGATGATGAGGCTCAGATGCGTGAGATGATGCGCACGGCGTTGGCTCTCTCGCCCGTGAGTCAAGTCTTGGTCGAGAAGTCGATCAAGGGTTATAAGGAGATTGAGTATGAGGTGATGCGTGATGCAAACGATACAGCGATTGCCGTCTGTAATATGGAGAACATCGACCCCGTGGGTGTCCACACAGGTGACTCGGTGGTTGTCGCTCCATCACAGACCTTGACAAATAAGGAGTATCAGATGTTGCGTGACTCATCGTTGAAGTTGATTAGGGAGTTGAAGATCGAGGGTGGTTGTAATGTGCAGTTTGCACTCGATCCATTGTCGTTCCAGTACTATCTGATCGAGGTTAACCCTCGTGTCTCACGATCGTCAGCTTTGGCATCGAAGGCTACAGGTTATCCAATCGCACGGGTTAGTGCGAAGATCGCTGTAGGTATGCACCTTCACGAGATCCGTATCGCAAATACACCTGCATCGTTTGAGCCAGCGTTGGATTACGTGGTGACTAAGATCGCACGTTTCCCATTCGATAAGTTCACAGACGTGTCGAATAGCTTGGGCACTCAGATGAAGGCTACGGGTGAGGTGATGGCTGTAGGTCGCACGATGGAGGAGTCGCTGTTGAAGGCGATCCGCTCATTGGAGACAGGCGTTTGCCACCTCTATCACCGCAAGTTCGACAGAATGTCTACGGACGATATGTTGCAGTATATAAAGGAGGGAACGGACGACAGATTGTTCGCTGTGGGTCAGTTGATCCGCTCGGGTATCGATTTGGGTCTGATCTATAACTCATCTAAGATCGATATGTTCTTCTTGGAGAAGTTCCGCAACATCGTTGAGTTTGAAAAGGTTGTAGCGGAGAAGATCGGTGACGTGGAGACACTGCGTGACGCTAAGAAGATGGGCTTCTCGGATAAGTATATCGGGCAGCTTTGGGGCAAGAGCGAGGCGGATATGTATCACCTTCGTAAGGAGTTGGGTATCTATCCCGTCTTTAAGATGATCGATACTTGCGCCTCGGAGTTTAGCTCTTATGTACCTTACTTCTACTCAACGTATGAGACTGAGAATGAGTCGATTGTGAGCAGCCGTGAGAAGATCGTCGTATTGGGCTCAGGTCCAATTCGTATCGGTCAGGGTGTGGAGTTTGACTACTCTACGGTTCACGCTATCTGGTCGATTCGTGAGGCTGGTTATGAGGCGATCATCATCAATAATAACCCTGAGACGGTCTCTACAGACTACACAACATCAGATAAGCTCTACTTCGAGCCGTTGATGGTGGAGGATGTGATGAATATCCTCGACTTCGAGAAGCCTAAGGGTGTGATCGTGTCGTTGGGTGGTCAGACGGCTATCAACCTCGCTGAGCCATTGGCTAAGTTGGGTGTGCCGATCATCGGAACAGGTGTTGAGGCTATCCGCAACGCTGAGGATAGAGGCTGCTTCGAGAAGATTATGGAGGAGTTGGGAATCCCACAGCCTGAGGCTGAGGCGGTTACTAACATCGAGGCTGGTGTTGCAGCGGCTGAGCGCATTGGTTACCCAGTGTTGGTTCGCCCAAGTTATGTGTTGGGTGGTCGTGCGATGCAGATTGTGAGCAACGAGGAGCGTTTGCGTCACTACTTGCAGACGGCTGTTGAGGTGAATGTAGAGTCGCCTGTGTTGGTTGACCGCTACATTATGGGTAAGGAGTTGGAGGTTGATGCGATCTGTGACGGTGTGGATGTATATATTCCGGGAATTATGGAGCACGTTGAAAAGACGGGTATCCACTCGGGAGACTCGATCTCTGTATATCCAACATTCTCGGTGAGCCAAGCTGTTAAGGATAAGATCATTGAGTACACTAAGGCGTTGGGTCTAAGGATCGGAATCATCGGTCTATATAACATCCAGTTCATCTTGGATAGCAAGGAGGAGGTCTATGTAATCGAGGTGAACCCTCGCTCGTCACGTACCGTTCCATTCTTGTCGAAGTCGACAGGTGTGCAGATGGCGGACATCGCTACACAGGTGATCTTGGGTCGCACACTGCGCAATCAGGGCATCACTGAGGTGATCGGTCGTGAGAGAAAGAGGTGGTTCGTTAAGGCTCCAGCGTTCTCGTTCGCTAAGATCCGAGGTATGGAGTCATACTTGTCGCCCGAGATGAAGTCTACAGGTGAGGCTATTGGTTATGACAACCGCTTGACACGTGCGCTCTATAAGGCGTTGCAGTCGTCAGGAATGGCTGTGGCGAACTATGGAACAATATTGGTGACAATTGCCGATGATGATAAACCAGCAGCGTTGCCACTAGTGAAGAGGTTCTACGACCTTGGTTTCAACATCGAGGCGACAAGCGGCACGGCTGAGTTCCTGCGTAACCACGGCATCAGAACACGTGTGCGCCAGAAGATCTCATCAAGCAGCACCGAGATTATCGAGAGCCTAAGAAAGGGTCACGTAAACTACATCATCAATACGAACGACATCAATCAGGTCAATGCACGTCTGGATGGTTATGAGATCCGCCGTGCAGCGGTGGAGAACTCGGTGACGGTCTTTACATCGTTGGAGACGGTGAAGGTTCTGTTGGATGTGTTGGAGGAGATTACATTCGGTGTGTCGACTATCGATGCAAGGATCTAATAATCAGCAGCTTATGACGAGTCAATATAAGAGAGGTAGCTATCGTGTGAGCTCCAATGTGGCGCTCACCGACACTATCTACGAAATGAAATTGGAGGGTGATACGCAATACATCACAGCCTCGGGTCAATTCATAAACATCGAGATTGCAGGGTGTTACTTGCGCCGTCCGATCTCGGTGTCGGACTATGAGGATGGGCTGATCACCATTATATATAAGGTAGTGGGCGAGGGCACGGAGAAGATGAGCCGAATGGCGGTGGGTACTCAGCTCGACATCTTGACGGGCTTGGGCAATGGATTCTCAACGGCAAATCGCTATCACCGTCCGCTACTTGTTGGCGGTGGTGTCGGTATTCCGCCGCTCTATAACCTCTGCAAGGTGCTTGTTGCGCAGGGCAAAGTCCCAACGGTTGTGTTGGGGTTCAATAGCTCTACGGAGGCATTTATGGTTGAGAGGTTCGAGGCGTTGGGTGTTCGTGTTGTGGTGACTACGGTGGATGGATCGATGGGCAAGCAGGGCTTTGTTACGGCAGCGCTTGGCGAGTT
This sequence comes from Rikenellaceae bacterium, assembly GCA_047174325.1. Lineage (GTDB taxonomy): Bacteria > Bacteroidota > Bacteroidia > Bacteroidales > Rikenellaceae > Alistipes. Next base: position 10,510 of record JBCQUE010000053.1, on the reverse strand, counting down.
GGAGTTTGATTTTATCTACTCTTGTGGGCCGATCCCGATGCTTAAGGCGCTCTATGACGCTACGCCAAATGTTGGCGGTGAGTTTAGCTTCGAGGAGAGAATGGGTTGCGGCTTTGGCGCTTGCGTGGGTTGCACCTGCAAGACGAAGTATGGATATAAGAGAATCTGTAAAGATGGTCCTGTGTTGGACAGAGAGGAGATTATATGGTAAAGGGGTCAAGTATAGAGGGCGCTGTAGTGAATGGCGCTGCGGAGTATGATTTGAGCGTCTCGCTGTGTGGTTTAGAGATGGATAACCCGATCGTTCCAGCGAGCGGTACATTTGGCTATGGCGATGAGTTCAAGGACTTTTATGATATAAATATGCTTGGGTCGTTCTCGTTTAAGGGTACGACAAAGGAGGCACGCTACGGCAACCCAACGCCACGTATTGCGGAGTGCGAGGGGGGAATGATTAACTCGGTAGGGTTGCAAAACCCTGGTGTCGACAAGGTGATTAAGAATATCTTGCCAGCGATGAAGAGCTACTTCCGTAAGGGTGTGATCGCCAATATCAGCGGCTTCTCGGTAGATGAGTATGTATATTGTTGCGAGAGGGTCGACAAGCAGGATCAGGTGGCGATTATCGAGGTGAATGTGAGCTGCCCAAATGTGCATTGTGGCGGTATGAGCTTCGGCACATCACCCGAGGCAGCGGCTGAGGTGACACGTGCTGTAAAGGCGGTGACGACTAAGCCTGTGTTCATTAAGTTGAGCCCCAATGTGACCGATATTGTCGCTATCGCTAAGGCGTGTGAGGAGGCTGGTGCTGACGGTATCTGCTTGATTAACACATTGATGGGTATGCGCATCGACACTGTTCGCCGCCGCCCTGTGATCGCTAACACGATGGGCGGATTCTCAGGTCCAGCGGTCTTCCCTGTGGCGTTGAGAATGGTCTATCAGGTAAGCAAGGCGTGTAAGATCCCTGTGATGGGCTGCGGTGGCGTAAGCTCGGCACGTGATGTGATCGAGATGATGATGGCGGGCGCAACGGCTGTGCAGGTTGGTTCGGAGAATTTGCGCAATCCATACGCTTGCAAGGAGATCATTGAGGCGTTGCCAGCGGAGATGGAGCGCTTGGGGATCAGCTCATTACGAGATATAATAGGCATTGTATAAAGGGGAGTTCTGAACTCCTCTAAACCTAAAAACCAAATAGAAAGATGGCAAGATTTAGTAAGACAAAGGTGATGGCGGCAATCGCTGCAACGGGCATTGTTCCCGTATTTTATCACAAGGATGCAGAGATAGCGAAGAGCGTTCTCAAGGCGTGTTATGATGGTGGAATCCGAGTTTTCGAGTTCACGAACCGTGGCGATTTCGCCTCTGAGGTCTTTATTCAGCTCATTAAGTTCGCTGAGAGGGAGTGCCCCGAGATGATCTTGGGAATTGGCTCAATCGTGGATGCTCCAACAGCTGCACTTTATATGCAGTATGGCGCAAACTTCATCGTGGGCCCATATTTGAACGCTGAGGTTGCGAAGGTGTGTAACCGCCACTTGGTGCCCTACACACCGGGTTGTGGCTCGGTTACGGAGTTGGGCTACGCTCAGGAGTTGGGTTGTGACTTGACGAAGGTCTTCCCAGCGGGCAACGTAGGCGGCCCATCATTTGTGAAGAATGTGATGGCACCACTACCGTGGTCAAACATAATGGCGACAGGCGCTGTGGAGCCCACAGAGGAGAACCTCACAGCGTGGTTCAAGGCGGGCGCATATTGCGTAGGAATGGGCTCACAGCTCTTCCCAGCAGCAGTACTCAAAGCAGGCGACTGGACAAAGGTAACCGAGATGTGCACCCTAGCGCTCTCGATCGCAGCCAAGGTGCGTGGGTAATCGCAGCCAAGGTGCGTGGGTAATCGCAGCCAAGGTGCGTGGATAATCGCAGCCAAGGTGCGTGGATAATCGCAGCCAAGGTGCGTGGATAATTGATGGCTCGCACTTTAATTGGTGCGGTGGTCGACTTGACGGACGATAATAAAAAATAGATAGAATGGCAGTAGTAGTAAGCGGAAAGGAGCTCTCGGCACAGCTTAAGCAGGAGATGGCGGCTGAGGTTTCGACTTTTGAGGCTAAGTATGGTCGTGTGCCACACTTGGTTGTGATACTTGTTGGCGAGGATGCTGGTAGCGTCTCGTATGTGACGGGTAAGGCTAAGGCATCGGCTGAGGTCGGTATCAAGAATACCACGATCAGGCGTGAGGAGACGATCTCGGAGGCGGAGTTGTTGGGTATGATTCAGGATCTAAATGTCGATGATTCAGTCGATGGAATATTGGTGCAGTTGCCGCTGCCGAAGCATATCAACACTGACCTTGTGATCGAGACGATCTCGAAGGCAAAGGATGTGGACGGATTCCACCCGCTCAATGTTGCGGCGCTGTGGCAAAAGACCGAATGCACCCTTCCTTGTACTCCAAAGGGTATAATTAAGATGCTGAAGAGGGCTGGTGTCGAGATCTCGGGCAAGCGTGCCGTGGTCTTGGGGCGTAGTAATATTGTGGGTTTGCCCATCTCGAAGTTGCTCTTGGATGAGAATGCAACGGTGACGATGGCACACTCACGCACACAGAATTTGGCGGAGGTGACACGTGGCGCTGAGATCCTCATCGTGGCGATTGGTCGCCCAAAATTCCTCACTGCCGATATGGTTAGCGATGGGGCTGTTGTGATTGATGTGGGTGTGAACCGTGACCCCGAGACTAATAAGCTCTGTGGCGATGTGGACTACGCCGCTATCGAGCCTAAGGCGAGTGTCATTACACCTGTGCCAGGCGGTGTTGGCCCGATGACTATTTGCTGCTTGATGGAGAACACTATCGAGTGCTTCCTAAGAAGCAGGTAGGCGGCGGCGGGGGGGGGAGCTAGCTCCCTTTTAGCTTTGGCTTGCTGGGTAAGACTGAGTAGGGCTGAGTAGGGCTGAGTAGGGCTGAGTAGGGCTGGGTAAGACTGAGTAATTCTGGGTAACAAGCCCTACTCAGCCCTACTCAGCCCTACTCAGTCTTACTCAGCCACCAAGCCCACCTCCAGCGCCCGTGCGGCAACAATATCTTCGACACTGATCGCCTCACGCATAAGGTAAGCCTTGGGGAAGTAGCGCTGTACACGGTGCAGCATCATCACCGCCTCCTCCTCGGTTGTGCAGTAGCCGACACTCACCTTGAAGTAGGGGTTAGCGTAGCTCATCGTGGCTGGAATATCTCGCAACAGCGAGTCGCAACGCTGCATAACATCGAGTGCGCCACTACGTGCCTGTGCGCTATTGTCGAAGTAGACACCTACTCGGTAGCCATTTGTTGAGCCGCTCAATTTCTGCTGCTCAAAGGGTCTCAGTGCGGCACGTGCTGAGGCATCTTCGTTGACTGTAGCCGTTGTAAACATCATTGAATCAACATCTTGCGTTAGGTATTCACGATAATTTGCCAACCCTGCCTTTTGCTGTCGCCTTGGCGTTAGACTCTCCGTTGTCTCTGTTGCCTCTGTTGCCTCTGTTGCCTCATCGATGAGATCCTCCACTGTAGGCTGTGCCACGGCTGTCGCTAGGGTCGCTAGCGTTGCCACGGCTGCTGCCGCTACGGCTATTGCTCTTAACTTCATATTCATCATTTTGTAAATATTGTCATAAATTTCTCTAGGTCGACACCCTCGCCCTCTAGCGAACGGTGCACCCTGCCTGCGCTCAGTCGGGCTCTGTAGTTGAGCGTCACACCCTTGAAGTCGCCCTTTATGAGGCGGCTCGATTGGCTCAGCATCGTCATCGGGTCGATACCCTCAATGCGCCACAGGCTGCTCACCACGCCATCGGTGCGACCCTCAGCCACGCTCTCGCCCACCTGTTTGAGCTGCATAAGCGGCTTGCCACCCATAAAGAGCTCTAACTCAGCGCCATCCATCATAAGGCGATACCTCGAATCATTCGCCACAACGACCGAGAGCTCCACAGCCGTGAAACCCTTCAACGAGACCCCCTCCAACGATTTGATCTCCACCTGCTCCTCCAACTTCGTAAAGCCGCACGAGGTGGCAAACAGTAGCGCTAGTAGCGCAAACAATAATCTATATCTCATAACTCAATTGCGTTAGCCTGCTAAAAGGGAGCTAACTCCCCCTAACTCCAGTGTATATTTGCGCTATGCCGAAAAATTGCGCCCTGCTCCTGCAATCCGTGAGCCCAACTTTCGACATCAACAACTTGAACTCATCAGGCGATAAAAACTCCTCAACCGATGCAGGAAGATACTCATACGCCTTGCGGTCTTTCGATAACAGCGCCCCAATGCGTGGCAAAATATGGCGTGAATAGAGGTTGTATATAGCTCTAAAGACCCTGTTGGGCGGTGTCGAAAACTCCAATATAACAACCACTCCGCCTCGCCTCGTCACTCGAACCATCTCACGCAACCCCTGCTCCAAATCGGTGAAGTTGCGAACCCCAAACGCCGCCGTAACAGCGTCATAACTCTCTGATTCAAAGCTCAATGCCTCAGCCGACTCAACACCCAATGTGACCCTCTCGCTCAACCCCTCACGCTCCACCTTCTGTAGCCCGACCGTGAGCATCCCTTGCGATGGATCAACACCCGTGACACTCGCTGTAGGTATCGCCCGTGAGAGAAGTATCGCCAAATCAGCCGTGCCTGTCGCTACATCCAACACCCTCGGCTGCTCGATCGTCTCACACGCCTTGCGAACTAGACGAACAACTCGCCGCCGCCACAACTTGTCGATCTGCATCGAGAGTATATGATTCAAACGATCATACGCTGGCGCTATTGTGTTGAACATCTCGGTGACCTCTTCGCCCTTGGTCGTCCCTGCATTATTATATGGTTTCATCGTCTAATTATTAATCAAATTTTATAGCCTCGCTCGGCTCAATGCGGCTAACGATACTCGTCGGCACAACCACAACCACCGCCACCACCGCCACAACACCAACATTGAGCAGCAGTAGCCACCACCACCCCAACGAAATAGGCACCGTGGAGAGCAGATACCCACCCTCATCGAGCTCAATCAACCCAAAGTGACGCTGCAACAAACAGAGCAGAATCGCCACACCATTGCCCCAAAGCATACCCCACATCGTCACCGAGAGCGCCCGATAGATGAATATTCGGTGGATAGCCTTGCTCTGCATACCCAACACTTTGAGCAGCCCAATGAGACGTGTGCGCTCCAAAACCATTATCAGCATCGCTGTTATGATGTTGAATATCGCCACTACCATCATAATTATTATCACCACCGCTGCATTGATGTTGTGGGCCGCCAACCAATCAAATATCGTTGGGTAGAGGCTCTGTGCTGAGTAGGCTGCAACACCGTTCCCGACATCACCCTCCGCCATCAACACCATCTCGTTTACCCTCTCGGCAAGCTCGGGCGCTCGCTCTGTGGAGCTGTACCAAATGTCGTAACCCGAGATCTCGTTCTGGGCAAAGTTGTTTAGCCTCCGCACGTTGCGTATATCGGTGAGTATCAGCCTCTTCTCGCTCTCGCCTAGGTTGAGTGTGTATATTCCGCCCACTCGGTATAGGTCTCGGCGAATGGCTCTGTTGCTGTCGTTTTCGGTGGTGGTCAGCAGCTCCAACTTGTCGCCTAACTCTATCTTCATCTCATCGGCTAACACTTTGGATATTAGTGCGTTGCGACCGCTCTCCGCTGTTCCAAACCTTGGCACTTCGCCCTCGATCAAACCTCTCTCAAAGAGCCCGAAATCAGCCTCCGCACCTAACCCCTTTAGCGCTACGCCCTCGACACCCTCGGCTGTGCGGAGGATCACTCCACGTGTTACGAAGGGGAGAATCCGCTCGATCCGCTCGCCACTGCTTTTGTTCCCCTCAGTGCCCCCCTCAGTGCCCCTCTCAGTGCCCCCCTCAGTGCTCCTCTCAGCAGCCCGAAAGATGAGCTCCTCCAGCGCCTGATCTCGAACGATGGGTCGAGGCGAGAGGCTCCCTGCGCCACCAACCGAGGTGATGAGCAGCTGACCCGAGAGCGATGTGAACTTAGCCTCAATCTCCAACCGAAACCCCGTGATCACCGCCAATGTGACAACCATCACAGCAATGGCGAGCGAGACAGCAATAGTCGCTACACGCATCATAATAGAGCCGCCACCCCCTCGTTCGAGTTGCGAAGTGCGGCTCGCTATGAAGTATTCTACACCTTTCGCCATTTTGTTGCCAATTTTAGTGCAAATTAACACAAATTTTCGTAAATTTGGCAGGGATAGTACAATATATTATGATTTTTTTTCGATTGTATTGTGATAACACTTTGATTATTAAATAGTTAATTATATAAAGCGATGATTCTTAACATCTTACAATATGGCGCAACCAACTCAGTTGGCGATGCCTACACAAATGGATTGATGCAATTTACACAAACGGGGGCTTTTTGGCTTATGATCGTGGTCGGAATTGCAGGCTTTGCCGTTCAAGCGAGGCTCAAATCGGTCTTTGCGAAGTACTCGGAAGTCCCCTCGCCAAACGGAATGAGCGGCAGACAGGCGGCTGAGGCGATGTTGCGTGACAACGGTATCCACAACGTGAGGGTTATCAGCACCCCCGGGCAGCTGACGGATCACTTCGACCCGAGGAATATGACTGTCAACCTCAGCGAGAGCGTCTATGAGTGTCGTTCGGTATCGGCTGTGGCGGTGGCGTGTCACGAGTGTGGGCACGCTGTGCAGCACGCTACGGCTTACGCTCCGCTTGTTATGAGGTCGCAATTAGTGCCGATGGTTAGCTTCTCATCACGAATGTCTACGTGGGTGATCATTGCTGGAATGCTTATGATCTCATCAGGCATTGGCGAGCTACTCTGCTGGATCGGTATCGGTATGATCGCTATGACGGCGCTCTTCTCGCTCATCACGCTCCCCGTGGAGTACAACGCATCGAGCCGAGCGTTGGCGTGGATGGAGAGCTCGGGTGTGGCGCACGGTGAGCAGCTAAAGCAGGCGGACGAGGCGCTGAAGTGGGCGGCACGGACTTATGTTGTGGCGGCACTCTCGGCAATTGCAACGCTGCTGTATTACCTGATGATGATGTTGGGGCGGCGGCGAGAGTAGAGTATTGCAAGGCGGCGATATTTCAAAGATCCTACAGAGCGGCGATCGAGAGTAATGTGTTTGCTGAGTAAGACTGAGTAAGGCTGAGTAAGACTGAGTAAGGCTGAGTAAGACTGAGTAAGGCTGAGTAAGGCTGAGTAAGGCTGAGTAAGACTGAGTAAGACTGAGTAAGGCTGAGTAAGACTGAGTAAGACTGAGTAAGGCTGAGTAAGGCTGAGTAAGACTGAGTAAGGCTGAGTAAGGCTGAGTAAGGCTGAGTAAGGCTGAGTATTTGCTGAGTATGGGTTGCGAAATTAGATTTCGTGTTGGGTTTAAAAGCCAAAGGCTTTTATGAAATTTTGTTGCAGAGCAACTTAGGCAAATTCATTTGCATAAGTTGATGTGTAACAAAATCTTAGAACGAAGTTCTAAGCCCAACAACGCAAGCCAGATAAAAGCCAGCTAGCTGGCTGCCCGCCCGGCATTAGGGCAGTGGTCGCTTGACCACAGAGGTGACCACAGAGGTGATCACAGAGGTGATCACAGAGGTGATCACAGAGGTGACCACAGAGGTGACCACAGAGGTGACCACAGAGGTGATCACAGAGGTGATCACAGAGGTGACCACAGAGGTGATCACAGAGGTGATCACAGAGGTGACCACAGAGGTGATCACAGAGGTGATCACAGAGAAGAAACTACTTAAAAAACTACGATAAATGTTTGAACATCTAATTAAGTGTCACGATAAGCAGGCTCTATTTTGCAATGGGGTGAGTTACTCATACAGTGAGTTGTTGCAATACACTCATTTGTACGCTAAGCTTTACCAGAGGTTGTCTCCCACGGTGGAGCGTGTTATGTATTATTCACGCAACACGCCTGAGTATATCTTTGCCATCTATGGGGCGTACCGCCTTGGGGCGACGACGATCCCTGTGGATGTGCTCTCTACGGAGCACGAGTTGAGTTATATGATTAACGATTCACGTCCTCAGATCCTCTACACGACTGAGGAGCACAGGGCGTTTGTGGAGGGGTGTATCAGGTCGATTGGAGACCCAAATTATACCCCATCGGTTATAACTCACAGCGATATTGACCACGATCAGCTTAAGTTGCAGGAGGCGGATACGATCTACGCAGGTGCGGCGGACAAGATGATGACGATCATATATACCTCGGGTACAACGGGCTCACCGAAGGGTGTGATGTTGAGCTACGGCAACCTGTGGTACAACGTGGATGGTGTGGCGAATTATGCGAATATCTTTAACTTCGACACACGTATGTGTATGTTGTTGCCGATGCACCACATCTTCGCCTTTGCTGGTGCACTTTTAGCCACTATGTATGTTGGTGGTCAGATTCATATCGTGGAGGCGTTGACCCCCGAGTCGATCATCTCGACAATGCAGAGCGGCAAGACAAATATAATGTTGGGTGTGCCACGCTTGTATGAGACGCTGGCTAAGGGAATTATGGCTAAGATCAACGCCAATCCTGTGGCGAAGATGCTCTATAAACTCTGCTCAATGGTGCAGTCTCAGTGGCTCTCGAAAAGGGTCTTTAAGGCTGTGCACAATACGTTTGGTGGCTCGATGGAGTTCTTTGTCTCGGGCGGTGCGGCGTTGGCGTATGAGACGGGTTTCATCTTCAAGAGCTTGGGTTTCTATATATTGGAGGGGTACGGAATGACGGAGTGCGCACCGATGATCTCATTCACGAGACCGGGGGAGTGGAAAATCGGCTACTCGGGACGAATGTTGCCGGGGTGTGAATATCGGATCGTGGAGCAGACGGATGAGTTGTTGGTGCGTGGTGCAAACGTGATGTTGGGTTACTACGGACGTGAGCAGGAGACGGCGGCGATTATGGAGAATGGTTGGCTGCACACGGGCGACACAGCGATATATGACGAGGCGCACGGAATCAAGATCACGGGGCGAATCAAGGAGATCATCGTGACACCTAACGGCAAGAATATCAACCCTGTAGGCATCGAGAATGAGATCACACAGAGCTCACGTGTTATCAAGGAGGTGGCGGTGACCTTGGCCGATGATATACTTCAGGCGATAGTCTACCCCGATATGACGGCAGTAGCTGAGGATCAACACCATACGTTAGATGAACAGGTGCGTGGCGAGATCGAGGCGTACAACCGCTCGGCAATGGGTTATAAGCGAATAATGCGCTATCATATTGTCTCGCAGGAGCTCCCGAAAACGAGGCTCGGCAAGATACAACGATTCAAACTTAGCGAGATGATGAGCGAGCGTGAGGAGCAGCCTCAGGAGGATGTGAGCAGCAGGTCGGAGTGTTTCAAGCTGCTTAAAGCGTTTGTTGATGATCAGACGGGTAGCTATGCGAATGGTGATTCTCACTTCGAGATCGACTTGGCGCTCGATTCGTTGGGGCGTGTCTCGCTGCTTGCCTATGTTGAGGATACCTTTGGGGTCTCAATTGCGGAGAGTGAACGCTCTGATTTGTCGACACTTAACCTGCTTTCTGAGTACGTTGAGGGGCGATCAAACTCAACGACACTCAGCGAGGGCGAGCAGAGCTGGGACGAGATCCTAAGCAGTGGCGACAAAGATATGACGCTGCCGAAGAGCGGATTCCTACACTGGTTCATACACCTTAAATTGTGGGCGCTCTTCACTATCTTCTACAGGTTTACATCTCGTGGCGAGGCGTTTATCCCCAACGGTGCAAAGCTCTTTGTGGCGAACCACCGTAGCGGTTTTGATGGTGTCTTTGTCACCTCTAAATTGCGCTGGTCGGTTGTGAGACGCACCTACTTCTTCGCTAAGGATAAACACTTCGATGGGGCGTTTAAACGCTCTATGGCGAGCCGCAACAATATCATCTTGATGAATGTCAATAGCAACGTTCGAGAGTCGATGCAACAGATGTATGAGGTGCTGTCAAGAGGTCATAATGTGGTGATCTTCCCCGAGGGTACACGCTCACGCAGCGGCGAGCTGGGTAGCTTCAAAGAGAGCTTCGCAATCCTGAGCAGGGCGCTGAATGTGCCGATCGTGCCGATCGCTATCCGTGGCTCAGAGGGGGCAACTTATGACGCTGTGCGTGTGCCACGAATCGGCTGTCAGATCGATGTCGAGTTCCTACCCGCACTCTATCCATCAGCAGACGAAACAGCTGCCGAGCTAACCACACGCACTCGTGCAGTCATCGATGAACGATTGAGAGCTTAGACGTATTGTCGTGCGTTATGTCTTTTGTTATGTCTTTTGTTATGTCTTTTGTTATGTCTTTTGTAATGTTTTCGGTAATGTTCTCGGTAATGTCGACCACTGCCCTAATGCCGGGCGGGCAGCCAGCTAGCTGGCTTTTAGCTGGCTTGCGTTGTTGGGCTTAGAACTTTTCAAGTTCTAAGATTTTGGAA
>JBCQUE010000052.1:0-15808 GCA_047174325.1 Rikenellaceae bacterium | reverse complement strand
CTTTGCACCTAAGAAAGTGCTCGGAAAATCAGGCTCTATGTAGTCAACTATGTAGGACTCGTGCTTTTCGCCAATATATGCACATTGACTAATAGCAAGTTACGCTAAAAGGTGGTTGACCCAGCCTTACTCAGCCCTACTCAGCCTTACTCAGAAAATACTCAGCCCTACTCAGCCTTACTCAGAAAATACTCAGCCCTACTCGACAATATAACCTACAGCCCAGCCGCTACCCTTAAGTGCGCACCAGAGCTTTTTTGGGTCTTGGTTGTCGGGCAGCAACTCAACGATTTGGTTTGGTTGACCGAGGTTTTTGTTGATCTTGCTCCACGTCTTGCCGCCATCCATCGAGAGGTAAGCGCCAGCGTTGACCTTCACCGAGCCTCGTGATCTGTGTTGTGCAGGGGCGGAGAGAACGATGATGTTGGGGTCGACAGGTGAGATCTCGGTGTGCCAAATGTAGGGCAGCGAGAAGATCTTTTCCCATTTTTTACCGCCATTCGAGCTGCGCCATACACCGCCCTCATCGATGGTCGAGAGCTCCGTACCGCACGAGATGTAAATATCGCCACTCTTCGGTTCGATCGTAACGCTATTCACCGCCTTTATTTGTGACGGTATCGAGACCCTTTTCCAGCTGTCAGCACCATCGTTCGAGACGAAGAGACCGCCTGCAATCGTCCCCTTATTATCGCCATTGAGAGCTGCATAGAGACGCTGTGGATTGCTCGGGTCGAAGATCAATTTGTGCACACCCGAACCCTTGGTTAGACCCTGATTCTTGTCGCTCCACGTCTTGCCGCCATCCGAACTTTTGTAGACACCGAGGTTGGTTAGATCCTTGGCTAAGAGCTTCGATGAGACCTCCGTTACGGGGTTGCTCTTGAGGATGAAGTAGATGTTGTCGGTGTTCTTAGGATCGATGATTAGGCTCGATTGGAAGATGTTACCTGATGAGATATTCTCCTTTGAATCAATCGGTTGCGAGATGTTTTCCCACGTCTTGCCTCCATCAGTCGATCTTCGTAACGCTCCTCTGTGTGTCTGTCTAAATTGCAGTGTGTAGATCTTGTTTGGGTCTTTTGGGTCGACCGCTACATCGGCTATCGAGTGTGCTCCACGGTGGTTACACTGCCCCTCGATCTGTGTCACAGCCACATCTCGTTTATCCTTTAGCTCACTGCGTGGTGTGCTCATCCACAAACCGTGCTCGCCCGAACACAAGAAGATACGATCCTTAACCCCCGTTTCGAGCAGGATCTTACGCCCCGGCAGATTACTGTCTCCACGTCCAACCCAATAACCTGAACCCTCGCTCGTCTCGTTGTCATCGATCTGTTCCCACCTCTTGCCGCCATCGGTCGAACAGATCGTCTGCTGGTCGATGTTGATGTAGACCTTGCCTGTGCGGTCGATCTCCAAGATACGTGTTCCAGCGATCACCTCAGCCTCGGTGAATGTTGGTTGCAGGTGGGCAAACTTTACATTTACGCCTGTGGGGTTGTTGCGTGAGCTCCAATACTCCTTGTTGCGACCATCGAGCCAATACTTCGATGCACGGGCTACAGCGAACCAGCTCTTACCGCCATCCTCGCTCTTCCATACATCGCCCACAGCGAAACTCTTGTCGTGTTTAGCGTTGCTCACAATGTAGATCTCATCGGGGTTGAGTGGGCTCACAGCGATCCTGTTCCATACGGGCATTATCTTTGTTGGAAGCTTTTTGCGGTACTCCTTCGCAAACTCACCAACAGAGATCCCTAACCAGTGGCTCACGCAGCTCATATACTTATTTACGTAGGGCGCAAAGTTGATCTGAGAGAGGTCAATCGAGAGGTTGCCCGTGATCGAGTGCCACGTGTCACCGTGGTCATCGCTACGGAACACTCCGTCGCTACAGCTCACCTCACCGCCAGCTGTTGAGTAGCTCGTTTGGTCGACCAAATAGAGTGTGAATCGTCCGCTCTTTTTGTCATAGTGTGAGGTGATGTCACGAGGCAAATTGTTCGGTAGCCCCTCGCCACCTTTGAACCAACTCTCGCCTCGATCCTTACTTCTGTAGAGACCGTAATTTGTTGCCGCAATGATGTTCTTATTGTTGGTTGGGTCGACTATGATCTCGCCAAATTCGATACCCACCTTCACCTTGTGTTTGCCGAAGTTCTTGATGAACATCTCGGGTAGCCCCTTAGTGATCTCGCTCCACGTCTCACCTCGGTCTGTCGAGCGAAGAACCGAGCCGTAGCGTACATATTGAGCGTAGTGAGCCTTGGTTGGGTCATCCATTCCCACCTGTGTGCGGTGGTTGAATTTCACGTTCCAAAAGTCACCGCCACCCATAAACCAAACCCTGTCATCAGTGGGGTCAACCGTGAGAACCGATGAGCGACCCTTGCTCTCGAAGTCCTCTCGAAGTTGCCACGTGCGACCCGTGTCGTGGCTCTCATAGAGCGAGCCTGTGACGGTGATCGCCATACCGAACGTTGGGTCTTGGTGTGAGAATGTGATCGCCTGTATTCGCCTCATATCGTAGCCGTCTCCGTCACAATCTTTGATCGTTTGCCACGATTTGCCTCCGTCCCACGAGCCGTAGCTGTTGTACATATCGGGCGATTGGAACATCACCTTGGCATCGGTTGGGTGACACCAAAGTTTCTCGCAGTAGCCCGAGTTGCCGGGTCCTATCTGTCGCCACTCAACCTTGTCGCTCGACTTAATGGTGGTGGTCTGTAGCCGTTTGAAATACTCTGCTGAGCTCTCTGCCGAGCTCTTTGTTTGGCTCTCTACTGAGGCTGTGCTGCCAAGGAGTAGCGCTGTGAGCAGGGTTAAAGTTACTCTCTTTTTCATCGTTGTCTTAGTTCTTGTTGTGTTGCTGTTTCAGCTCTTGTTGTGTTGCTCTCTCAGCTCTTGTTTGTGTTGCTCTCTCAGCTCTTGTTTGTGTTGCTGTTTCAGCTCTTGTTTGTGTTGCTGTTTCAGCTCTTGTTGTGTTGCTCTCTCAGCTCTTGTTGTGTTGCTCTCTCAGCTCTTGTTGTGCTTTACTTTCGTTGCCAAACAGGGTCGGTGAACTCGCTCTCGAATGGTCCAGCTGTCGGTTTGTTGATGTTCCTCTTGCGGCCGAATAGATCCCTGTTGAAGATGAAATCTGTTCCATCAGGGTTGTCATAAATTAGCTCCGACATCATCGTCTCGCCCAGCATCGTTGTGTTGACACCTATCGTCTTTGCGCCCTTCAACTCCTTGAAATCGATGTTGTGTGTTAGATAATATTTGTCGCCTCGCTTTTCGAGCTTTGCATCGGGTGAACTCTTGGTGACCATTATGTGGTTCTCCTCGCTCTTGTATGGTTTGCACCCCTCACCGAAGTAGACACTGCCCGTAGTCCAGATGGGGAAGAGGAAGTCGAGGTAGTCATCTACACCCTTCAGATTGTCGCCCATATGAGGATCAAACGTTGGGTACTTGTTGTATGCAGCCCAGCCGTTGTGTGAGTTTTTCGTGCCGTTGCCCTTGCCCAAGAAGATGTTGTTGTAGAGCTTCACATCGCCACCGTTGTTGTTGTATAGACCCCTCACCTTCGTTGAGTGTGCATAGTGATAAGGTGTGTAGCGGTTGTTCGATGTCCATATCTTGACACCGCCTCTGAAGAGGTTGTTGAAGTAGGCAACGCCCTGTGCATTGATCATCATCGATATGTTCGACAACATTATATTGTTGTAGACCAACGTTGGACCGTGCGACACCTCGATGAATAGATCCTCCGCCGTGTTCTTGTCGAAGATGTTACCCCTCACCTGTGTTCCCTGTGCTTGCCAATCGAGCCACAGACCTCGCCACGTGTTGACGATGATGTTATCTTCGAGAATCACATCTATTGCAGCGTGGAGCTTGATACCCGAGATCTCGTGACCCTCCAAACCCTTGATGGTGTTGATGTCAAAGATCTCGTTGCCACGTATCGTACTGAAGGCGCAGCCCATATGACCCACGATTCCAGCCTGTCCACAATCAAAGATCTTGTTGTTCTGAATGAGGTGTGACCCCACTAACTCCTTGCTCCAGCCGTACTCCTCAGCCGCCAATATCGACTCGATCTCACGGGTGAAACCATACTTGCCGTAGCCCCTCTTGCCTCGATAGAGCTCCCACATATTCTCACCGCTCTCACGACCCTTGCCTAGTGAGATACCTACACACTTTGAGTTTGAGACCTCACAATCCTCGATGATCCAACCCTTGCTCCAATTTGGGCCGATTGCTCCTAGCTGCTCGGCTGTTGGTGGTGCCCACGCTGTCGCTGCTTGCGCTATCTTGATGCCCTTTACGGTGATGTAGTTCATACCTGCACTCTTTGGATAGAAACACGCCTTGCGGACATTTATCTCGCTCAGCTGTTTGTTTGGGTCAGCGCCAGCGAAGTTTGCTGTGATGATTGTTGTATCGTCTTTTACCTCTACGTGCCACGAGAGTGCGGCAGCCTTCACCTCATCGATGCTCTGTAGTTCGGCTAGCGCCTTGTTGTTTAGGTAGACCTCACCTAAATGGAGGTGTTGACCCTTCGTGAGCCAGTCGCCAAACATTGCGGTGTCGAATGGGTTGTAGTCGCCAAAGATCTTGTTCGAGACCTCAACTCGCCAGAGTGTTTTCGCATACTTCCTCCACGTTGTCACACGCTCCGAACCCTTGATCCACACCTCGTCACCCTCTTTGGCGATGTAGCTGATGCGGCTTAGCGGACTAATACCGGGGTAGTGAGGCGATACCCACTCACGATAGACACCTTGGCTGATGATGATGGTGTCGCCCGCTAGCGCCATTGTTGAGGCTTTGGAGATTGTCTTGAGTGGTTGCTCCTCTGAGCCCACGTTCTGATCTGAGCCACGCTCTTGGGCTACGTAAATTGTCTTTGCGCCTGCACCGCTGAGTGTGCCGAGTAGCGCTAATGTCAATAGAATCTTTGAAATTTTCATCGTCATTTGTTAGTTTTGATTGTTATCTATTTCCATTGGCTTTGGTTCTCGTCTTCACCCACGTCTCGTGGTCTCGCTCCAAGTTTGGTCCGTGCTTATCTAACCACCGTGGCTCCATCATCTCTGAGCTCCACTTCTCATAATCGGCCGACATTCTCTTTACGATTGCTGGGTTTGCGGCAGCGATGTTAGTGATCTCATAAGGGTCTGTTTTGAGGTTGTATAGCTCGATGGTGTCGGAGAAGTACTGCTTCACGATTTTGTAGTCGCCATCACGCATTGCATACTCCATACCGCCCCATACTCTCCAGTATAGTTTTTCGTTTGGTACGCCCTTGTTCTTGCCCGAGAAGTAGGGCATCATATCGACACCATCCAACGGCTTGGCAAACTCTGTGACACCTGCTGCAGCGGCAACTGTGGCGTAGATGTTGAGTGACGAGATGGTTTTGTTGTACTCCGATCCAGCCTTGATATTCTTGCCCCAACACATTGCGAATGGGGTCTTTGTGCCGCCATCGAACATATTCCCCTTGCGAGCTCTACGTGGATAGTTTATGGAGTATAGGTGTGATGCTCCGCCATTGTCGCTGAGGAAGATAACGATTGTGTCGTCCTCAATTCCGTTGCGCTCCAATGTCTCCCATATCTTGCCCACTCCATCGTCTACAGCTATGATCATAGCTCCGTAGATCGATCTTTCGGGGTTTGCGATGTGTTGTGTACGATCCAAATAGCGCTGTGGTGCATTTAGTCCCGAGTGTGGTGCGTTGTAGGCTAGATATACGAAGAATGGCTCTTTCGCTTTGGCGCTCTTGTCGATGAACTCCACCGCCTTGTTGGAGAAATCATCGGTGATGTAGGTAGTCTTTGTCGGCATTATCTCCGTGCCGTTCTCTTGAATGCAGTAGGGTTTGTTCTTGTTGCGCTCACCCCAATATGAGTAGCCACCGCCTGAGAATCCGTAGAAGTAGTCGAAGCCCTGCTCTTGCGGCCACTGCGATGGGTGCTCGCCTAAGTGCCACTTGCCGATCGCTGCTGTACGGTAGCCCTGTGGTTTGAGCACCTCCGAGAGTAACACCTCCTCTTGGTTTACGCCTCGGCGCATCTCCAAATCCTCCACTGTGCGGATGTCTGAGTTGCCCTCTACTCCGCAACGTTGTTGATAGCGACCCGTCAAGATTCCTGCTCGTGATGGTCCTGAGTAGGGTGCAGAGATATAGGCATCTGAGCACTTCACACCCTGTTGGGCGATTCGGTCGATGTTGGGCGTTAGAATATCTTTGCAGCCGTTAAAGCCGACATCACCCGAGCCGAGGTCATCGAGCAATACAACGATTACGTTTGGTTTTGTCTCGCTCTTTTTGGCTGTTGCCTCGCTTGGCGAGAGTGTTGCTGCGGTGCAGAGTAGTGCAGCGCTGGTCAGTAGTTCTCTCTTCATTTGGTTGGAAAATTATTATTGTTGTTATACAGCAACAAAGGTAGTCAAATGAGACGATATAGAGGGTGACAAAAATGATCTATATAGGGGGCTAAATTTTTTTATGCAATAAAAATCACTGTCGAGGTGCACTATTTCGATTTCTTTTGACTAAATTTGTTGTGTTTGTGGTGATCGCTGAGTGAGATTGTAGGTGAGATTGCTGGTGAGATTGCTGGTGAGATTGCAGGTGAGATTGCAGGTGAGATTGCAGGTGAGATATAAGAACTCTCCTTAACAATATATGCAAATTATGTGTATTCTCGGAAATTTTATGTAAGTTTGCATATTAAACATAAATATACAAACAGATGAAAAGTGGTAATATAGTTGTGGTGGGCATTGGTCCCGGTGATGTGGCGGAGATTACGCCCGAGGTGATGGCGGTTCTGCAGCAGGCGGAGGTGATAATCGGTTACAAACACTATTTTCAATTTATAGCCTCATCGATTGCGGCGACTACTGAGTGTATCGATACAGGTATGAAACAGGAGCGAGCTCGTGCAGAGATGGCGTTTGAGTTGGCCGAGGAGGGTAAACGTGTGGCGGTGATTAGCTCGGGTGATTCGGGGATTTACGGAATGGCTCCGCTCATTATGGAGATGAAGTGTGAGCTTGGAAGTGGGGTTGAGGTGACGGTCTTGCCCGGCATCAGTGCCTTTCAGAAGGCGGCATCGTTGTTGGGTGCACCTGTGGGACACGACTTCTGTGTCGTATCGTTGTCCGATCTTATGACACCTTGGGAGCTGATCGAGAGGCGTATCACGGCTGCAGCATCGGCAGACTTTGTCACAGCGATATACAACCCTAAGAGCCACGGGCGCTATTGGCAACTCTACAGACTTTGCGAGATATTTATGCAGCACCGCTCTGAGGATACTCCTGTGGGTTATGTTCGTAACGCTGGACGTGAGGGCGAGCAGGTGATTACAACGACACTTGGGGCGTTTGATCCTGAGCAGATCGATATGTTTACGGTGGTGATTATCGGCAATCAGAACACCTTTGTGACGGCTGATAATAAGATGGTTACGCCTCGTGGTTACTACCGAGATGGGGTGGATAAGCACTCTACGGGTGTCGGTCAGCAGATTATGATTAAGAGCTTCAAGACCATCGAATCGGAGCTGAGGAATCGAGATATTCCGCTCGATCGGAAGTGGGCGCTTCTACACGCAATACACACTACGGCAGACTTCGATATGGAGAGTATTCTCTACACCGATGAGGGTGCTGTTGAGCAGATCTCGCAGGCGTTTAAGTCGGGCAAACTTAAGACGATTATAACCGATGTGACGATGGCGCAAGCAGGTATTCGCAAGGCGGCAGCGGAGCGTTTGGGGCTCGAAGTGAAGTGTTATCTACACGATCCACGAGTGGCGGAGTTGGCTGCTAAACACAAGATTACACGTACACAGGCTGGCGTAAGGCTGGCGGTTGAGGAGCACCCCGATGCACTCTATGTATTTGGAAATGCACCAACGGCGTTGATGGAGCTCTGTGCATTGATGCGCAAGGGTGTAGCCTCGCCTGAGGGTATCATTGCTGCGCCTGTTGGCTTTGTGAATGTGCGTGAATCGAAGTATATGGTTAAGAGTTTCAAGTCGGTGCGTAAGGTGATTGTTGAGGGTCGCAAGGGTGGCAGCAATTTAGCGGCTACGTTGGTCAATTCGATCCTCTCGTTGGATGATGCTGAGCAGATGCGTCCCGGTAAAGATGTGTAGAGAGAGTATGCGGTTTTATATTATAGGTATAGATGATAACTCCACGCCTCGTCTCACGGCTGAGGTGGAGCAGATTATCTCGCAAGCTAAGGTCTTTTCGGGGGGTGTTCGGCATCGACAGATTGTTGGTGAGCGGTTGGCTGAGGGGAGTGAGTGGATCGATATTGTGCCGCCGATGAGTGCGCTTTTTGAGCGGTTTGTTGAGCATCGTGAGGTTGTGGTTTTTGCCTCGGGAGACCCTCTCTTTTATGGTTTTGCACAGACGGTGCAGCGGCTTGCGCCTGAGGCTGAGGTGGTTGTTTTTCCGTACTTTAATTCGTTGCAGGAGTTGGCCCATCGGGCTCTGTTGCCCTATCAAGATATGGTTAATGTGTCGCTTACGGGTCGACCTTGGTTTGGTTTTGATGAGGCGCTGATTAGGGGTTCAGAGATGGTTGGTGTCTTGACCGATCGGGTGGCGCATACGCCGCAGCGAATTGCGCAGCGGATGTTGGATTACGGCTTTACTAACTACTCGATTGTTGTTGGTGAGTTGTTGGGTAATACGGAGCGAGAGAGGGTGAGGGAGATGAGTGTAGAGGAGGTTGCAGGGGGTGAGTTTGAGTACCCTAATAACTTGATACTGAGGCGAAAGTGGAGGTTGGAGCGGTGGTTTGGAATCCCCGACAAGGAGTTCAACTTGCTCGATGGACGGGAGCGAATGATCACTAAGATGGCGATCCGTTTGGTGTCGTTGTCACAGCTGAATTTGGTCAATTGTGAGAGCCTTTGGGACATTGGTTTCTGTACGGGGTCGATCTCGATTGAGGCTAAGCAAAGTTTCCCACACCTTCGGATCAACGCCTTTGAGGTGCGAGAGGAGGGTGCTGAGTTGATTGAGGCGAATATGCGCAAGTTCTCGACACCGAGTATTGATTATCATATAGGCGACTTTTGCGAGGCTCAGCTCGATGAGTTACCCACACCTGATGCGGTCTTTATTGGCGGACACGGAGGGCGCTTGGGGGCGATTGTGGAGCGTGTGGCGGAGCGGCTTAAGGTTGGTGGTGCGGTGGTTATGAATAGTGTCTCTGAGGGGAGTTATGAGGGCTTTGTGGAGAGTGTCGAGCGGTGTGGTCTGCAGGTGGTGGGGGAGATGAAGCTCTCTGTGGATGATTACAATATGATTAAGGTGATTAAGGCGATAAAACTATAAAACGATAATGAAGTATAAGATAATTTTGAGCTCGGAGGGGGGCTTGGATGTGGCTCGCGAGATAGCTAATGAGCTGAATGACACGGAGATAATATCGACTTTGGAGCGAGATGATGTGACACGAGTGGGGTCGCTCTCAGCGTGGGTCAAGGAGAATTTTAAGGAGTGTGACGCACTGATTTTCGTTGGGGCGATGGGGATCGCTGTACGCTGCATTGCGCCCGTTGTGGGGTCGAAGTATAGTGACCCTGCGGTGGTGAATGTAGATGGGGCTGGTCGCTGGGTTGTGTCGGTGTTGTCGGGTCATATTGGTGGGGCGAATCGGCTCACTGAGGATGTAGCGCATATAATTGGTGCTGAGGCTGTTATCTCCACACAGAGCGATCTGCAGGAGCTGTGGGCACTCGACACGTTGGCTGAGGAGTTTGGTTGGAAGATGTCCTACTTAACGAAGTCGATTAACCGTCCAATATCTAAGTTGGTGAGTGGCGGTAGGGTAGCGCTGCTGCTCGATGTGAGGGATCGGGGGACGGAGTTTTTGGAGAGGACTAAACCCTCTAATGTCGATATTTACTACTCTTATGAGGCTTTTTTGGAGGTGTCTAAACAGGTGTCTGAGCAGGGATCTGAGGCTGTTGATTATAAGCTGCTTATTGTTGTGTCGGTGCGCAAGTACAGCGGCTCGATTGATACGCTTTATTATCATCCACAGGTGTTGCACCTCGGGATGGGTTGCCGTAGAGATTGCGCTGTGGAGGGTGTTGCGGAGTATATAGAGGAGCAGTTGACGGCAAATAATATCGCTGTGGAGGCGTTGAAGTCGATCTCGACAATTGAGCTTAAGGCGGACGAGCCGCTGCTTGATGCACTCGCTGAGGCGTTTGATGTTGAGCAGATGAGTATCTTCACGGCTGAGGCTCTTGCGGAGGTTGAGGTTAAGAACCCATCGGCAAAGGTTGAGGAGGTGACGGGCTCGGCAAGTGTTTCGGAGTCATCGGCGATATTGGCTGCAGGGGGTGGTGATCTCATTTTGGAGAAGCATAAGGGGCGGCTTACGGAGGGAAACGACTTCACGTTTGCGGTGGCTGTAGAGCGGTCGGTGATGCGTGGCGGACACATTGAGATTGTTGGAGCGGGACCGGGTGATCCTGATTTGGTCTCGGTTCGAGGACGGCGATTCTTGGAGGCTGCGGATCTGATTCTCTACGCTGGTAGCCTTGTGCCTATTGAGCTCACACACTGTGCGAAACAGGGTGCTGTGGTTCGGAGTTCGGCGGCGATGAACCTAGAGGAGCAGTTTGCGATTATGAAGGAGTTTTACGACCGAGGGCTTTTGGTGGTTCGACTGCATACGGGCGATCCCTGCATCTATGGAGCTATACAGGAGCAGATGGCGTACTTCGATGAGTACGAAATGTCGTATCATATAACACCGGGTATCTCATCGTTCCAAGCGGCGGCGGCGGCGTTACGTTCGCAATTCACGATTCCTGAAAAGGTGCAGACGATAATACTCACACGTGGTGAGGGTCGCACGGCGATGCCTGATAAGGAGAAGTTGCATCTGTTGGCTCGTTCACAGAGCACGATGTGTATCTTTTTGAGCGCCTCGATAGTGGAGGATGTGGAGCGAGATCTGTTGGAACACTACCCACCCCATACACCTGTAGCGGCTTGTTACAAACTCACGTGGCGAGATGAGCGGATCTATAGAGGTGAGCTGAGGGATTTGGCTAAGATCGTGAGAGAGAATAACTTAACGCTGACGACAATGATCGTTGTTGGAGAGGCGATTGATAACCGACAGGGGCTCTCTAAGCTCTATGCCGATAGTTTTAAACATCTATTTAGGAGCTAAAGTTTATGAGAGAGTTTAAGATCGTAAAGCCCGATGAGGCGATCCGTGAGGCGTTGCAAGAGAAGGTTGATAACTTGACAAAACCCAAGGGTTCGTTGGGTGTTTTGGAGCGTTTGGCGGTGCAGCTAGGTGTGATTCAACAGAGCCTCACGCCCGAGTTGCGCAAGCAGACACACGTAGTCTTTGCGGCAGACCACGGGGTTGTGGATGAGGGGGTTAGTGTATCGCCTAAGGAGGTTACTCGACAGATGGTTTTCAACTTTTTGGAGGGTGGTGCAGGTGTTAATTTCTTGGCTCGGCAGCACAATTTCCGTTTGGAGGTTGTCGATGCAGGTGTAGATTACGACTTCACACAGAGTGCTGAATATGAGCGTATTATAGATCGTAAGATCCGTAGAGGCACACGTAATTATCTCTATGAGGCGGCGATGACGAGTGAGGAGTGTGAGGGGTCGATTGATGCAGGGGCTGATGTTGTGAGCGAGATATTTGATGGTGGGTGTAATGTGATTGGTTTTGGCGAGATGGGTATCACAAACACCTCATCTTCAGCGATTTGGATGAGTCTCTTGACGGGGATCGAGTTGAGTGAGTGTGTAGGTGCAGGTAGCGACTATTCGGGTGAGATCACACTCCACAAATATGATGTGTTGCGTAGGGCGGTTGAGCGCTACAGGAGTGAGGAGTTAGGAGTTAGGAGTGAGGAGTTAGGAGTTAGGAGTGAGGCGTTAGGGGTTGGGAGTGAGGCGTATGAAGTGATGCGTTATTTCGGTGGTTATGAGATGGTTATGACCGTTGGGGCGATGCTCCGAGCTGCTGAGTTGGGGATGGTTATCTTGATTGATGGTTTTATAATGAGTGCGTGTGCGCTGATGGCATCGAGGCTGGATGATAACTTTCTGAGTTACTGCATCTTTGGGCACGTGGGCGATGAGACGGGTCACAGGCTGTTGCTCGATGCGATGGGTGCTGAGCCGATACTGCATTTGGGTTTTCGTTTGGGTGAGGGTACGGGAGCGCTCTGTGCCTATCCGATCTTGGAATCGGCTGTAAGAATGATTTGCGAGATGAGTAGCTTCGAGCGAGTAGCGGTCACGAAGTACTTCTAACAGACCCTCGTGAAGTAGATCAGGTAAAGTAGATCAGGTGAAGTAGATCAGGTGAAGTAGATCAGGTGAAGTACCAACCCTCTAAAGATCGAGGTCAAGGATGAGGACTACGGAATTACCTAAATGTATAGGCAATCTATTAATTTTGGTTCTACTGGGTTTTGTGTGGAAACATCTCTAAATTTCCGAGAAAGAACAATATTGCGACTCTGAAATTCTCGACTTTTCGATAGCCACGCCCTATCGATTTGAGTTCTTGAATCGAGCCATTCAACCTTTCGGCTCTGGCATTATTTGCCCCTGTTTGGATTGCGTTGATTATCCCATTTTGATGACGTTCAAACATATCAACAACCTCATCTATTTCAGGAATAGTGGTATTTAACTTCACGCTTGCGAACTTTATCGACCGCTTTATTCATATATCCAACCAAATGAAAGTTATCATGGCAGTGTAATGCGTTGGGGAAATATGTAGGGGACTTCTAATAATTCCCCTACACGATGAACTTGATCGTAACTTAGGCGTAGTAGTTCAGCGGTGCGACTCTGACTTTTGGTTAATAATAATGCCTCTATCGTTTTTTTTCGAGAAGTTCGGTCATTCTGTCGTGAACATCAGCCCACGGCACATCGATCGAAACAACCTTATTGTCAATCATATAGCGTGGTATGCGGGCGCATATGTAGGTTTTATACTGCCACAAATCGAGGTGCCGCCACTCTCGGATGGGACGGTGGTCGTAAATGCTATAATGGATACCATTACGTAGAACATCTATGCTCGTATAGTGAACATAAACATAGATAGATTCTGTTGATTCATCAACCTTGACTTTTGTTACTTCCCACTCGCTCGACATCGGTAGCAAGATGGATTGGAGGATCTCTTTATCACACATTCTGCAAAGGTGCTATTTTTTCCTTTCCACACAAAACCCAGTAGAACCCTAAAAAGTAGTGCTATGAGTAGTAAATCAATATATGTCTATGCAGATTGGGAACGGATAGGTAGTCCAACACTTATGGGGCAACTTAGCTGTTCTAAAGTCCCAAAACCCACTTCCAAATAGGCACAATATCTATTTTTACACCTCCAACCTCTATCTCTCGCTCCTCATCGGCAGTAACAATTATTGAGCGCTTCACCTCAAATGCGTTGTTAAGTTTCACAAGTGCCTTCGTCTCTCGCTCGTAGGTGGCATCGTCTGCTATGTTGTATGATGCTTGAATGGCAACACCTTCGGATGGAATATAAAAATCGACCTCTACACCTTTATTGTAGTAATAGATACTCTCCATTCCATAATTTTTCATCAAATTGATTGCCACGATATTCTCCAAAAGTTTAGTGTCAGAGTCAGTTAAAAAGATATTAAGCAGCCCGTTATCATAGAAATATCTTTTTTGTGAAGTCTCTCGCTCACTAATGTTGTCGGTGTAGTTTGATATTCCAAAGATTAGGTAAGCAGATTTCATATAACCAATATACTCCACGAGGGTGTTGCGTGAAATCTTTGCGCCTGCTGAGCTAATTATATTTTGCAATCGAGTTTGGGTAGTAGGCTGCATCACACTCTCAGCCAACTTTTTGGCTAACAAACGAATAGAGTCAGCATTGCGGATTCCATTGCGAGCCACGATGTCACCCAGAAGCACCTTTTGATATAGTGAGTTTAGGTAGCTTCGCTTATCGTTTAGCTCAAACGACTCGGCAAAACCACCATATCGGAAGTAGTTATTCCACAACTTTACAACACTATTTTTTACGCTGCTAAACTCCCAATTTTTCGGTAACTCTACACCATTAATTTGCAGATACTCCTCGAATGAGAATGGAAATACCTCCTTGACGATAAACCTTCCACCAAGAGTGGTGGCAATATCTTGGCTTAACATTTGCGCATTACTACCAGTCACAAAAACCCTATATTTAGAGTCTGCAAGTCTGCGTGCAAACTTCTCCCACCCCTCAATATTTTGGATCTCATCCAAGAATACAATCGGTTTTTTATCGAACAACTCCTCGTAACTCTCGATAATATCGCCCAACTCATCAGCACTAATCATCGAGATACGCTCATCCTCAAAGTTGATATATAAAATATCTTCAATTGCATTTTCGCCACTTTTGATAAGAGACAATATGTACTGAAACATCAGAAATGACTTCCCTGCACGCCTTAAGCCCACAAATACATAGTTGCATTTGCTCTCCAAAGTAATCTCTCTTTCGATTAGTTTAGTCTCCAAAATCTCCTCCTGTTTGCGGATTATGATCTTTTTAATGATGTTCTTATCCATAATTATGCTATTTATACTGAGCAAAAATAAAGATTATTTCGCACGTGTACAAATCATAATCGGAAATTTTTATATAAATTTGACTTTCCCTAGAAAAGGTTGACACTTCAGGACTGGTTTAACTAATTGGTTCTACTGGGTTTTGTGTGGAAAGGAAAAAATAGTACCTTTGCAGAATGTGTGATAAAGAGATCCTCCAATCCATCTTGCTACCGATGTCGAGCGAGTGGGAAGTAACAAAAGTCAAGGTTGATGAATCAACAGAATCTATGTTTATGTTCACTATACGAGCATAGATGTTCTACGTAATGGTACCCATTATAGCATTTATGACCACCGTCCGCTCAGGGAGTGGCGGCACCTCGATTTGTGGCAGTATAAAACCTACATATGCGCCCGCATACCACGCTATATGATTGACAATAAGGTTGTTTCGATCGATGTGCCGTGGGCTGATGTTCACGACAGAATGACCGAACTTCTCGAAAAAAAACGATAGAGACATTATTATTGACCAAAAGCCAGAGTCGCACCGCAGAGCTACTACGCCTAAGTTTCGATCAAGTTCATCGTGTAGGGGAATTATTAGAAGTCCCCTACATATTTCCCCAACGCATTACACTGCCATGATAACTTTCATTTGGTCGGTTATTTGAATAAAGCGGTCGATAAAGTTCGCAAGCGTGAAGTTAAATACCACTATTCTTGAAATAGATGAGGTTGCTGATATGTTTGAACATCATCAAAATGGGATAATCAACGCAATCCAAACAGGGGCAAATAATGCCAGAGCCGAAAGGTTGAATGGCTCGATCCAAGAGCTCAAAACCATAGGGTGTGGCTATCGAAAAGTTGAGAATTTCAGAGTCGCAATATTGTTCTTTCACGGAAATTTAGAGATGTTTCCACACAAAACCCAGTAGAACCAACATTTATTTCTCTATATTTGTGTGTATGTCGTTTTAATCGGTGGCAGTCGGAGGGTTACACTTTCGGCTGCCTCTTCTTTATTTGCATTGAATATCAGGGAGAATGATAACCAAACCAGAAATAATTAGTCGACCCTTAAAAACCACAACATCCGACTTCAGTAAATTTCTGAGGTCGGATATTTTTTCTGATGTAGCCAATAATATATGCCCACAAAAAAGCCATTGCCCTTTTGAAATTG
>JBCQUE010000051.1:0-15949 GCA_047174325.1 Rikenellaceae bacterium | reverse complement strand
CAAAAATGTCAGGACTAATTGGAAAGAAAATCGGAATGACTTCCGTTTACAGTGCCGAGGGTAAGAACATACCATGCACTGTCATTGAGGCTGGTCCGTGTGTAGTTACGCAAATTAGAACACTCGAAGTGGACAACTACGAGGCAGTTCAGATTGCCTATGACGACAAAAGTGAAAAGCACACCAGCAGCAGTTTGTTAGGACACTTCAAGAAAGCAGGTACTACTCCTAAACGCCAAATGGCTGAGTTCAAGGTAGAGGAGGAGCACAACCTTGGAGACCAAATCACAGTAGAGATCTTCACAGACGAGGATTGGGTAGATGTGACTGGTATCTCAAAGGGACGAGGCTTTCAGGGTGTTGTAAAGCGCCACGGTTTCGGTGGAGTAGGTGGAGCGACTCACGGTCAGCACAACCGCCAACGTAAGCCAGGATCACTCGGTGCATCATCTTATCCATCACGTGTCTTTAAGGGCAAGCGCCTTCCAGGACAGTATGGTGGTGACAAGGTTAAGGTACTTAACCTTAAGGTATTAAAGGTAATCCCTGAGAACAACCTTATCTTGGTGAAGGGTTCTATCCCAGGGGCTAAGGGTTCTTATTTAACAATTGAGAAGTAGGCAATGGAATTAGCTGTATTAAACACACAAGGAATCGAGACAGGTCGCAAAGTAGTTCTTTCTGATGCTGTTTTCGGCGTGGAGGCTAATGACCACGCAATCTACCTCGACGTAAAGCAATATCTTGCTGATCAGCGTCAGGGTACTCACAAGTCAAAGCAACGTAACGAGGTAGCTGGTTCTACTCGTAAGTTGAAGAAACAGAAGGGTACTGGCGGCGCACGTTGCGGTAGCATTAAGTCACCATTGTTCGTAGGTGGAGGTCGTGTATTCGGACCACAGCCACGTGACTACCACTTCAAGCTAAATAAGAAGCTTAAGCAGTTGGCACGTCGTAGCGCACTTACTTACAAGGCTCAGGCTGGCGTAATTAGCGTAGTAGAGGCTCCAGCATTGGACGCTCCAAAGACAAAGGCAGCAGTTGCTCTAGTCGAGGCGTTGAAGGTGTCGGATAAGAAGGTATTGATGGTTCTTCCAGAGTCAAATCCAAACCTTCAGCTCTCAGTTCGCAACTTGCCTTACGTAAAGACGATCTTGGCTCAAAACCTCAACACTTATGAGGTGATGAACTGCTCGGCGATGGTAATGGTTGAGGGTGCGGAGAATGTTTTGAATGTAATGTTAGCATAAACACAACGTACTGAAAAAAGATGGAAATTATTATTAAGCCCGTTTTAACCGAGAAGATGACGATTCAGGGCGAGAAGTTGAATCGCTACGGTTTTATTGTTGATGTACGTGCCAACAAAATACAGATTCGCAACGCCGTTGAGCAGATGTATAATGTGGTTGTCACAGACGTTAACACTTGCAACTATATGGGAAAGATCAAGAGCCGTTTCACAAAGGCTGGTCTTTTGGTAGGTCGCTCAAACAACTTCAAGAAGGCAGTAGTCACATTGAAGGATGGTGATACGATTGATTTTTACAGTAATATCTAATAGGAAAGATGGCAGTAAGAAAGTTTAAACCAGTAACACCTGGTACAAGACATAAGATCATCGGGACATTTAGTGAGATCACTACATCGACTCCCGAAAAGTCGTTGCTAAGCCCAAAGAAGAGCTCAGGAGGACGTAACAATACAGGTAAGATGACTGTTCGCTACATTGGTGGCGGTCACAAGCAGATGTATCGTAACGTAGACTTCAAGCGTACTAAGGATGGCATCGCTGCAACTGTGAAGACAATCGAGTACGATCCAAATCGTACAGCTCGTATCGCACTTATCACATATGCTGATGGTGAGAAGAGCTATATCTTGGCTCCAAACGGATTGCAGGTAGGACAGACAGTAATGAGTGGTGAGGGCGTTGCTCCAGAGGTGGGTAACACACTCTACCTAAGCGAGATTCCACTCGGAACTATCGTCCACAACATTGAGCTCTACCCAGGACAGGGCGCAGCAATGGCTCGTTCAGCAGGCTCATATGCACAACTATTGGCTCGTGAGGGTAAGTATGCAATTATTAAGTTGCCCTCTGGAGAGACTCGTATGGTACTAATCACTTGTCGTGCAACTGTAGGTGTTGTATCGAATGCCGATCACCAGCTCGAAAGCTCTGGTAAGGCAGGTCGCCGCAGGTGGTTGGGTCGTCGTCCACGTAACCGTGGTGTCGTGATGAACCCAGTAGATCACCCAATGGGTGGTGGTGAGGGACGCTCATCAGGAGGACATCCACGTTCACGAAAAGGTTTGCTAGCTAAGGGATACAAGACACGTAATCCTAAGAAGACGACCTCTAAGTTTATTATTTCAAAGAAGAAAAAGTAATTAAGTAGAGTATGAGCCGTTCATTAAAAAAAGGACCATTCATTGACCCGAAGCTAGATGCCAAAGTTATGGCGCAAGCTGAGAGCAATAAGAAGTCTGTTATTAAGACTTGGTCACGAGCAAGTATGATTTCGCCTGATTTTGTAGGTCAGACGATCGCCGTACACAACGGAAATAAGTTTATCCCAGTCTATGTGACTGAGAATATGGTGGGACACAAGCTAGGTGAGTTTGCTCCAACAC
Source organism: Rikenellaceae bacterium (assembly GCA_047174325.1). Lineage (GTDB taxonomy): Bacteria > Bacteroidota > Bacteroidia > Bacteroidales > Rikenellaceae > Alistipes. Next base: position 13,312 of record JBCQUE010000051.1, on the reverse strand, counting down.
GTAACTTCCGTGGTCATGGTGGTAACAAGAAAAAATAGTTAAGAAATGGGTGCAAGAAAATCAAATATGGCCGCTGTTTACAAGGCGGAGAAGAAGCAGAAAGCGATAGCTATTATGCGTGATTGCCCTACATCTCCTCGCAAGATGCGTTTGGTGGCTGACATCATCCGTGGCGTTGAGATCAATAAGGCATTGGGTATCCTACGTTTCTCGAAGAAGGAGGCATCAATCCGTATGGAGAAGTTGTTGCGTTCGGCTATCGCTAACTGGGAGGCAAAGAACCCTTCGGAGAGTTTGGAGGATGCTACACTATGTGTTAAGGAGATCTTCGTTGACGGAGGTAGAATGTTGAAGCGTGTACAGCCAGCGCCACAGGGTCGTGCTCACCGTATCCGCAAGCGTTCGAACCACGTGACTATCGTAGTAGATAAAATGGTAACAGTAAAAGAGTAAGCAATGGGACAGAAAGTAAATCCAATATCAAACCGCCTTGGTATCGTCAAGGGATGGGATTCAAACTGGTTTGGTGGCCGTGACTTCTCAGAGAAGTTGGTGGAGGACGCTAAGATACGTAAGTATTTGGGAGTCCGTTTGGCTAAGGCAAGCATCTCGAAGATCATTATCGAGAGGAGCTTGAAGCTCGTTACAGTTACAATCTCTACAGCACGTCCAGGAATCATCATCGGTAAGGGTGGTTCTGAGGTCGATAAGCTAAAGGAGGAGTTGAAGAAACTTACAGGTAAAGAGGTTCAGATCAATATCTTCGAGATCAAGCGTCCTGAGTTGGATGCAGTGATCGTTGGTAACAACATCGCTCGCCAGTTGGAGGGTCGTGTATCTTTCCGCCGTGCAATCAAGACTACAATCGCCTCTACAATGCGTATGGGAGCTGAGGGTATCAAGGTTCAGGTATCAGGTCGTGTGGGTGGTGCTGAGATGGCACGCTCGGAGACTGTTAAGGAGGGACGTATTCCACTTCACACATTCCGTGCTGATGTAGACTACTCATTGACTGAGGCGTTGACAAAGGTTGGAATCTTGGGTGTTAAGGTGTGGATCTGCCAAGGTATTGTCTACGGCAAGCGTGATCTATTCGAGATCGCAGGTGGCGCAGCACAGCGTGCAGGAGCACCACAGGGCGGTAACGAGAGAGGTGATCGCAACGACCGCAGAGATCGTCGTGGAGCACGTCCAGACCGTAAGCGTCGCAACAATAACAATAGTAAGTAAGTCGGACCTTTAAAAGCAAAGTAAAATGTTACAGCCAAAAAAGACCAAGTTTAGAAGAATGCAGAAGGGTCGTATGAAGGGTATTGCTCATAGAGGAGACCAACTTTCATTCGGATCATTTGCAATCAAGGCGTTAGAGTCAGCGTGGATCACTGGTCGTCAGATCGAGGCAGCCCGTCAGGCAATCACACGTCATATGAAGCGTGAGGGACAGTTGTGGATTCGCATCTTCCCCGACAAACCAATCACTAAGAAGCCAGCCGAGGTACGTATGGGTAAGGGTAAGGGTAATCCAGAGGGATTCGTAGCGCCCGTTACTCCAGGTCGTATCTTGTTCGAGGCGGAGGGCGTATCGTTGGAGATCGCACAGGAGGCACTACGTTTGGGTGCTCAGAAGTTGCCAATCACAACGAAGTTCGTCGTACGTCGTGATTACGTTGAATCAATTTAATCGGAGGAGTAAAGAAGATGAAAATTGCAGAAATCAAGGATCTAACTGTAGCTGAGTTGCAGGAGCGTATCGAGGTAGCGAAGGCAGAGCTTTCAAAGCTTAAGATACAACACGCAATCTCACCAGTTGAGAATCCGTCAATTATTAAGAAATCTCGCAGAGATATAGCTCTTATGCTGACAGTATTGGGCGAGAAAACCGCTAAATGTTAATTACCACTATGGAAAGAAATCTTAGAAAAGAGCGTATTGGGGTAGTTGTCAGCGCAAAAATGGAGAAGACCATCGTTGTTGCAGTAGCACGTAAGGTGAAGCACCCAATCTACGGTAAGTTTGTAAACAAGACAACGAAGTTTGCAGCTGAGTGCCTAGATGAGAGCGTTAAGGCAGGCGACACAGTACGTATTATGGAGACTCGCCCGTTGAGCAAGACAAAACGATGGAGATTAGTACAAATCATTGAAAGAGCTAAGTAGTTATGATACAACAAGAGAGTAGACTTTCTGTAGCTGATAACAGCGGTGCTAAGGAGGTTCTTTGTATCCGAGTTCTTGGAGGAACAAAGCGTCGTTACGCATCAGTAGGCGATAAGATCGTCGTAACAGTAAAGAGTGCGTCACCATCGGGTGATGTGAAAAAGGGTACGGTCTCAAAGGCTGTGATCGTACGAACAAGCAAGGAGATTCGTCGCCCGAACGGTTCATATATCCGTTTCGATGATAATGCGGTAGTTCTCCTTAATAATCAGGGTGAGATGCGTGGTACTCGTATTTTTGGACCTGTGGCTCGTGAGCTACGTGACCAATTTATGAAGATCATCTCTTTGGCACCCGAGGTATTGTAAATTAAAAAAACAGTTCAAATATGTCAGTTAAATTGCATATTAAAAAGGGGGACTTGGTCGAGGTCATCGCAGGTGATAGCCGTGGCAAGCAGGGCAAAGTGATGTCGGTAGATACACAGAAGCTTCGTGCCGTTGTCGAGGGTGTAAACCTTGTGAAGAAGGCTCAGAAGCCAAGCGCAGAGAACCCACAGGGAGGTATTGTTGAGCAGGAGGCTGCCCTTCACATCTCAAATTTGCAACTCGTAGACCCAAAGAGTGGTAAGCCTACTCGTACAGGTCGCAAGGAGGGTGCAGATGGTAAATTAGTTCGTTTCTCAAAAAAATCTGGGGAGGAGATCAAATAATGGCATACGTTCCAACACTTAAGACAATGTATAAGGAGCAGATCATATCTGCACTTATGGAGCAGTTTGGTTACTCAAGCGTTATGGAGTGCCCAAAACTCGAAAAGATCGTAATCAACCAAGGTATGGGTCAGGCAGTAGCCGACAAGAAGTTGATCGACATCGCTCAGGCTGAGCTCTCGACAATCGCTGGTCAGCAGGCTGTACAGACTAAGTCTCGTAAGGACATCTCTAACTTTAAGTTGCGTAAGGGAATGCCAATCGGTGTTCGTGTAACTCTTCGTGCTAACCGTATGTATGAGTTCCTAGAGCGTTTGGTAGCTGTGGCTATGCCTCGTATCCGTGACTTCAAGGGTATCAACGAGAAGTTCGACGGTCAGGGTAACTATACACTCGGTGTTACTGAGCAGATTATCTTCCCTGAGATCGACATCGATAAGATCTCGAAGATCTTCGGTATGGAGATTACATTCGTAACGACAGCGAAGAGCGATGAGGAGGGTTACGCTCTATTGAAGGGCTTTGGTCTTCCATTTAAGAATGCTAACAAAAACAACCAATAAGCTATGGCAAAGGAGTCAATGAAGGCACGCGAAGTAAAGCGTGAGAAACTTGCAAAGCGTTATGCTCACAAGCGTGAGGCAATTGCAGCAGCTGTAAAGGCAGGTGATATGGATCACGAGGAGGCGTGGATCGCACTCTCGAAGTTGCCACGCAACTCGAACCCTATCCGTCAGCACAACCGCTGTATGTTGACTGGTCGTCCAAAGGGCTATATGCGCCAGTTTGGAATCAGCCGTATTCAGTTCCGTGAGATGGCATCGAATGGACTAATACCAGGTGTGAAGAAGGCTAGTTGGTAGTAGACATTAGGGGGGGGCGAGTAAGAGGCGAGCTGATGAGGTTTGCGACGAGTGAGCCCCCCTTTTGTTTTCTATAGGGAAATTATTAGAAGTCCCCTATATATGGTTGAACTCTGAGGGCGTTCCGATAAGCGATTTATTGTGGGGAGCCTGCGACACTGAGGGTGTCAGACGAGTTGAATCTTATACGGGTTTGTACCCAAAGTACTCTAGTTAGGAGTTGAGAAAAGTGCCGAGGTGTCGGTAACTTCCCAGTTTGCGAGAATAGAGGAAAGGGTGTGGATCAGAGACCTTTACTATTGTATATAGGGTTGCGATGTGGCGATGAGATATTGTCGTGTAACTCTATAGGGTCTGCGGTTGCGTGCAGCCGTGGGAGCCAATAGTGAGGTAGTGGAGAGGTATGTTAGCAACAGATAGTGTGGGCTAACATTCTTGTTTTATGTTGTGTGTGTGGGGGGGGGCTGAGAAAGGCTGAGTAGGGCTGAGTAGGGCTGAGTAGGGCTGAGTGATATTCTCAGTAGTACTCAGTAGTACTCAGTAATACTCAGAGTTACTCAGTAATACTCAGAGTTACTCAGCCCCACAACAGAAAAATTTCCAAAAAAATCAGATAAATAGCTGATAATTGGAAAATTATGCTTATATTTGCCCACTTTTGTGTGTGTAATGTGCGCAAGGGTGGAAAAAATAGTTGTGCGGAATAGCTTTTGGTCAAGCGCTAAGAGTCTCTGTGTTAGCTATTTAAATTAATTAATTACTTATTTTTAACTTTTAATTCAAATGACAGATCCAATAGCGGACTTTCTAACCAGAATTAGAAATGCGGTGAAAGCCAATCACAAGGTGGTTGAAGCTCCCGGTTCAAAAATGAAGCAGGAGATCACAAAGATCCTCCACGAGCAGGGTTACATCCTTGCCTACAAGTTCGACACAGATGAGAAGGGTCACCCCGTCATCAAGATCGCTCTTAAGTGGAATGCTCAAACAAAGACAAACGCAATCAAGGAGTTGAAGCGTGTAAGCCGTCCAGGTCTTCGCCAGTATGCCTCAGTAGAGGATATGCCTCGTGTGAAGAATGGTCTTGGTGTAGCGATTGTTTCAACATCAAAGGGAATCTTGACAGATGCTGCGGCACGTCGTGAGAGAGTTGGTGGCGAGGTTTTGTGCTACATTTTCTAATACTAACAAACTAAAGATTAAACAAAATGTCAAGAATTGGTAAACAACCTGTAGCCTTGCCAGCTGGAGTTACTGTAGAGGTTCTCGCAGGAAACGTGGTAAGCGTAAAAGGGCCTCTCGGAACATTGAGCCAGAAGGTTGACTCAGACATCACCGTAGAAGTTGGTACCTATACAGAGAAGGATTCAGAGAAGGAGATCCCAGCGGTTTTGGTTTCACGACCAACAAATCAGCCACGTCACCGCTCTATGCACGGACTTTATCGTGCGTTGATCAACAATATGGTTGTCGGCGTATCGAAGGGATTCGAGATCAAGCAGGAGCTAGTCGGAGTAGGATTCAAGGCTGAGTCAAAGGGTCAGATCTTGGAGATGAGCCTAGGTTACTCACACGACATCTATATGATGTTGCCTTCAGAGGTTAAGGCAGTAGCCGTAACAGAGAAGAAGGGTAACCCAATCATCACACTTACATCGATCGATAAGCAGTTGATCGGTCAGGTAGCAGCGAAGATCCGTTCATTGCGTAAGCCAGAGCCATATAAGGGTAAGGGTATCCGTTTCGTAGGCGAGCAGATCCGTCGTAAGGCAGGTAAGTCAGCAGGTGCGAAGTAATAGTTGTTGCTGAGTGAGGTGTTAGAGGGTGTTGAGCGAGGTGTTAAAAGATACCGAGCAAGGCGCTAAAAGATGCCGAGCAAGGCGCTAATTAAAAATCAAGGCGCTAATTAAAAATTAAGAGTCAATTATGTCACTAAGTAAATTAGATAGAAGGGCGAGAATCAAGATGCGTATCCGCAAGATCGTGAGCGGTACAGCAGAGATGCCTCGTATGACTGTATTCCGTAGTAATAAGCAGATCTACGTACAGTTCATCAACGATATGACAGGCGTAACGTTGGCAGCAGCATCATCGGCAGATGTAGCTGAGGCAGCAGCAGGTCAGACAAAGAAGGATGTAGCCGCAATGGTTGGTAAGCTCGCTGCAGAGCGTGCTTTGGCTAAGGGAATCGAGAAGGTCGCTTTCGATCGTAACGGTTACCTCTACCACGGACGAGTTCAAATGTTAGCTGATGCCGCTCGTGAGGGTGGTCTTAAATTCTAAGATTATATGTCAAACAGTAATATCAAAGTACGCACAAGCGACATCGAGCTAAAGGATAAACTCGTTAGCATTCAGCGTGTTACAAAGGTAACAAAGGGAGGTCGCACATTTACATTCTCGGCAATCGTCGTAGTCGGCGATGAGAACGGCGTAGTGGGTTATGGCTTGGGCAAGGCTGCCGAAGTTACAACAGCGATCGCTAAGGGAGTAGAGGATGCAAAGAAGAATTTGGTTAAGATTCCTATCATCAACGGTACAATTCCTCACAAGCAGGAGATGCGCTACAGTGGTTCGGTCGTAATGATCCGCCCAGCAGCTCCCGGTACTGGAATCATCGCAGGAGGTGCGATGCGTGCAGTGTTGGAGTCGGTAGGTATCAAGAACGTATTGGCTAAGAGTAAGGGTTCTTCAAACCCACACAACTTGGTGAAGGCTACAGTTAACGCCTTGACAGAGTTGCGTGATGCATACTCAGTAGCTCAGGTTCGTGGTATCTCGATGAATAAGGTCTTTAACGGTTAATCTTAAATCACAAATCAAATGACAAGATTAAAAATTACACAGTACAAGAGTCGCTGTGGCGCTACGGATCGTCAGCGCAAGAACCTCGATGCTTTGGGTCTACGTAAGATCAATATGACAGTGGAGCACGATGCCTCACCTATCATTTTGGGTATGGTTGAGCGTGTTAAGCACCTTATTAAGGTCGAGGAGGTTAAATAGAGCTCGCACCCGCAAGGCGGCGAACTTTGAAAGATAACAACCTGTGTTCATCGGTCACATACTTTAAGTATGCTTCCTCAGACCACAGCTCGTCATCTTCCAAATTTCATCCACCTATCGGGCGCTCGTTTGCAGCTTAAATTTAAATATTTTATAACAAAATGGAACTAAATAATCTAAAACCCGCAAAGGGTTCAACACACCACCAGAAGAGAATCGGTCGTGGTGCAGGTTCAGGACACGGCGGTACGGCAACTCGTGGACACAAGGGAGCTCAGTCTCGTTCGGGTTACTCACGTAAGTTGGGTTTCGAGGGAGGTCAGATGCCTTTGCAGCGTCGCTTGCCTAAGTTCGGATTCACCAACATCAACCGTGTAGAGTTTAAGGCGATCAACCTCTCAACACTTGAGGAGTTGGCTCAGAAGAGCTCACTAACAGAGATCACATTCGAGGCACTTCAGGCAGCTGGTTTCGTATCTCGTAACGACAAGGTTAAGATCTTGGCTAACGGTGCGGTGACTAAGGCGTTGAAGGTTACGGCTCACGCATTCTCAGCTAGCGCTGAGGCGGCAATCGTAGCAGCTGGTGGCTCAGTAGAGAAACTGTAGGTTAATGCAGAAGGAGTAGAGAGATAGATTTAATGGTTGGCGCAGAGTTGATTATAGATTGAGACGATGCTCCTTCAAACAAATAAAACCGAAAAATTATGAATACTTATATCGTTGTTGGAATACTCTTCGCAATCGTTGCGGTTGTGTTGAGCACCAACAAGAAGGTAGTAGAGACGGTCAAGAATATATATAAGATCGAGGAGTTGCGTCAAAGAGTGATCTTTACGTTGGGTCTTCTGCTTATCTATCGTCTTGGTAGTTTCGTAGTTATTCCAGGTATCAATCCCAACCTGTTGGGAGAGGGTTCTGCATTGGCAAACCAGATGGATAGCAATGGTCTCTTGGGACTGCTAAACGTATTCTCTGGTGGTGCATTTGGTAATGCGGCAATCTTCGCACTTGGAGTGATGCCCTATATCACCGCTTCGATCATTATTCAGTTGTTGGGTATGATGATACCTTACTTCCAGAAGATGCAGAAAGAGGGTGAGAGTGGGCGACGTAAGATGAACCAGTGGACAAGATTCCTCACCATCGGAGTATTGGTGTTGCAGGGTCCTGCCTACATTGCAAACCTTTTCCACCAAGTGCCTGCGGCATTTGTTTACGGCAACTCATTCGGATTTGTAGTCTACGCTACAATCGTCTTGATCGCTGGAACGATGTTCGTTATGTGGTTGGGTGAGAAGATCACCGATAAGGGTATCGGAAATGGAGTGTCACTGATCATTATGATTGGTATCGTGGCTCGCCTTCCGCACGCTCTTTTGGCCGAGGTAAATGCTCGATTCCAAACATCTGATGGCTCAGCTATTATGTTGATCTTGGAGTTGGTATTGTTGGCGCTAGTCTTTATGGCTACAATCGCCTTGGTGCAAGCGGTGCGCAAGATTCCGGTTCAGTATGCTAAACGTATCGTAGGTAACAAGCAGTATGGTGGTGTGCGTCAGTACATCCCTTTGAAGATGAATGCGGCAAATGTGATGCCAATCATCTTTGCTCAAGCCTTGATGTTTATCCCAATGCTCTTCGTAGAGGTTGCCCCAGGATTCGCTGGAGCATTCGCTAACGTTACGGGCTTTTGGTATAACTTCACGTTGGCAATTATGGTGGTTGCATTTACCTATTTCTATACGGCGATCATCGTAAATCCTCAAATGATGGCGGATGATATGAAGCGTAACGGCGGCTTTATCCCTGGTGTTAAACCGGGTAAGAGCACGGTTACATATATCGACACCATTATGACTAGAATCACCCTCCCTGGTTCGATCTTCTTGGCTTTGGTGGCTATCTTGCCATCGTTGGCGATGAAGTTCTTGGGTATTCAGCAGGCGTTTGCTTACTTCTACGGAGGTACATCACTGTTGATTATGGTTGGAGTGGTTCTTGACACTCTTAAGCAGATAGAGAGCTACTTGTTGATGCGTCACTATGACGGTCTGATGAAGACTGGACGTATCCAAGGTCGCTACTAAACTGATTACGTTATATAGAGTTTGAAAAGAATGATACACCTAAAGACGGCTGAAGAGATCGAGTTGATGAGGGAGAACAACATCTTGGTGAGTAAGACACTCGCTGAGGTTGGACGACACATCAAAGCAGGAGTCTCGACAAAACGGCTCGACACGATTGCGGAGGAGTTTATCCGCTCGCACGGCGCTGTTCCAGCATTTTTAGGTTACCAAGGCTTCCCCGCTACATTGTGCGTTTCGGTCAATGAGCAAGTGGTGCACGGTATCCCCTCAGAGGGGTGTATTCTTCAGGATGGCGATATTGTATCGGTCGATTGCGGTACATTTATGAAGGGGTTTGTTGGCGATTCGGCATATACGTTTGCCGTAGGAGAGATCGCTGCCGAGGTGCAGCAACTTCTCACAGTCACTAAGGAGGCTCTTCGTAAGGGTGCGGCGCAGGCTAAGGCTGGATGTCGTGTAGGCGATATATCTCACGCAGTACAACAGTACGCTGAGAGCTTTGGCTATGGCGTGGTAAGAGAGTTGGAGGGGCACGGATGTGGGCGCAAAATGCACGAAGCGCCGGGTGTTCCTAACTTCGGAGCACGTGGCAGAGGTCCATTGCTTAAAAAAGGGATGGTGCTCTGTATAGAACCGATGATAAATATGGGCGGCAAGGCTGTGGTCTTTGAACGTGACGGATGGACAGTCCGCACCAAGGATAGAAAACCCTCGGCACACTTCGAGTTTGCAGTGGCGGTGGGGCAGAGTGGCGCTGATATTTTGACAGATTTCGACATCATAGAACAGTCATTAATTTAAAGACAAAAGAGAGACTCTTATGGCAAAACAGACTGCTATTGAAAGGGACGGAACAATCATCGAGGCGTTGAGTAATGCAATGTTTCGTGTGGAGTTGGATAATGGTCACGTTATCACCGCCCATATCTCAGGTAAGATGAGGATGCACTACATCAAGATCCTACCGGGAGATAAAGTAAAGGTTGAGATGACCCCCTACGACCTAAGTAAGGGAAGAATTTCATTCAGGTACAAGTAAAAAACAGGAGGGGCTGAGTTAATTGGTAATTGGTAATTCGTAATTCGTAATTCATAATTAGTAATTACGCATTACGCATTAAGAATTACGCATTAAGTTGACTCTCCAAATGCTTAAAAAAGATGAAAGTAAAGGCATCAATTAAGAAGAGATCGGAGGATTGCAAGATCGTTCGTCGTAAAGGTAAGCTTTACGTGATCTGCAAGAAGAACCCTAAGTTTAAAATGCGTCAAGGGTAACCCGTTAAACGATTAATCGAAAAAGAAAAAGAAATTTATGGCACGTATAGTCGGTGTAGATTTACCAAAAAACAAGAGAGGCGAGATAGGCTTGACCTATATCTACGGTATCGGACGTAGCACATCACGCAAGATTCTCGACGAGGCAGGCATCAGCTACGACCTCAAAACAGACGAGTGGAATGACGATCAGATCGCAGCAATCCGTTCTACAATTGCCTCAATGGGCATCAAGGTAGAGGGTGAGTGTCGTTCTGTGGTTCAGCTTAATATCAAGCGCTTGATGGACATCGGTTGCTACCGTGGTATCCGTCACCGTTTGGGTCTCCCAGTTCGTGGACAGAGCACAAAGAACAACGCACGTACACGAAAGGGTCGCAAGAAGACAGTCGCAAACAAGAAAAAGGCAACTAAGTAATCTATAGAGTTATGGCAAAGAAAACTGGAACAGTTAAGAAGAAGGTTGTTAAGGTTGGCGCACAGGGAATGGTCTATGTGCACTCAACATTCAACAACGTTATCATTACAATCACTAACGAGGTTGGTGATGTAATCAGCTGGTCTTCAGCAGGTAAGATGGGATTCCGTGGTTCAAAGAAGAACACACCCTACGCTGCTCAGACCGCCTCTGCAGATTGCGCAAAGGTAGCTTACGATATGGGACTTAGAAAGGTCAAGGTCTACGTTAAGGGACCAGGCGCTGGACGTGAGTCAGCCGTTCGTACAATTCACGGTGCGGGTATCGAGGTGATGGAGATCATCGACGTTACACCACTACCACACAATGGTTGTCGTGCTCCAAACCGCCGTCGTGTATAACGTAGCGATTTGAGAGTGTTGGGGCAGCGGCTGCGTCGAGCGTATAGTTGCGAGAGGTGCAGCATAATCCCCGAAAACAATAACCAAAAAAGTATTTTAAATAGTATAAAACAATGGGAAGATATATAGGACCAAAAACAAGAATTGCGAGGAAGTTCGGTGAGGCGATCTTCGGACCAGACAAGGCATTGGAGAAGCGTAACTACCCTCCAGGTCAGCACGGTTTGGCACGCAAGCGTAAGAAGGTGTCTGAGTATGGTGAGCAGCTTTCAGAGAAGCAGAAGGCAAAGGCTACATACGGACTTTTGGAGAAGCAGTTCTCTCGTACATATGAGGCAGCGGCACGTATGGGCGGTATCACAGGTGAGAACTTGTTGCGCCTTTTGGAGTGTCGTTTGGATAATGTAGTTTATCGTTTGGGCATTGCGCCAACACGTGCAGCAGCACGCCAGTTGGTTTCGCACCGTCACATCTGTGTAAACGGCAGCGTAGTAAACATTCCATCATACTCACTACGTGTGGGCGATGTAGTGTCGGTACGTGAGAAGTCGAAGAGTTTGGAGGTAATTGGCACATCACTTGCAGGTGGGTCAAAGAGCCGCTACGCTTGGTTGGAGTGGGACAACGCCTCTTTGTCGGGTCGTTTCTTGCAGCGTCCAGAGCGTGAGGAGATTCCAGAGAACATCAAGGAGCAGCTCATCGTCGAGTTGTACTCTAAGTAGTAATTACACATAATCAGAATACATCTATGGCAATATTAGCATTTCAGAGACCTGAGAAGGTGATTATGCTCGAATCGAGCGATTCGTTTGGAAAGTTTGAGTTCCGTCCGTTGGAGCCAGGGTTTGGTATGACGATCGGTAATGCGTTGCGTCGTATCTTGCTCTCATCATTGGAGGGTTACGCTATCACAACTGTAAAGGTTGCAGGCGTAGATCACGAGTTTGCAGCTATCCCAGGCGTTATGGAGGGAATGATTGACATCGTGTTGAAGCTGAAGCAGGTACGTTTTATCCACACGCCTGAGTGCGACGAGGCTGAGAAGGTCGTTGTAAACGTGGCAGGAGTAACGGAGCTTACGGCTGGATATATCTCAAATTATCTAACATCATTCAAGGTTTTGAATCCTGATTTGGTAATTTGTCACCTAGCACCAGGTACGAAGATGACTATCACACTTACAATCGGCAAGGGGCGTGGTTACGTTCCATCGGAGGAGAATACTCCAGCTGAGTGTGAGTTTGGTACACTTCCAATCGATTCGATTCATACACCGATTAAGAACGTTAAGTTCTCAAGCGAGGATTATCGTGTGGAGCAGAGAACAGACTACGAGAAGTTGAATTTGGAGATCACCACCGATGGTTCGATCCACCCAAAGGAGGCTTTGAAGGAGGCTGCAAAGATCTTGATCCAGCACTTTATGCTCTTCTCGGATGATAAGATCACGGTTAACTTGGACGATACAAATAGCGCAGAGGAGTTTGACGAGGATGTTCTACATATGCGTCAGCTGCTTAAGACTAAGTTGTCGGATCAGGATTTGAGCGTACGTGCATTGAACTGCTTGAAGGCGGCCGATGTCGACACGGTTGGAGACTTGGTTCGTCTACACCGCAATGATTTGTTGAAGTTCCGTAACTTTGGTAAGAAGTCGTTGACGGAGTTGGATGAGTTGCTTACGTCGTTGAACTTGAAGTTCGGAATGGATGTATCTATCTACAAACTTGATAAAGAATAATTAAATGAGACACAATAAGAAATTTAATCACCTTGGTCGTCAGGCGGGACACCGTAGGGCAATGTTGGCGAATATGGCATCATCATTGATCGAGCACAAGCGTATTGAGACTACGGTTGCAAAGGCAAAGGCAGTACAGATGTACATCGAGCCGTTGGTAACAAAGTCTAAGGAGGACAGTACGCACCAGCGCCGTATGGTATTCTCATACCTAAAGCAGAAGGAGGCGGTTACAGAGTTGTTCCGCACGATTGCGCCAAAGATTGCGGATCGTCCAGGAGGTTACACACGTATTTTGCGTACAGGATTCCGTTTGGGAGATGCAGCTGAGATGTGTATCATCGAGTTCGTTGATTTCAACGATTCGTACACATTTGGCAAGGTATCGGAGGCATCGTCAGAGGCTAAGCCAAAGACACGTCGTTCACGTGCAAAGAAGAGTGCAGACTCAGTAGAGGATGCGACAGTAGTTGGTGAGAAGCGCACAGCAGCGCCTAAGGCACCACGTGCGACGAAGGTGGCATCGGCATCGAAGGCTGTATCACAGAAGAGTGGTGTAGGTCGCAAGATGTAATTCTGCGATTTAAGATAGTTGAAGGTCGACCTCTTTTTGGGGTCGACTTTTTTTGGGGGGGGGGGGGGGGG
>JBCQUE010000050.1:0-16180 GCA_047174325.1 Rikenellaceae bacterium | reverse complement strand
CTGAGACTGAGACTGAGGCTGAGACTGAGGCTGAGACTGAGACTGAGACTGAGACTGAGACTGAGACTGAGACTGAGACGGCAGCGAGTGAGGTTGTGGAGGTTGCGACTGAGGCGGCTGAGAGAGGAGTGAAGGAGGTTGATCCAGATGAGGTCAAACTTAAGGCGCTCATCAGAGAGTATAGAACACGCCGTGATGCCTTTATGCAGCAACAGGAGCAGGAGCGTGAGGTCAACTTGCGTGAAAAGCTACAGATCATAGAGGAGCTTAAGGTGCTCACCGAGTCGGAGGAGACACTGGATCACACGTTCCATAAGTTCCGTGACCTTCAGCAGAGGTGGCGAGCTGTGGGTCAAGTGCCTCAGCCTCAGATGAAGGATGTATGGGAGCGGTATCACCTCTATACAGAGAATTTCTACGCCGTGATTAAGATCAATCGTGAGTTGCGTGATCTCGACCTTAAGAAGAATTTGGAGGCTAAGACGGAGCTTTGCGAGGCGGCCGAGGCATTGCTTAAGTTGCAGAACCCAATTGAGGCGTTTCAGCAGCTGCAGCCTCTACACGATCAGTGGCGTGAGACGGGTCCTGTTGAGGCGGAGGTAAAGGAGATAATTTGGTTGCGTTTCAAGGAGGCTTCGGGCATCATTAATAAGAATCACTTGGATCACTTCGAGGCGTTGAAGGCGGCACAGAGTGAGAACCTAGAGCGAAAAGAGGCGCTCTGCAGGAGGGTTGAGGAGTTGATCGCCTCAGCGCCAAAGAGCCACAAGGAGTGGACAGCGGCAAACGATGCGTTGCTGCAGATTCAGCAGGAGTGGAAAACAATCGGCTTTGCTCCGAAGAAGGATAACACCCGAATATATAATCAGTTGCGTGAACTTTGTGATAAGTTCTTTGCCGCTAAGCGTGAGTTCTATTCAGAGGCTAAGGGCGAGATGGAGCAGAACTTGGAGCGTAAAAAAACACTGTGTGAGGCGGCTGAGGCGTTGGCTCAGAGTGAGGAGTGGAAAAAGGCTGGCGATGAGCTCATTAAGTTGCAGGCGGAGTGGAAGAGTATTGGCGCTGTATCACGTCGCCACTCAGATCAGATTTGGAAGAGATTCCGTGCAGCGTGTGATGCCTTCTTCGATCGTAAGGCGGCACACTTCTCGTCACAAGATCAGGATCAAAATGAGAACCTAAAGATCAAAGAGGCGTTGCTTGCGGAGATGGCGGAGGCTACGGCAAATGGTTTCGATGGTGTGGAGGCGATCAAGGCGTTCCAGCGTCGTTGGAGCGAGATTGGTTTTGTGCCGATGAAACAGAAGGAGGCGTTGCAGCAGCGATATAAAGAGGCGGTTGACAAGATGTTCAACACGTTGCGTGGTGAGGAGCGTGAGCGTCATTTGGGTGCATTCCGTGAGCGTGTATCATCGATGAAGAGTGATGGCGGCAGCGGCAAGATGCGTGGCGAGAGAGAGCGTTTGACGTTGAAGTTAAAGCAGCTCACTGCCGAGATCAATCAGTTGGAGAACAACATTGGTTTCTTTGCTCGCTCGAAGGGTGCGGAGGCGATGATTGCCGATGTCAATAAGAAGATCGAGAAGGCAAAGCGTGAGATCGCTGAGACGAAGGAGAAGATTAAGCTTCTCGACTTGGCGGCAAGAGAGGCGTAGTGTGCGGGTGGATTTGGATTACAAAGAATACACTGTTTTGGATTACAAAGAATACACTGTTTTGGATTACAAAGAATACACTGTTTTGGATTACAAAGAATACATTATATAGATATGAAATTAGCAAAATCGAAATATATTTTCGTCACGGGAGGTGTTGCCTCTTCGTTGGGTAAGGGTATCATCTCCGCCTCGATAGCTCGTCTGTTGCAGGCTCGTGGCTACACCGTTACAATCCAGAAACTCGATCCATATATTAATGTCGATCCAGGTACACTCAACCCTTATGAGCACGGTGAGTGTTACGTTACGGAGGATGGTGCTGAGACCGACCTCGATTTGGGTCACTATGAGCGTTTCACAGCGATGCCTACATCTAAGGCGAACAACGTGACAACGGGAAAGATCTATCAAAGTGTGATCGAGAAGGAGCGTAAGGGCGAGTTCTTGGGCAAGACTGTGCAGGTGATCCCTCACATCACGGACGAGATTAAGCGCAGGATTCAACTCTTGGGTCAGACCAAAAAGTATGATGTCATCATCACTGAGATCGGCGGTACGGTTGGAGACATTGAAAGTCAGCCATTTATCGAATCGGTGCGTCAGTTGCGTTACTCGTTGGGCGCTAAGAATTCGATCTTGGTGCACCTCACTTTGATCCCTTATATGGCGGCATCGGGCGAGCTTAAGACTAAGCCTACGCAGCACTCTGTGAAGGCGCTGTTGGAGAATGGACTGCAACCCGATGTGTTGGTGTTGCGTTCGGAGTATTCACTTTCACAGGATCTTCGTCGCAAGGTGGGTCTATTCTGTAATGTCGATCCTAACGCTGTTATGGAGTCGATCGATGTGCCGACTATCTATGAGGTGCCGTTGAAGATGCACGCTCAGAACTTGGACAGGGTTGTTTGCGAGAAGCTTGACCTCGATAGCGAGTGTGAGCCCGATATGGTTAAGTGGACGGAGTTTGTGCAGAAGGTGAAGAACCCATCACACAATATCGAGATAGCGTTGGTGGGTAAATATACAGAGTTGCCCGATGCGTATAAGTCTATCAGTGAGTCGTTTATACACGCTGGTGCAACGAATGATTGTAAGGTTAAGTTGACCTACGTAAACTCTGAGAAACTTAATCCCGATACGATCGAGGAGCGTTTGGGCGATAAGGCGGCGATATTGGTTGCCCCTGGTTTCGGTAACCGAGGTATTGAGGGTAAGATCTTGGCGGTTAAGTTTGCACGTGAGCGTAAGATCCCGTTCTTGGGTATCTGCTTGGGTATGCAGTGTGCGGTGATTGAGTTCGCTCGCAACGTTTTGGGTTACTCGGATGCAAACTCTAGTGAGATGGATCCTGTAACGCTGCACCCTGTGATCGACCTTATGGAGGAGCAGAAGGGAATCACCGCTAAGGGCGGCACGATGCGTTTGGGTGCATATCCTTGCTCACTGATCGAGGGGTCGAAGATCGCTGCAGTGTATGGCGATACACAGATTACGGAGCGCCACCGTCACCGTTATGAGTTCAACTCTAACTATCGTGAGGAGTATGAGGCAGCAGGAATGATGGCGGCTGGAGTTAACCCCGACACTGGTTTGGTGGAGGTTGTGGAGATTCCCGAGCACCCTTGGTTTGTCGGTGCTCAGTACCACCCAGAGTATAAGAGTACGGTTTTGACACCGCACCCACTCTTCGTGGCGTTTGTTAAGGCGGCAATGAAACACGTTGGTAAGATCTAAATCGAGTTGCGAACAACGGGTGTTGAGGCGAATTTGTAGAGATAAATATAAACCCTATTAATATATATAGGTATAGTTACGATGGATAAAAATAAAATTATTGCGCTGCTCTTGGTGAGTGTTCTATTCTTTGGATTCTCATATTTCAATACACAGGAGCAGGAGAAGTATCAGGCGAAAAAGGCTGAATTTGAGTTGCAGCAGGCTCAAGAGCGTGCAGCTGAAGAGGCTAAATTTGCAGCGTCACAACCAAAGGTCACAGAGAGCGTAGAGGGTGCAGAGAGCGCAGAGAGCGCTGAGCAGCGAGCAGAGGCGGCACGTGAGCAGAGTGTAGCGGCTGTGGGCGAGAGCTTGACAGCGGCGATGGCGGCTGAGGCTCAGATCATTACATTGGAGAATGAGCAGTTGAAGATCGCCTTCTCGACACGTGGTGCAGAGCCAAAGTCGGTGACACTGAAGGAGTACACGAAGTATGCACCAAAGGGCGAGAGGACGGAGCTAGTCGAGATGTTCGATATGGCGAAGTCATCGATGGCGTTGGAGTTCTATATTCGCAATGGGCTTAATAATCAGCAGATTAGAACGCTCGATTACACCTTTGAGGCTCAGCCTATCACAAAGACAGCGGATGGCGGTGAGCAGTTGACAATGTCGTTGAGGTTTGATTCTGGTGCGGAGCTGCAGTACATCTACACGCTCTACAACAGCGAGAGCGATGCACGAAACTATCTTCTCGACTTCAAGATCAGGATGAGAGATATGGCGGCGATTATGGCGAACCAGTCGGCGTTGAAGTTCAATTGGGTGGCGACATCGTTCCAAAATGAGCGTGGTTTCTCAAATGAGAATCTCTACACAACACTCGCTTATCACTACCCAGCGGAGAACTCTATAGAGGAGCTATCGGCAGGCGATGGAGATCAGAGCGAGGAGGTTAGCTTTAGAGTTGATTGGGTGGCGTTTAAGCAGCAATACTTCTCATCGGCACTCATTGCGCCCGATGGCGGTATCTCTACAGCAACGGTTCGCTACAGAACAGCTCAGCCAAACTCGGGCTACATAAAGACCTTTGATGCTCAGTTGGCACTGCCGATCGATCCCGAGAAGAGCGACTACAGTATGGCGCTCTACTTCGGCCCAAATAAGTACTCGACACTCAACGATATTAATGAGTTGGGCTATGGCGATTTGAGGCTGCAGGAGCTCATTCCACTTGGTTGGGGTATCTTTGGATGGGTCAATAAGTTTATTGTTATTCCTCTCTTTGACTTCTTGAGGGAGTACATATCTAACTTCGGTATCATCATCTTGATCTTGGCGGTCTTTGTTAAGTTGTTGATCTCGCCAATGACATACAGCAGCTACATCTCGATGGCGAAGATGAGGGTTGTGAAGCCTCAAATCGATGAGTTGAACGCTCGCTATCCAAAGCCTGAGGATGCTCAGAAGAAGCAGGCTGCAACGATGGATCTCTATCGCAAGACAGGTATCAATCCGATGGGTGGATGTATCCCGATGTTGATTCAGATGCCTATCGTGATCGCAATGTTCCGTTTCTTCCCTGCATCTATTGAGCTGCGTGACCAGTCGTTCTTGTGGGCTAATGACCTTTCGTCTTATGACAGCATCGTTACGTTGCCGTTCGAGATACCTTTCTATGGCGACCACGTGAGTCTCTTTGCGCTGCTGATGGCGGTGGTGTTGTACTTCTACTCGGCAATGAACTATAATCAGAGCGCATCGAGCCAACCGCAACAGATTGCAGGAATGAAGTTTATGATGGTCTATATGATGCCTGTGATGATGTTGGTGTGGTTTAATAGCTACTCTAGCGGATTGTGTTATTATTACTTCTTGGCGAATTTGTTGACCATTGCACAGACGGTGTTGATCCGTAGAATGGTCGATGATGAGAAGATACAGGCGATACTTCAGGCAAATGCAGCGAAGAGCAAGAATAGCAAAAAATCGAAGTTCCAGCAGCGTTACGAGGAGATGATGGCGCAACAGGAGACACAAAGAGAGGCGCAGCAAAAGGGTAAGAAATAAATTAGAAAATAGATATAGAGATGACACAAGAGGAGTTGTTTAAGAAACTCATTGCACACTGCAAGGAGTATGGATTTGTTTTTCCGTCAAGTGAAATTTATGACGGTATCGGAGCTGTTTATGACTATGGTCAAAACGGTGTGGAGTTGAAGAATAACATCAAGAGCTATTGGTGGGATTCGATGGTTAAGTTGCACGAGAATATCGTTGGACTTGACGCAGCGATCTTTATGCACCCACGTACTTGGGAGGCATCGGGTCACGTTGGCGCTTTTAACGATCCACTCATCGACAATAAGGATTCGAAAAAGAGATATAGAGCCGATGTATTGATCGAGGATTACTTGGCGAAGTTGGACGACAAGATGCAGAAGGAGGTCGATAAGGCTCGCAAGCGTTTTGGTGAGAGCTTCGATGAGGAGCAGTTCCGCTCAACTAACCCACGTGTCGTGGAGACGGCCGAGAAGAGGGCGGCTGTGCACAAGAGATTTGCAGATGCACTTAATGATTCTAACCTTGATGAGTTGCGTAACATCATTGTTGATTGTGAGGTCGTTTGCCCTATCTCGGGTACACGCAACTGGACTGATGTTCGTCAATTCAACTTGATGTTCTCGACATCGATGGGCTCAACGGCTGAGGGTGCGAACAAGATCTATCTTCGTCCAGAGACTGCGCAGGGTATCTTTGTGAACTATTTGAATGTGCAGAAGAGCGGTCGAATGAAGCTGCCTTTCGGTATTGCACAGATCGGTAAGGCGTTCCGTAACGAGATCGTTGCTCGTCAGTTCATCTTCCGTATGAGGGAGTTTGAGCAGATGGAGATGCAGTTCTTCGTGCGCCCAGGTGAGGAGATGAAGTGGTGGAACGAGTGGAAAGAGAGCCGTATGGCTTGGCACAGGGCGTTGGGCTTTGGCGATGAGAACTATCGTTTTCACGACCACGATAAGTTGGCACACTACGCTAATGCAGCGGCTGATATTGAGTATAATTTCCCATTTGGATTTAAGGAGGTGGAGGGTATCCACTCACGTACAGATTTCGATTTGGGTAACCATCAAGAGTTCTCGGGTAAGAAGATTCAGTACTTCGATCCTGAGACAAAGGAGAGCTATGTGCCTTACGTTGTTGAGACCTCGATCGGAGTGGATCGTATGTTCCTACAGGTGATGTCGGCTTCGTATAAGGAGGAGACTTTGGAGGGTGGCGATACACGTGTTGTGTTGGCGTTGCCGCCAGCACTTGCGCCTACAAAGGTTGCTGTGATGCCGTTGGTTAAGAAGGATGGACTTCCAGAGGTTGCTCGTGAGATCATCGATCAGTTGAAGTTTGACTTCAATGTGGCTTATGACGAGAAGGATTCGATCGGAAAGCGTTACCGCCGTCAAGATGCTGTGGGTACTCCATATTGCGTTACGGTTGACCACCAGAGTGCAGAGGATCGCACCGTGACACTTCGCCACCGTGACACTATGCAGCAGGAGCGTGTGAAGATCGAGGATCTATATATGATCGTGAAAAACGGTGTTTCGTTGAGCACAATTTTTAAGAACACTAAGAAATAAGCCGCAAGTAGATGGGGCGGATCTTGGCTATAGATTATGGAGTGAAGAGGACGGGGATCGCTGTGAGCGATCCTCTCCGCATCATAGCTGGAGGGTTGGAGACCGTGGCAACGAGTGAATTGGAGAGGTGGTTGAAGAGCTACTTCGAGGCGAATGATGTTTCGACAATCGTTGTTGGGAAACCGACACAGATGAGTGGTGCACCATCCGAGACGTGGGCGAAGATCGAACCGTTGGTGGCGAAACTTCGCTTGACCTATCCCGATAAGGAGGTGACCTTATTTGATGAGCGATTTACATCGGTGTTGGCGCAGCGGACGATACGAGAGAGCGGCATTAAGAAGATGGCGAGGCGTAATAAGGCGCTGGTTGACAAGGTCTCGGCAACGATCATCCTGCAGGGTTATATGGAGAGCAGGGAGTATAGTCGGGGTTTATAATAAAGGAGTTTTTGAAACTCCCCTAAAAGTAATTTGGGGAATTATTAGAAGTCCCCTAAAACAAAATAGATATGATCTATCCAATTGTAATATACGGATCGCAGACGTTGCGCAACGTGTCGGAGGATATAACGGCTGATTACACAAATTTGAAGCAGCTCATCGAGGATATGCAGCTCACGTTGGAGACGTGTGAGGGTGTAGGTTTGGCAGCACCACAGATTGGTAAAAATATTCGCCTATTCATCGTTGATTGCACGCCGTGGGGCGAGGATCGACCCGAATTGGCGGAGTATAAACGGGTCTTTATCAACGCTGAGATCTATGAGCAGAGCGAGGAGACCGACACATTTGAGGAGGGTTGTTTGTCGGTGCCGGGTATCCACGAAAAGGTGCGACGACCGATAGCGATCAGAATGCGTTATATGGATGAGAACTTCGTGGAGCACGATGAGCTCTTCGAGGATCTGCCTGCGAGGGTTATCCAACACGAGTATGACCACATCGAGGGCAATGTCTTTACAGACCACCTCTCGCCACTGAAGAAGAACCTAATCAAAAATAAGTTAACAAACATCGCTAAGGGTAAATTCAGCAGCCACTACAAATGTAAGCGTTAGTTATGAGTTAGGAGTAACTCCTAACTCATAACTAAAAGAGGTATGCGAGACCGATTTTGAGTTGGGTGTAGGGGTAGTCGTGCAGCCCGTGTTGCAGATAGATTAGTGGTTCGTAGCTGCCTAGCTTATATCTAAATTCGGTTTTGATGCTCATTGGTCTGTCGCCAGCGTTTTCCCAGCCGCAGTAGCCGCCCCAGCTCTGTGAGAGTGTGTAGCGTTTGCCGCTGAGCTTGACTTGTAGACCATACATTGTTGCATCGTTCTGTCGACCATTATCGGTTTGCCAGCAGAGGAATCCGAGGGTTGCTACAAAGCGCAACTCATTAAGGCGATCATTATCAAACTTTAACGATTTAGCTACGGAGGTGTCGAAGAAGTAACCAGGGGTATCGTAATATCGAGCCTTGAAGTAGCCATAACCTAGAGCGCTCTTCAGTGCAACACGCAATGAAATGTCGGGGCGACGGTCGGTTTGCTGCATTAGGTGGATGTCGGTCGAGAGGTAGGCATCACCAAACTCCTGTCCACGTTTCGCAATATCATCGGTTAGACGGCTGTGTGCGTGGCTCTCATCGCTCATCACGTACCACTCGCTCACGGCACTCACCCACAGCGTTAAGTTGACACGATCGCTAAATAGCGGACAGATCGCCTTGAGGGCGAAGTCATAAGTTTGATCGCCTCGGTGACCAGCGAAGTAGTCGGTCGAGATCTCCACTTTCAGGTTGGATAGTGTTGTGCCGTCCAACATATCGGGGATTGGAAAGGCGTTTGGCCCAAAGTAGTCGGGGGCGATGAGTGTCGGTTCGCTCAGGTCGGGTTTCTCTAGCGATGTTTGGGCTGTAGCGCTGAGTGTTGCCGTGGTTAGAGTTAGCGCCAAAATTAGCGCTAAAGGTGCTGAGGCGTGCACTGAGAAAAGTCGTAACAATCTCTGTATCATAACTATAGATCCATTTTAAATGAGAAGATTAAGCCCCTCGGGATGGTGAGCGACATTGCGGCACGATCCGTGTCGACATCTTGGTCGAAGGCGTACTCCGAGAGCTCATTGCCAAAGTCGTAAATGTTGTAACAATATGCACCAATCTCGCAACGGCGCTTAGCGATCGTTGTTAAGTACTTAACCCTCAGGTCGATATTGAAGATTGCATCCTCACGTGTGCCGAAGTTTCCATCGGTTGTATTGATGCCTCGTGAGCTCTTGGGGAGGATCGCCATCTGGTTATTTCCGCCACTCGATACTGTCTCTGTGTGGTAGATCGAGAATGGTTGTCCATCTTTGAACTTTAGGTTTGTCGCTACTTGCCACCTCTCGTTGATGTTGTATGAGGCGAAGATCCTCGCTACGTATGCACGATCTTGGTCAAGTCGACCCACGGCTGGATATTTGCCCTCTGCATTGCTGACAACGGCTGTCGTGTTGGGGTTGGCGCTGCTCTCGGATAGTGCACCGAGGTTGTTGTGGAGTGGACCGCTGCCGAGTGTCGATAGCCCCGACATCATATATGATTGCCAATTTATCGTGAATAGGAACTTTGGCGTGGTGTAGCGATACTCCACATTTGAGCAGAAGTAGAAGGGTGTCGAGGTGAAGAACCCATCGCCCATAATGCCATCGGGATAGTCGCCAACGGTGTAGTTAATCTCCTTGCCGCCATCGAAGAAGAATAGATCTTGATAGACAGCCTCATTTTTCTCAGTCGCCTCAGCCGTCATAAAGGTCTGTGTGTAGCCGTAGTCGGAGGAGTCGCCCTCGAACGATGTTGTCCAGGTGTTGCAGTATTTGCGGTAGCTTTGTAGCAACGAGATGGTGTGGCGACCCGCCTTGATGGTGATCGGAATATCTACGGTGTAATACGTTGGCTGCTTGGCGCTGCTGCTAAGTGTGTGATACTCACCGCCTGTTGTGACGAATAGGTCGCCCTTTTCGCCACTGTCATAAGCTCCATTTCCGTTCTTGTCGTTGATGAAGTACGCCTTGCCACTGAGGTAGTCTGACGATAGAAAACGAATATCCTCGATGTTGTAGCTCACCCTCTCACGGCTCAGATTTAGTTCGATGTTGAGCCACTTCGTTGGGTTGAAGTCGAACCCTGCACGTGCCTCAATATTGGGGCTTAGCTTGCTGTTGCCGCTCACCAAGAGTGCATCGAGCGACACACCGAGGTCGGCTCTAAAGTCGATTTTATCGCTTAGGTGGCGGAGTGTGTGGAGCTTAGCGCTGTTTTCGAGTAGTCCGCTGTAGAACGAACGTGTCTCCCACTCATAGAGATAGAGCATCGTTCGTTCGCTCTCGGTTGTAAGCTGCTTATACGTAGCGTTGTGAAAGCTGCTCAGCGAGGGGTTGAAGTGCATCAACGTGTTGTAACAATCCGCCGATAGTGTCAACCAGTCGTTTAGCTGCTTGTTGAGTGTTATGCTGTGCGAGATTTCGAGGTTGTTCCCATCGGGCATCCACGGCTCGAAACCCTCACTATCGTGGTCGATGAGGTTGCGAGTGAAGTTAATATCCTCGTGCTCAGTGCTGTTTAGCGCCACATTAAATCCCGATGTGTAGTTGATCTCAGCCGAACGCTTTGAGCCGAATAGCGAGGCGCTGTAGCTCTTTAGCGCTGGGCTCTCCGCCTCGCTGTAATAAAATTCGGAGTTCATATGGTCACGTTGCGAGTAGATGGCGATGTAATCCATCTTGTCAAATAGCGAGCCCATCTGGAGCGGCAGTTCGCCATTAAGCTGCACCTTGCCGTAGCTCTCGGGGTAATAACTCTCGATTCCTGTGCTGCCGAACCCCACCATATAACGCTGTCCGAAGTTTATCATTAGGCTCTGCATATAGTCACCGCCACCGCTTTTGAGTGCGAAGTTAACCTCTCCGCTGCCCGACCGCTTGATCGAATTTCGCTCCTCGATTGGTTTGTATGCACGATCTGTGGCGGTGAGGTGGAAGAGATGAATGATCGCCTCTGTGCCTGTCGAGATGCCGCCCAAGCCTCCAAAGTTATAGCTCAGCGAGGCAAACTCTCGGCTGCGACCCGAGGCGGTGGTGAAGTTAATCGCCGAGTTGATGTAGTCAATGCCGAGGTCAAAACTCCCCATATTGGGGGTGTAGAGTGTCGAGCCAGCGAAGTAGCGGCTGTCGATTCTGAACCCATCTAAGTAGTAACGATTCCAACGATATGAGTTTCCATCGACCGAGAAGATCATTCGGTCGGGTTGGTTATATTCGCCCGTTGTCTCGGCTTGATAGGTGATGTGAAGATTCTGATTATCAAGGTAGTGGACGAGGTTGTTGTAGTGATAACGCTCCTCGAAATAACTGCTTGGCGTTGTCTCCGTTCCATATTTTAACGTCACCGCTGCCGCTGCACTCTCCTGGGCTTGTGTTGCATTTATGGTTGCAGTGATCAGGGTCACTGCCGTTAGTAAAACTCTCTTCATATATTATATATTAGGTATGTTTAATTAAAAAATCACGCTGCCGATAAAGCCGACAACCATCGTTTGGTGGAGATTTGTATCGGGCAACTCCTTGAGGTATGCAGCATCATAGTCGCAAAACGCCTTCATCGACCAGTGGCGGTTCGATAGATACTCCATCGAGAAGCCTGTTCCAAAGCCGCCACGCACCCCCTTGGCGAGGTAGAGATCGTCGTTGGTCACCGAGTATGACCCGTAGTAATTGACCCCTCCGAGCAGCTTTGCTCCGACCCTCCAGCGATCGGTTACGGGGCGAGCGTAGTAACAACCAATATCGCCTGAGACGGTGCTGAACTCATCGCTCTGTGTCACCCCATCGACCTTTACAGGTGAATTGGTCATCGAAAGTCGGCTGGCGATACCGAAGTTGCCGTCAATGTTAAATTGCCCCTCAAGCCCCACTCGACACCCCGAAGCGAGGTAGGTGGAGTTAGCTTGCCGCTTAGAGGTGCGTCCAACGGGGAGCGCTACACCGAGGTAGAGACCCACCGATGAGGGTGAGTTTATCGAGTGCCAACTTGGTTCACGGCTGCTCTCGTCAAGGTCGTAGTTGATCCCTCGATCCTTGAATATCATATCGCTCAGCAGGTAGCCCACCTCAGTGGAGAGGATACCCAGAGCAGCGCCCACCATCACATCGCTGATCCAGTGGCGGTTGTTAATCATACGCATAAGACCCGTAGCTGAGGCGGCGCTGTATCCTGCAACGCTGTACCAATAGCTCCGTGCGCCATACTCCTTGTGGAGCATCGTGGCGGTCATAAAGGCTGTGGCGGTGTGCCCCGATGGGAATGAGTTGTCGGCAGCGGTGTCGGGTCGTTTGACAGATGTTGAGTATTTGAGTGCGTAGACCGAGAGGGTCACCACCGCCACCGAGATCGCATCGGCAGTGAGCATCCGCCCCCACGAGCTCCGTGACTCCACACCCGAAGCCTTCAACCCCAGCATCAAGGCGGCAGGGGCGTACTGCAAATAGTCGTCGACCGCTGTGTGGGCGAAGTAGAGGTTGTCGTCACGCATAGCCTTGAACTCATCGTTGGCAGGCTTGAATGCCAAACCCACAGCAGCTAGCGGCACACCGACGTGCAGCATATCGAATGCTTTGCTGTGAAAGAAACCGTTGTATGTCGAGCCATCGTCAGCAACGGATCTCTCGGTGGTCACCTGTGCCGAGGTCTGTAGTGTGATGGATAGCAATATGATGAGTGCCAAGTATTTCATAAAGTCCTATTGATAGTCAAAATCTAGTGTAGAGATGACAAAAGTAACGAAATAAATGGTGCTTTCCAAATATATGAGTTATGAGTTAGGGGAGTGAGTTCCCTTTTAGCTTGGTTTACTCAGTCTTACTCAGCCTTACTCAGCAAAACTCAGCTTTACTCAGTCTTACCTAGCCGAAGCTGAGTAAAGCTGAGTAAAGCTGAGTAAAGCTGAGTATTACTGAGTGAGTATTACTGAGTGGAAAACGAGAAAGGAAACTCCTAACTACTAACTCCTAACGACTAACTACTCAATAGCGCTATCGATAGCCTCGCTGATACGGTCGAAAACCTCCTCCATTGTGCCCAAGCCATTGACCGCTACATACTTACCCTGCTTGCTGTAGTACTCTGCCACGATTGCTGTCTGCTGGTTGTAGACTGATATTCGGTTGCGGATAACCTCCTCCGATGCGTCATCAGCACGACCCGAGTCCTTGCCACGCAACAAGATGCGTTTCACCAGCTCCTCCTCGGGAACCTCCATATAGATCATCACATCCACCGAGTCCCCGATCTTTGTGAGCATCATATCAAACGCCTCAGCCTGAGCTGTCGTGCGTGGGAAACCATCAAAGATGTTACCCTTCTCGCCCTTGTGCTCCTCTAAGTAGTTCTCGATCATCGAGATCACGATTGCATCTGGAGCAAGGCGACCTGTCGATGTGTAGCTCGACATCTCACGTCCGAGCTCTGTGTCACGAGAGATCTCGCCACGAATTACGTCACCTGTTGAAACGTGGTTAACACCATATTTCTCTTTCAATTTAGCTGCTTGTGTTCCTTTGCCACACCCTGGGGCTCCGAAAAGTACGATATTCAACATTGCTTTTTTCTATTTGTTTTATAAGTTTGTCACAAAAATAATCCTTTTTTTTGAATTTTGATATAGATTAGGTAATTTTGTGCTCTACAAACGTTAAAAATTACAAAATGGAGAGTCGTAAGCGTACCGAAATTGCCGAAGTTGGGCAGTTCGGATTGATAGATAGATTGACAAAGGGGTGTCGAAGTGAGCACAAAACAACGATCTTTGGGGCGGGGGATGATGCTGCTGTTATGGAGTGCTCGGCTGAGGAGGTTCTGTTGAGTTCGGTCGATACTTTGTATGAGGGGGTCGATTTTGATTTGACCTATTTTCCGCTGAAACACCTTGGTTATAAGGCTATTGTGGTGGCGGTGAACGATATTTTGGCGATGAACGGTTTGCCTACGCAGGTGATGGTCTCGTTGGGTGTCTCGTCTAAATTGCCTGTCGAGGCGTTGGAGGATCTCTATGAGGGTATGCGTGTGGCGTGTGATGAGCTGGAGGTTGATTTGGTTGGTGGCGATACTCGGGCATCGATGACGGGTTTGGTGATTGGCGTGACGGCACTTGGTCGTGCGAGGCGTGAGACGGTGGCGTATCGGAGTGGGGCAAAGCCAAATGATCTGATCTGCATCACGGGAAATCTTGGTGCAGCATATTTTGGTCTGCATCTCTTGGAGCGTGAGAAGAGGGTGTTGCGTGATGTCGAGAACCCTGAGCCGCAGTTCGAGGGGTATGAGTATCTCTTGGAGAGCTATCTCAAGCCACGTGCGAGGAGAAATATCGTGGAGTCGATGGCGGAGAATGAGTTGATCCCGACCTCGATGATTGACCTGTCGGATGGTTTGGCGAGCGATCTTCTGCAGATATGTAAGAGTTCGGGGTGCGGTGCGAGGATCTATTTGGAGAAGATTCCGATCGCAAAACAGAGTTCAGCAATGGCGGAGGAGTTGGGTGCAGACCCTGTTGTTGCGGCACTGAATGGTGGCGAGGATCACGAATTGTTGTTCACGGTGCCCATCGAGCAGCAGGAAAAAATTCTGCAACTTGGGCTAGTCGACATAATCGGTCACATCACCGAGCCACAAAAGGGCGCATATTTAGTAACCCCCGACGGCAGTGACATAGAGCTAAAGTCGCAAGGATTCCCCGATGGTATCTAGGATGTGAGCTCTAGGGGAGAGCGCCTTGTCGTAGAGTCTACGTCACTTTAAGATTGCGTTTCTTTGCCGCAGCTTCTCTACTTAGAGCAATATCTATTGGTTTTGTTGGGTCTGAATAGCCATCGTTTGTTTTTTAAAGAAAATATCAATTTTGTTGAAATATTTAAAATATATAAAATAAAAAGCGGAAATATTGTTGCGTTTTAATTTTTTTTATTTATATTTGCTGTTGATTTAGAAATATTCGTTCATTAGTATTTAAAGTGTTACAAAATTAAGGTTTGCCGTAATGACCATTTTATTGTCATAATGCGCTGTTTTAAGTCTGTATGTGAAGTGCATTAGTTGTGAAAAGGTTTTACGTAGTTTATTATGTTTTAATATGTTTACGACTAAATTTTTACAAATAATATTTCACTAACAAAAAAAATTAAACAATGAAGAAAATTATTCTAAGTGTGGCAGCAATCTGTATGATGGCTGTTGCGTCTGTTTCAGCGCAGGAGATGACTTGGGGCGCAAAGGTCGGAGTGAACGTTGCGGGTATTACTAACTCTATTGATTGTAGCAGTCGTCTAGGTCTAGTTGTCGGAGTTACTGGCGAGTATGAGATGTCTGAGTCTTCATACCTCTCTGCTGACCTTTTGTACTCTGCTCAGGGTAACAAGTACAAATATGAGCTTGGAGGTGTTGACTGTGTGGATAAGTATAATTATGCTTACTTGAACATCCCGATTATGTACAACTATTATGTTGTTGAGGGTGTTGCTGTGAAGCTTGGTATCCAGCCCGGATTCTTGCTTGGTGCTAGATGGGTGGAGAAAGAGGATGATGAAAAGGAGGATGGAAAAATTACTGGAGCAAATGGTTTCGATTTTGCAATTCCAATCGGTGTGTCATACGATCTTTCAGAGCGCCTAGTGCTTGACGCTCGCTATGTAATGGGTCTTTCTAAGATCTATGATGGATGGAAGGGTAAGAACAAGGCGCTACAAATAACGCTTGGTTACAAGTTCTAAAGTTTCTAAAGGGGAGTTAGAAGTCCCCTTTAGATAACAAATTCGGGGCGGAGAGCTCGGTCAACGTGACTGGGGCTCTCCGCCTCTTTTTGTGCACTATTTTCCTATAGGGGAATTATTAGAAGTCCCCTATACCTATATATAATATAAAAAGGGTCAAAAAGAGGCAAGAAAAAAGTTTTAGGCGTAACTATCTAAGCAGTAAGGTGATAATAAAAAACCTTAAAAAATAGTTAGAAAATAGTTGCGAAAAGATTTGGTTGTTACAAATAAACCCTCTATATTTGCACTCGCAATCAGGGAAACACGGTTGCAAACGTTCTAAGCAGGGTGATGAGTTAGTTTGGTTTTGAGGAGTTGACGACGCAAGAAGTTGGCGAGACAAAAC
>JBCQUE010000049.1:0-16263 GCA_047174325.1 Rikenellaceae bacterium | reverse complement strand
AAGAAAATTTTATCGCTTAGGCGGAATAAATTTGAGCCTGGCTCCGATTTGTTTCGCCTTTTCTTATGTCCCTATAGTTTCTTGACCTCAATTCAGTTGCATTTGCAGGTTGAATTCAGCTATAATATAGTTTCAAATCCAACCACAAAGATACTTTTTTATTTCTAATTTCCACACAAAAATCACCACATTTTTTCAACACAATTAAAAAACAGCCCCTACTTTACACCTAAATGACCCCCTCAGCGACGAAATGACCCCCTCACAAACAACTCACAAACAACTCACAAACAACTCACAAACAACTCACAAACAACAAAAACCGAAAAACAACAACCATAATTTGCAATTCTGAAGTAAAAAACGTATGTTTGCTTTTGATGGCAGCTATCTATCTACATATTCCCTTTTGTCGCAAAATGTGCGGCTATTGCGACTTCTTCAAGACAGCTCGGCTCGACAGGATCGAGAGCGTCGTGGAGGCGATGGGGCGAGAGTTGGAGGAGGAGCGAGGGTTTCTCACTACGCAACAGATCTCGACTATATACTTCGGAGGCGGCACTCCATCACTGCTCACACCTCAACAAATTGGATACTTGATGGGGCGAATCAGAGAGCTCTACGACACGAGCAACGTGAGCGAAATAACACTTGAGGCTAACCCCGATGACTTGACCCACGACTATCTGGAGGCGATCCATAAGCTGGGGATCAACAGGCTGAGCATCGGCGTACAATCATTTGATGATGAGACACTTAAATTTATGAATCGTCGCCACACTGCAGCCGAGGCTAAGGAGGCTATCGAGGCGGCACGAGCTGTTGGATTCAAGAATATCGCTATCGACTTGATCTTTGGCGTTAGCGGCTTTGGAGGCGAGCGACTTAAGCGATCTATTGCCGAGGCTGTTGCGCTTGACGTAGAGCACATCGCTGCTTATCACCTCACCATCGAGAGCGGAACTCCCTTCGCTAGGCGTGTCGCCAAGGGCGAATTTAAGGCTGTAGCCGAGGAGGTTAGCGAGGAGGAGTACGAGATAGTGAGAGAGGCGTTAACTGCCGCTGGATACGACCATTACGAGATCTCGAACTATGCAAAGAGGGGGTGCAAATCGAGACACAACTCAGCCTATTGGAGCGGTGATGAGTATCTAGGCGTAGGCGCTGGCGCACACTCTTTTAGCCAGCGAGGTAGCTGGGGCGTACGGCGATGGAGCAGCGGAGGGCTCGATCTCTACCTCGACGAAAGCGACAACAAAAAGATCAATATAGAGATTAACAAAACGACCGACAAAACGACCGACAAAACGACCGACAAAACGACCGACAAAACGACCGACAAAACGACCGACAAAACGACCAATGACCACAGCAGCAAAGGCGGTCGATACGAAAGTGAGGAGCTAACCAAGATTGAGAGGCGCAACGAGATTGTGATGACATCTCTACGCCGAAGTGTTGGGCTCGACCTTGTTGCGTTTGAGGAGCTATTCGGCAGCGAGGAGAGGGGGCGATTAGTCTCTGATGCTGAACGAAGTATGGCTCGGGGCGACATCACAATCGTGGATAATTGGCTCAGAATACCGACTGAGCGATTCCTGCGGTCGGATATGATAATAGAGGAGTTATTTTCATTATAGTTAATTAAAATATTATAAAACAAACAAATATGCGGAGCAAGTAAAAATAAACTATAGCCAATCTACCCAAACAACAACCGATCGACAAATAGCTAATTGTTAGCGATTTAGGTAGCGGTCAAAGGCGGGGATAAAAAATATTCATAAGATATTTTAAAAATAATTTATAAAAAATTTTTATTTCATAATAATATACCCTACCTTTGTGGCGTTACAGCATTGATTTTTGATGGTGAGGGTTGCGACTATGATGATATTATATATAATTAAAGAATAAACAGTAATACAAATGAGTGATTCAAAAAAGGGGCTTGACCTGCTCTTTGAAGTTAGCTGGGAGGTATGCAACAAAGTTGGTGGAATCCATACGGTAGTAGCTACAAAGGCACTTACGGTGAATAAAAATTTGGGCGACAATTATATCCTTGTCGGTCCAGACATCGCCAGTGATGGCGGAAATCTTGAGTTTGAAGAGGATCAAAACCTATTGAAGAGCTGGCGAAAGGTTCTATTCAACGAGGGTGTACGTATCCGTGTCGGTCGCTGGAAAATCGAGGGTAGCCCGATCGTTGTGTTGGTGGACTTCACATCGTTCATCCCTAAGAAGGATGAGATCCTTGCAAAGCTTTGGGAGTATCACAAGGTTGACTCTATCTCGGGAGGCTGGGACTACGTTGAATCGATTCTATTTGGATACGCTGCTGGTGTGGTGATTGAGTCTTATCACAAACTATTCTGCACAAAGGGTGACAAGGTTGCTGCCCACTTCCACGAGTGGATGACCGCTGCAGGTGGTCTCTATCTAAACAACCACTCACCATACATCGCTACCCTATTCACAACACACGCTACGGTGATGGGTCGCTGCATAGCTGGTAACGGACTACCTCTATATAATAATATGGCGGGCTACAACGCTGATGATCTTGCGCACCGATTTAACGTTGTATCAAAGCACTCGATCGAGAAGGTGGCTGCTCAGAAGCTTGACGCATTCTTGACCGTGAGTGAGCTCACAGCGGCTGAGTGCCGTGCGTTGCTACACGTAGATGTGGATGGCGTAACACCAAATGGTTTTGAGAATGACTTCGTATGGAAGAGCACTGAGTATAAGAAGAAACGCTCGGCTGCTCGCTCGAAGATGATTGGTGTAGCGGAGGCGCTGCTCGATCATAAGTTCGAGAAAGAGCCTATCATCGTTGGAACAAGCGGACGTTACGAATATAAGAATAAGGGTATTGATCTCTTCTTGGAGGCGCTTAAGGCGTTGGCAGCAAACCCTGCATTGGATCGTGAGATCTTGGTCTACATCACCGTGCCTGCAGGAGATAAGGGTGTGCGTAAAGATCTCATCGCAAAGATGGCGGACTCGACAGCTCAGATCGATGGAGGCTACAGCCGCCACATCACAAACTATTTGGAGTGCCCTCAGTGGGATCCAATCCTGAACTCAATCGGTGGGTCAAACCTAGAGCCTACAGATTCAAATGTAAAGGTTGTCTTTGTTCCAGCCTACCTCAACCCTCGCACACCGATCTTTGAGTGTGAGTATTACGAGCTCTTGGCGGGTATGGATCTTACGGTTTACGCCTCTTACTACGAGCCTTGGGGCTACACGCCACTTGAGTCGGCTGCATTCTCTGTACCAACCATCACTACCACACTAGCTGGTTTTGGTGTGTGGGTCAACGAGAAGGCTGAGCACAGAGGCGTAGAGGTGATCTCACGTAACGACTACAACGATGGCGAGGTTATCAACTCGATCGCCGACTCGATCCTACGATTCACAAAACTTAGCGACAAGGAGGTTAGCGAGTGCCGCAAGAGCGCCGCAGCAATCGCTAAGACAGCACTATGGTCAAACTTATTTAAGCACTATGAGAGTGCCTATTCAAAAGCTATAACAAAATCTATTATGCGAACACAAACAGTACAAGACGGAAAGGCTGAAGCAGCTCTTCCACACGTAATTGACAGACCAACACACGTTGAGCAGCCTAATTGGAGCCGCCTAATTATTGAGAAGAGCCTACCTGAGCGTCTACACGCACTCGAAGAGTTGTCTCGTAACCTTTGGTGGTGTTGGACACTTGAGGCACGCAACTTGTTTGAGTACATCGACCCAACGTTGTGGGTAAAGGTTGATCGCAACCCAATCGTATTGCTCGACTTGGTTGCACCACAGCGCCTAGCGGAGTTGGAGCAGGATGAGAAGTTCTTGAAGAATCTCAATAAGATCTATGCAGAGTTCCAAACATATATGACTGAGAAGCCAGATGAGAAGATGCCAACGATCGCCTACTTCTCAATGGAGTATGGTCTACACTCATCGTTGAAGATCTACTCAGGAGGTTTGGGTATCTTGGCTGGTGACTACTTGAAGGAGGCATCGGATCGTAATACACCGATGGTTGCTGTGGGTCTTTTGTATCGCTACGGATACTTCACTCAGAAGTTGTCGGCTCACGGAGAGCAGGAGGCATCTTATGAGGCTCAGAACTTCGATAAGTTGCCAATCACACCAGTACGTGATGCTGAGGGTAACTGGGTGACGATTCAGGTTGCACTACCTGGGCGTATGCTTTCGGCTCGTGTATGGAAGTGTCCAGTGGGTCGTACAGATCTTATGTTGCTCGATACGGATTATGAGACAAATGATGACTACGATCGTCAGATCACACACCATCTTTATGGAGGTGATTGGGAGAACCGCCTAAAGCAGGAGATCTTGTTGGGAATCGGTGGTATCCGTGTGCTTGAGGCGTTGGGTGTAGATCAGCAGGTTTATCACTGCAACGAGGGTCACGCAGCGTTTATCAATATCGAGCGTATGCGTAGTATGATTAAGAACACAGACCTTACTTACGCTGAGGCGTTGGAGGTTGTTCGTTCGACATCACTCTTTACGACACACACACCAGTGCCAGCGGGACACGATGCTTTCCCTGAGGATATGATCCGTCAATATATGTCGCACTACCCAGAGGGTCTTGGTATCAACTGGGAGCAGTATATGCACTTGGGTAAGACAAATGTACACGATCCAAACGAGCGCTTCTCGATGTCGGTGTTGGCTTGTAACCTTTCACAGGAGGTCAATGGAGTGTCGTGGTTGCACGGAGAGGTATCGAAGGATATTATGGGTCATATGTGGCCAGGATACTTCAAGAGCGAGTTGCACATCGGTTACGTAACCAATGGTGTTCACTTCCCAACTTGGGTTGCAGCAAATATGAGCAGACTTTATGACAAGTACCTCGATAGCAACTACACGGGTCAGACCTACAACATCGACTCTTGGCAGGGTGTTTATCAGATTCCAGATGAGAGATTGTGGGAGGCTCGTATGAAGCTCAAGAGACGTTTGATCAACCACATCAGCAAGCGTTATGAGGATCCATCAAATGTGAAGTTCGACTCACCAAGCCAGATCGTGAAGATTATGGAGGGCTTGAAGCCTGAGACCTTGACAATTGGATTTGCACGTCGCTTTGCGACATATAAGCGAGCATCGTTGTTGTTCACGAACCTAGAGCGTTTGGATGCTATCGTGAATAACCCAAAGCGCCCAGTGCAGTTTGTATTTGCTGGTAAGGCTCACCCAAATGATAAGCCAGGACAGGATCTAATCAAGATGATCGTTGAGGTTTCGTTGATGCCTCAGTTCGTGGGTAAGATCATCTTCTTGCAGAACTATGATATGGAGTTGGCTCGCCACTTGGTGCAGGGTGTTGATGTGTGGTTGAACACACCGACACGTCCATTGGAGGCATCGGGTACTTCGGGTGAGAAGTGTATTATGAATGGAGTACTTCAGTTCTCTGTCCTTGATGGATGGTGGGTTGAGGGATACCGTGAGGATGCAGGTTGGATGTTGCCTATGGAGCGTACATTTGCTGATCAGAGATTCCAGAATGAGTTGGATGCAGAGAAGATCTACACAACTATCGAGGAGGAGATCGCACCGCTGTATTACGAGGGTCGCAAGTCATACTCGGATCTTCCGCACAAGTGGTTGGAGTATGTTAAGAGCTGTATAGCAAACGTAGCACCAAACTTCACGATGAACCGTATGATCATCGACTATGAGGATCGTTTCTACAACCAGTTGGCTGAGCGTAGCAAGTGGATCAAGGCTGATGACTTCGCTGAGGCTCGTGCGATCGCAACTTGGAAGAGTAAGATCTATAGAGCTTGGAATTCAGTCGGTGTAGTTGATGTACAGAAGGCACGTGTTGACAATGAGCAGATCTTTGTTGGCAAGGAGTACCACTACGGTGTGACGCTTAACGTTGGCGACTTGAGCCCTGAGGATGTAGGTGTTGAGGTTGTGTTGGCTAATCAGATTGAGTTTGGACAGCAGGCAAATGTTGTTGAGACTGTAGCTTTGAAGGTGATGTCGGTTGACGGAAGCTTGGTGAGCTATGCAGTGGATCACACACCAAGTGTGACGGGTAGCTACGATGTTGCGATCCGTATCTTCCCTAAGAGCGATAAGTTGACACATAGAATGGATATGCCGCTTGTTAAATGGGCATAGTTTAAAAAAGTGATCCTATCCCTGAGTGGATTGGGTCACTTTTTTCTGTAATATTACTATCCACTATTCGTATATAAAATATTATTATACATAGCGAAACTGGACGAGATCGTATAAGATTAGACGAAAAATTAAAAAAAATTTAAAATAAATTTGCAATTTGAAATTTATTTACTAATTTTATGCAGAATTAAATCATATTTTTTATGGCAGCACTTACTTTTGATAAGAAGGAACTCGGAAATTTGGAATACTCGCTAACACGTGAAATGTTGGCGACAGATCGCCGTGGAGGGTATATGAGCACAACGATTGTATGTTGCAATACTCGTAAATATCACGGACTCATTGTTGCGCCGATCGATGATAGTAGCAGAGGTTTTGTACTACTCTCTTCACTCGATGAGAGCATCATTATAGATGGACAGCGATTCAACTTGGCGATCCACCGCTTTAAGGGGGTTTACGAGCCACGTGGTCATAAATATATCACAGACTTTGAGTACACCCCTACCCCAACGATCACTTATCGTGTGGGTGATGTTGTACTTCGCAAGGAGCTTTTGTGGATTCATAAGCGCACACAGCTGATGGTTCGCTATACACTATTGGAGGGTAGCGCTGATTCGGTGACACTTATGTTGCGTCCATTCTTGGCGTACAGAGATCGTCACGAATTGAGCAAGAGTAATCTCTATGCTGATGGTCGTTCGCATCCTGTTGCAGGTGGCGTTCGCTGTAGGCTGTATGATGGTTTCCCATCGCTCTATATGCAGATCGACAGAGATGATTTTGAGTTTGTGGCGGCACCCGATTGGTACAACGACTTTGAGTACACAGAGGAGCTTGCACGAGGATATGAGGGTCACGAGGATCTCTTGACACCAGGGTATTTCGAGCTTACACTCTCAAAGGATAAGAGCGCAATATTCTCAGCATCGACTTCGGAGATGACCTCAGCAGATAGTATCGGCGAGGATTTCGAGGGATCGATTGCACGCCGTACACACAAGATCGACTTTATCTCTTGCCTGCAGCACTCGGCTCGTCAATTCTTGGCTCGTGATGCAGATGGCACACCACGCATCATTGCTGGTTACCCTTGGTATGGTGTCGAGTGTCGTGAGACGATGGTTTCGTTGCCGGGACTTACTTTGCAGCAGAACCATAAGGAGGATTGTATCGATATTCTCAACGCACTATCGAATGATTGGCGTAACAACACGATGTATGACTCGATGAACCCAAAGAATGCGATCGATGCACCGCTTTGGTGCTACAGAACGCTACAGTTGCTCGGCGAGCAGGTTGGCGATAAGTATATTTGGGAGAACTATGGCGACATTATGACAGGGCTGCTCGACACAATCCGTAATGGAGAGGTTGAGGGTGTCTCGATGCACGATAATGGTTTGATCTGGGCGTGGTCTAACGAGAGGGCGATTACGTGGATGGATGCAACGGCTGATGCTGAGAATAGACAATTCAGAAATGGTTATCAAGTTGAGGTTAACGCACTGTGGTACAACGCTGTATGTTACACACTCGAACTAGCTAAGAAGTTCAAGAATAAGAGTTGGGTTAAGAGCTGGGAGTGGGTTCCAGAGCGCACGAAGTCGACATATAGCTCGGTGTTCTATCTATTTGAGGGGTGGTTGGCAGACTATGTGAACCACGATAAGATCGACAAATCGATCCGCTCAAATATGATTGTTGCCTGTGCATTGCCAAATAAGATCCTAGATGTTCAGCAGCAAGCAAGCGTTATAAAGACTGTTAAGCAGCACCTACTCACACCAAAGGGTTTGCGCTCGCTCTCGCCACGCAATCCACTCTATGGAATGAGTGCAGCTGGCTTGGCACACGCAACGAAGAATGGGTCGGTTTGGGTTTGGCCACTAGCGATGTATGTACACGCCTGCTTTGACTTGATGGGTCAGGCGTTCTTGCCTGAGGCTGAGGCTATTATCAACAACTTTAAGGAGGAGATACAACACTACGGAATCGGCTCGATCGCTGAGTACTTCGATGCAGATCCACCACACAGCTCACACGGAGCAATCTCATATGCAGGAAGTGTTGCAGGAGTGTTGGAGATTGCATTCCTCATAGAGCGATTTGGCGGCAAGGTGAGCACTGTAGAGCAAGCGGCAGCAACAGCAACAACGAAGCCAGCAGCAGCTAAAAAACCAGCGGCAACAACAGCAAAAAAGCCAGCAGCAGTTAAGAAACCTGCAGCAGCAAAAAAGCCAGCAGCAACGAAAAAGGCTACAGCAAAAAGCAAGTAACGACAGCAGCAGCAGCAGGCAAAGAGGGCAAAGAGGGCAAAGAGGGCTACAGCAAAAAGCAAGTAGCAGTAAAAGAGGAGTAAAAAAAGGATCGTTGCGCCAACGGGGGCAATTGATCGAGGATGAACGATGAAGATAACAACAAAAAGAAAAATTTGACGATGAGAGTATTAATGTTCGGATGGGAGTTTCCGCCCCATATCGCAGGAGGTTTGGGCACAGCGTGCTACGGAATGACACGTGGATTGGCACGTAATGATGTCGATGTTACGTTTGTAGTTCCGAGAGCCTATGGTGATGAAGATCAGCGTTTTATACGTGTAGTAAATGCAAGCGATGTAGTTGCGCAATATGGTTCGATAAATAGTGGTTCAGACGATATATTCTCAAAGTTGAGCTTCGTTCATATCGATTCAAATATGGTTCCTTACGTCTCGCCTGAGGAGTATCGCAGCTATCACGATGAGTTTGTTCGCTCGGGTCAACGCACTTGGGAGACATCGGATGCTTGGAGCCAGCGCTTCACCTTCTCGGGTAAGTATGGTGCAAATTTGATGGAGGAGGTTGCACGTTATGCAGTCGTTGCAGCACAGGTTGCTAAGGAGATGGAGGGTCAGTTTGATGTGATTCACGCTCACGACTGGTTGACCTATTATGCAGGAATTGCAGCAAAGAGAATCTCGGGCAAACCGCTTGTTGTACACCTCCACGCATCGGAGTATGACAGAAGTGGTGAGAATGTGAACACACACGTTTTCGAGATCGAGAGGACAGGTATGATGGCGGCGGATCGTGTGATCGCTGTATCGAACTTGACACGTAGAATTGCTATTGAGAAGTATGGAATCGAGGCTCGCAAGGTGGTGACGGTTCACAACGCTGTGCGCTTTGCAGATAAAGAGGTGGAGGTTATGAAGAGAGGTGTTAGCGACAAGATCGTTACATTCTTGGGTCGTATCACCTATCAGAAGGGTCCCGACTACTTCGTGGAGGCGGCAGCAAAAGTTCTCCAGAAAGTGCCAAACGTTCGCTTCGTGATGGCAGGCTCGGGCGATATGATGAACCACGTGATACGCCGTGTGGCGAGGTTGGGTATCGCCGATAGATTCCACTTCACAGGATTCTTGAAGGGCGAGGAGGTTCACAAGATGTTCCAACTCTCGGATGTATATATTATGCCCTCGGTATCTGAGCCATTCGGTATCTCGCCATTGGAGGCTATGAGGTCAAATGTCCCAGTAATTATCTCAAAGCAGAGTGGTGTGGCAGAGGTTTTGGACTACGCTGTTAAGGTTGACTACTGGAACGTGGATGCGATGGCGGATGCAATCTATGGTCTAATCACCTACCCTGCTTTCGCTAAGATGTTCTCAGCGAAGGGAATGAAGGAGGTGACAGGCTTGAAGTGGAACACAGCAGCAGCAAAGGTTAAAAACGTCTATGCAGATGCGATTAAAGAGATGGAAAATAAATAATACAAAATAAAACTAAGTATGAAAACTATCTGCCTATATTTTCAGGTTCACCAGCCTTGGCGCTTGAAAACCTACCGATTCTTCAATATTGGTACAGATCATAACTACCTAGATGATCTATTGAATCGTTCGATTATGCAGAAGATCGCAAACGATTGCTACCTCCCGATGAATGCACTTCTATTGAGTTTGATTAGTGAATCAAAGGGCAAGTTCCGCTGCTCATTCTCAATCACAGGAGATGCAATTGAGCAGTTCAAGGCTTACGCTCCAGAGGTTTTGGAGTCATTCAAGGCACTCGCTGCTAGCGGATGTGTTGAGTTCCTCACTGAGACATATTCACACTCACTCTCGGCACTAGCCTCTGAGGATGAGTTTAAGTTGGAGGTTCAGCGCCATACAGATCTGATTAAATCGGAGTTTGGTATGACACCAAAGGCGTTCCGCAATACGGAGCTTATCTATAACGACCATATTGGTGAGATGGTCGCAGCGATGGGATTCAAGACTATCTTGGCTGAGGGAGCTCGCCACGTGATGGGTTGGAAATCACCGAACTTCGTCTATGCTAATGCAATCGATCAGAAGTTACGCCTATTGCTTCGCAACTATAAATTTGCCGATGATATTGCGTTCCGTTTCTCGAATGAGGGTTGGGATCAATACCCACTAACGGCTGATAAGTATGTTGGTTGGTTGAAAGAGGCACAAGAGGGCGAGGGCGAGATCATCAACCTGTTTATGGATTATGAGACATTTGGCGAGCACCAAAAGGCAAGCACAGGTATCTTTGACTTTATGAAGTCGCTACCTAATGCGGTCTTTGCAGCTAAGGGAATGGAGTTTGCGACAGTCTCTGAGGCGGCTAAAAAGCACCAGCCAGTATCGGTACTCCACTGCCCACACACAATGTCTTGGGCTGATGAGGAGCGAGACATCACAGCGTGGTTGGGTAATGAGTTGCAGAATGAGGCGTTCAGTAAGTTGTATGCGTTGCGTGATAAGATCGTAGCGTTGAACTTACCTGATTTTGACTATGTATGGCGCTTTATGCAGACCTCGGATCACTTCTATTATATGGCTACAAAGTGGTTGTCGGATGGTGATGTTCACTCATACTTCAATCCATATGATTCTGCATATGAGGCATTTATCAACTATATGAATGTACTCTCAGACTTTGAGATTGAGGTAAACGCAGCGTTGGCAGCAGCAGAGACTGCACCTGCAGCACCTGCAAAAAAGCCAGCAGCAAAGAAACCAGCAGCCGAGAAGAAGGTAGCCGCAAAGAAACCAGCAGCTGAGAAGAAGGCAACAACACGTAAGCCAGCAGCAAAAAAGGCTGTAGCAACAAAGTAAACGAAGCAGTTGAAGTCGGCAGAAACGAAGTAGACGAAGTCGGTGGAAACGAAGCAGTTGAAGTCGGCAGCAACGAAGTAACGAAGTCGGTGAAAACGAAGTAGTTTAAGTAGACGAAAACGAAGCAGTTTAAGTAGACGGAAACGAAGCAGTTGAAGTAGACGGAGACGAAGTAGTTTAAGTAGACGGAAACGAAGCAGTTGAAGTAGACAAAACAGACGAAGCAGTTGACTTCAAAATATAAAACCTAAGCAGCCCTCGGTCGAAATGATCGAGGGCTGCTTGGTTTTATATTATTGCTATCCTGTAAATATCTACAACTGCCTGTGACGCTTTGATCTCATTGAATTACAGAGACTTAGCGATTATCAACTTGCTGGTTATCTTCGTGATGATTTAATTCTTCATCTCTTCAAGAATACGTTGTCGCTGTTTTGCCGTAAGTCGCCTCGTAAGGAAGTCATCTAGCGAGGGTCTAACGTTGTTCCTCTTCATATCGGGGTCATTTAGGTCGAGCGAGAGGTCGCAATCGAAACGCAACAGTATCGTGCGGCGATGTTCGCCCCAGATGCAGTAGTGACACACGCCCCACGTGATACCTCGTGCATACTTCGTATCGGTGAAGGCATCTGGATCGCATAGACCCGAGGCATCAGGCATCAGACCCGTGATGCTCGCTATTTCAAAATTCTTGCCATCATCGGCATACTGCACCGTGTAGTGCTCGTGACCATCACGTGTGGCGAGT
Organism: Rikenellaceae bacterium; assembly: GCA_047174325.1. Taxonomy (GTDB): domain Bacteria; phylum Bacteroidota; class Bacteroidia; order Bacteroidales; family Rikenellaceae; genus Alistipes. The sequence continues at coordinate 4,213 of JBCQUE010000049.1, read as the reverse complement.
GCTGCTACGCCCTCTTTAAATCGGAAAAATTGCGTCTCGTGTCCTGAGTTGATGACGGGGTTGCACTCATACTTCACAAATGGTCCTCGTGGATTGTCGCCTATCGCCAACCCCTGTGCTCGCATCATATCGGGCTTGCCGTTGAAGTCTGATTTGTAGTACATATAGATCTTTCCATTCAACACAACGGGCAGAGGATCGTGAATAGAGTGCTGATCCCACTCGCCTTTTTTGCCGTTTGGAATCACCTCATTTTCGATATATCTCCACGGTCCATCGGGAGAATCCGCCTCAGCCATCGCTACAGGGCAGTTGTCGCCACCATCAGTTCCGCTTGCCTGCGAGAAGGCTTGGAAATAGAGGTAGTACTTACCCTTCCATACTAATATCTCGGGGGTCGAGATTGAACGCCAACCGAGTGTCGGTTTTGGAGGTCGAGGCACAGCTACGCCCTGCTCTTTCCACTCGAAACCATCCTTGCTCGTTGCGTAGCCTATGTCGCACAGATCCCAATCGACCGATGGTATCTCGTCTGTACATTTGTCAGCACCCTGATATGTAATCTTGGTGTTGCGAAGTGTGTACCACATATAATACGTATCGCCAACCTTGATGACACGTGTCGGATCTCGGCGAGTGATCGTTCCATCATCGTTGTTGTAATCCAACCCTGTGAGATTGCTGAATTTAAATACGCTATACAGTTCGTTACGTTGTGGCGTGATAACTTTGTAGTCGTCATATAGCCGCTCCATCGCACGGCTCAATTTGCGGTCGGTTGGCTTCTCCTTGGGCATATCGTACGGAAATGCACCCTGTGAGTAACCAGCAACGATCTGCATCGTTAACAGCGAGCTAAGTGCGGTCGCTAAAATTGCTTTTGTATTCATTACCTCTATATTTTTTTGTTTGTGTATGGCAATAATTGTTTTACACTAGGGGACTTCTAATAATTCCCCGATTTTAATTTTTGGTTAATAATTGCCCATTTTTGATTTTGCAAAAGTGGGCTGTAGTGGCTCTACCGCCTATTTTTATAAAATCAAAAATGGGTGGTTAGTAACCTAAAAGTATTTTGGGAAATTGTTAGAAGTCCCCACTACTTATTACTCCCAAAATAGTCTATCTACGCTTACGCCTCTGTTTGGTCGTTGTGCGCTCGATATGTACCAATCGCCATCCTCGTCGTGGAAGATCTCGGGGGCGTGGGCGTTGAGCTTTGAAATTACACTCTTTGGGTTATATACATCGCCAATGTTGTCCGCTACATATACGTATGTCTCATAGGGGTAGGCATCGTTGATCTGCTTGATGTTGTCCCTCATCTCCTCCCTGCGCCATACACAGACGAAGAGATAAAATTTGCCGTTGTACTCCACTATAGATGGCGACTCAGGGTCATAGTCGGGCTCAAAAATCAACTTCGCCTCGCTCCAGTTACGTAGATCCTTTGACGATCGCTGCACAACGCCATTCGATACACAATATGATACGTAGTAGGTGTCGCCAACCTTGATGATGTGTGGGTCACGTGTGCCGTAAAACTTCGTATCCTCAAATACGTAGCCCTCTTTTGTCCAGTTGTATAGGTCGGTCGATGTGGCTAGCATCATACCTCGGCGACCATACAACATATAATAGATACCATCTTTCTCGGCGATGTTTGGCGAGTGGTTTGTGTTGTGACGTGTGAGCACCTTTGGTTTGTCGACCCAACCGCCCCCAACGAATGAACCCTTAAAATCCTTTGTTTTAGAGACTACGTGTGTCGATTGGTAGCCCCCTTGATGGATTGCATTGATTGGTGTACAGGGGTGTGTGATGCCGAACATATGCCAATAGCCATCGCAACCCTTGACAATTGTATGGTCGTTGGGAATCCAATCTTCGTAGTACTTCCCCTCTTCGAGGTACTTCGTCTTTGGACCTTGGAACACGTCACCTGCTGGTTTGTAGATGTGTACATATTTATTCTCCTGTCGTGGGATCTTTACGCTGCCACTCTCTGTGCACGAGCTCATCGAAGTGACTGCTAACAGCGCTGCTGTTAAGGCTATGATTTTATTTGCCATAATTGTCTAGGGGACTTCTAATATTAATGAATTATTGAGCGACACAAGCACCAACGATTGGGCTCGTGATTGGGTTACCAAAGAAATCCTCGCTCATTTTGAGCTGCGGTTTAACACCATACGGTGTCTTATCTGTGCGGAGTTTTTCAACAGGCAACCCACGATTAATGACCTTAGCATCGGTTGGGATCAAATCCTCAGCCTCCATCTGCTCACTAACCACTCCACGAAACTTTGGATCGCCACCCAATGGATGCTCATCGTAGTAGCGGTTTTCGCCCTTATCTCTATCTGGCAGCACATTCTCACCACGTGGATATTGAGGGTCGTAGAGTTTGTAGAGGTTGTTCTTGATTGTGAAGTCTAGCTCCTCGATCTCGGCTGCTGTTAGGTCACGAACCGACATCTTGCCCTTCTCGTTTAGCTCGCCCACACGGAAGTTGAACGATCGGTTTATGATCTTGCCACTCTTGAGTTTATGACCCGACTTAGATTGCTTCATTTGAGAGGGAATCCAGAAGATGTTATTCTGAATAAGTGCACCCTGCGCTGATGTCGCTAGCTCGAAATGATAGCTGTTTGTGTAGCCATCGGCACGAGAGGCTGGGCAGACGATCGTATTGTTATAGATGTAGTTCTGAAATGGTCCTGCATAGCCATTTTTCAGGTGACCATTGAGCGTAACCAAGCAGCCTGGTGTGCCGACCAATCCAAATGCCTTCTCGCCTGTTGGGCGTGTGTACTCTGTTTTCCACATCCAGTAATCATCCTGCTTTGTGTCGGAGATGTTGCGCCACCCATCGTTGATGCTTATGTTATAGCGGTAGCTGCAGTTCTTATTGTTGCCCAATATCTCGATAAATCCGCCACAATTATTTTTGCTTACACAGTACTGAATCACAACATCGGAGTTCGACATATCGATATGCGCACCACAGCAGTCAGCCACACCCTCAGCATCGGCAAAGTAGCTCTTCTCGAAGAGGAATCCACGGCAGCCAGCAATCCACATACCGCTACCTCGCCCCCACATACGTGGCTCTTTGCGTGATCCCGACCCAACGGTCTTGCAGTGACGCATAATGCCGTTGCGCACACCTGAGAATTGTGAACCAGGTCCTCCTACGTTGGTGATTGTGCAGCCCTCAATATAGAGGTCGTTGATCTTGCCGCCCCGTCCATTAACCTTGATACCTGTGTGGCTCACCTCCGAAATGTGACAATTTGTGATCCTTAGTTTGTTGATGTCGCCACCCTTGCCAGCTAATGCACGTACACCCCAACCATACTCACTTTCACCCTTTGTTAACCATTCGTGGCAGGGTCGGTAGTCTGGTGTATTCTCATCACCCTCGTTGAAGTAGTAAATATCCTTCATATCGCAATTGTCGATGGTCACACTCTCCGACTTTGCGCCATTTGTCATAATCGATATTGCGTGGCGATAATCCTTCCCTTCGTCCGCTTTGCGGATCATATATGGTTTGCCAGCGATCGTTCCGTTTGCTGTGAAGCGAAGATCTGTGATTGTTATATTTGAGCTATTCTCTACTAAGATTCCAGCTGGGTAACCCTTAAAGTCGATTGTCGCCTTTGAGTTGCCGTAGCTGCCTATGTGTAGATTAGCACCCGTGATTCCCTTAAGCTCGATGCAGCCCATATGTCGCTCGCCACCTTTTAACAGGATCTCGTCACCACTCTTGATGCCCATCTTTGCTAATGCAGCGAGGCTCTTGATTGGCTTGTTAGACGAGAGCCCATCACTCTTGTCATCACCCGATTTCGCACTTATATATATAGTGCGACTAAATCTGTTTTTGGCGCTGTAGCGAATAGCGTCATTGGGTTTTGGAAAAGAGTTTACGAAACTCTCCACCTGCTTGGCTGTGCTCTTTGCAGCCTCGACAGCGGTTGGTGCGGCTAGCAGCGACATAGTCCAGATAGCGACACTCACGATAGTTGATCTCTTCATATTTTGGTTCTGTTTATGTTATAGTGCAAAGCTATTATTAATTTTGGTGGAGCTGCTGTAAAATCGTATCAAAGGTGTGTAGAATCGTATCTGAGCCGTGTTTGATATGATTTCACACATCTTTGATACGAAATTTATACAGCGAAGTGCGGTTGGTTTATACCTTTGT
>JBCQUE010000048.1:0-16305 GCA_047174325.1 Rikenellaceae bacterium | reverse complement strand
CCCCACCCCACCACCACATCCCCACACAGAGATCTAATCTCTAAATACGAAGTCCGACTAGCCACAAAGGCAAGTCGGACTTCTTGTATGATGCAGTAGCCTCGCCGTGACTCGAACACGAATCTAAAGTTTAGGAAACTTTCGTTCTATCCCTTGAACTACGAAGCCAAAAAAGTACCGCACAACACTCCATCGAATTGTGCGGTACAAATATAGTTACTTTATTTTAAAGTACCAAAGGTTTTGTTTAAAATCCCAGCGCAACACCCACCGAGAAGACATTTGCTGTCGCCTTATAATCTCCTGCAAACGAGCCGTAATCCGATGCACAAGAGCAACCCTCACGCACACCTCCCAACGAGCCAATATAGGCATAAGCAAGATCTATAGAGAGCATATCACACAGGCGGTAGCTGACTCCACACGTACCAGCGAGTTTGTTTGTTGATGGTGTCTCGGGGCTCATATAACCATCCTCTACGGGGCTACCATCGTAGTACGTACCTATGCGAGCCGTGAAGTTCTCACACACATCATATTGCGCACCAAGACGCACTGCAAAGGCATTTTTGTACTTCTTTGCTGAGATTTGATCAGCGACAGTTGCCGAGGCGAAATCGAAGTTTAGAGTCTCATAAGCGCTCCACTGAGTAAGCTGAAAATCAGCCGAGACAGTCCAATCCTCTGTTGGGTAGTAGGTAGCACCAGCCGTAAATACAGCAGGCATTGGAAGGCTTGCCGAGAAGTTCACACCATCCATTGCCGAGACAGTTGAGAGAAGTCCTTGACCAACAATTGTCTCATTGTCGATCAATGAAACAGATGTATCACCTGCCTCGACATCCATCTTCATCTTCGAGCGGTATGAAGCACCCACGCTCCACTTGTCGTTTATGTCGTAGAGCAGACCAACATTCACACCAAACGTAAGCTCCGCCTTGCCCTCTAGCGCTACAGATGCCATAGGCTCATCACCAGCCAACTGAGCCACTGCTTTTGCACCATCAGCATTAGTTGCAGCAGTAGCCGCATCAAGACCCCCTGCAGTGTATGTTTGATATGTGAGTGCGTAGATAACCTCAGCACCAGCATCGCCCACAGGAAGAGCCGACTTCGAGAGCTCGAACGAACCCCAACCGATCATAAATCCAGCACCGATAGAGAGTTTATCATCGAAGAGTTTATACGACACCGTTGGCTGAACGCTATACGACTGCATCTTGATGCTCTGAATCATATGAGCACCCTCCCACGATTCGCCCCAATTCATTGACGAGCCGTAGGGTGTGTTGAAGTTGAGCCCCACCGCCAAGTCGTCATTGACCTTATAGTTAAGGTTAAGGAATATAGGTGTCGACATATCGTTGTCTGTCGTTGTCGTAACACCCGATGCTGTGCCTGTGAATGTCGCTACGGGCATAATACCTGTGACACCAGCGGCAACGGTGAAGCGCTGCTCTTGATATGCGGCGGCGGCTGGGTTGAACCATACTGACTCTGAGCCGAGTTTTTGTGAGACACCTGTGTGACCCATACCTAGCTGCTTAGCGCTTAGTGTGTTGACTTGGTAGCCCTCTGCTGAGGCTGTTGCTACGGTTGCTGCCGCTAGGGCTAGTAGAAAAATTTTCTTCATACTTCTGTTTTTGTTTTACGTTTTGGGTGGGATGCTGCTGCCGCCCACCGATTATGTGCCGAGGCACTTTTGAACAATAAATCGGTGCAAATGTATGAATAATATTCTGTATTGACAAATTTTTCGGCAATTAAAACCAAAAAGAAGAGGTCTGCCCCCACGGACAAACCTCTTCTCTATAATCTATTTGCTCCTTACGAGCCTATGTTCGTTACTCTGTTGCCTCCTCTAGGTTGTAATTAGCACTAGCAAGATCTACATAGATACCCTTCCCTGTCGTACCCTTAGGTATTGTGATAGTTTTTGTACCTGTTCCACTCACGAAATCAGCTGGGAAAATCGTAGCTGCCTCATCATCAACATAATATGTGAGCGTTTCAGTACCAACCCAATTTAGCGTAACCGATTCTAATGCAGAACAGCCATAGAAAACCTTACCTGTATTTTTAGTTGCAGAACTCTTACCCAAAGTCTTAAATGTTGATGGTAATGAAAGAGTTGTCACTCCAGTACAAATATCAAACGACTGTGAACAAATTGTTATAACGCCCTCAGGTATATCAAGCTCCTTGAATCCTGTACAACCGTAGAATGTTTGGAAGTTAATTGCCGTAATACCAAGATTCATATCAGAGTACTTCTCAAAAGACAAACTAGTACACTTCCAGAATACACGATCGCCAATGGTTGTAACCGTCTCACTCAAATTGATGTCACTCAAACTTGTACAGTTATAGAATGTATCATATCTTAAATTCTCTAGTTTATCGTTTAAGACAACTTTTTCCAGATTAGTTGCACCAGAGAAACAGGTATATCCAGTATTTTCGACATTTGTGGGGAACTTGAATTCCTTCAATTTCGTATCCAAATAGAACGCAAATATTGGGAAATCATTATCATCTAAGATCATTTTCTTTGTATTTGCTACAGTATCATAATCATTCGACAATGCCGTGGTCTGAAAGTGAATATAACCCACCAAAGTAGTACCACTCAAATCGATACTCTCGTACATACCATACAAGTATGCAACGTCAGCTTGGTTGATATTACCCGTCACAACAATGTCTGTCACATTCGTGAGGTCAGGATTAACCGCCGCCATCGATGTGTAGAGCTTACTGTATGGGTAGACATCAGCATCCAATGTATAAGTAGTATTTGTTGCACTAGAGCCATATGCTCTTGCAGTGTGAGCGTAACTAGCGTTGTAAGCCTGCTGCGAAGTCAATCCCTCCGAGTTAACATCCGAAACATAGAGTACAGAACCCACTACAGAGATGTCCGCTGGCTTGTCGATCACGTTGTAGTACTCTGTCAACATTGTGTAGTCCTCATACGACTCACCGAATGGAATCACGATCGACTTAGAACCGCTCTTCAAGTAATCCGATGGGAACGATGTGTTAGTCACACTAACCGTTGCTGTCGGTGCAAACTCCACTGAGATTGAATCCAACGAGCAGTTAGCGTAAGCGTTGCTACCAACATACTCAATCATCGATGGAACGCTCAACGTTGTGAGACCTGTACCATTGAATGCGCTATCACCAATTCGGTTTACAAGAGCTGGGAGTACAAACTCCTTCAACCAGTTGCAACCGTTAAACGCATTAACAGGGATTGTAAAGTCATCACTATTAACACCATTGTAAGAGAAGTTACCCTTCAATACAGCGCCACTCAAATCGATCGATGTGAACTGTGACTGTGTCTTAAGCCAAGTGAAGTCAGCCGAGTTAATCAATCCGCCGATCACGATCTTAGTAGCCGAGCTAGTTTCCGTAATATCCTTAGCGATCAGAGCCGATAGGTTACCAATAGTTGGTACAGCATCGTCATCACCAGCATCAGAATCGAGGTTGACAACGGTGATTACACCACTCTCCAAAGTTGCCTCAGGTGTCTGTCCTGGCTGTGGATCGTTGTAACCTGCCATCCAGTAGACCGCTGCAATAGTTGTTATCTCCTTAACCTCATCAGTAGAGTATGTCTCCACAGCGCCATCTGGCACCTTGATCCACTTAATATCGGCTGTATCGCTATGTCCTGAATCTATCTCGAAATCATCTGGTAGGAAGTCTTTAGCAATTTCTGGAATATCAGCTGCTGTAGACCAAGGCAAGTAGATATATTGGAACGCTGTGCATCCAACAAACGCCTCGCTACCGATACCATCTCCACGGTTCTTTGACTTGCTATAGACACCACTGATATTCAACTCACTCTCGCTTGCTCCGATTGACGGAATCGAGCTACAGTCATAGAACGCCTTTGCACCGATCTCACGGATCATCGAAGAGTTGCTGAACGATGAGAGCAAAGTACAACCCTCGAATGCCGATTCACCGATGTATGTCATACCGTAACCATTGTCAGGGAGTACAACACTTGTCAACGCCGTACAGCCACTAAATGCGCTCTTGCCAACCTTATAAACGTTTGTTGGTAGAGTGATCGTCTTAAGGTGTGTTGCACCCTTGAACGCCTCCGTTGGAATAGTTGCCGCCTCGTTCTCGTTAGAGCCATAAAGCACTTCCGTCTCAAGTGACGATGCTTGGCTCATATCGATATTCTCGAAAGCTGTTGCATCTTTAAGTTTCTCGAAGTCCTTTGCATTGAGTGAACCCAAGATTGTTACGTAGCGATCATCTGAACCCTTAGTTAAGAGTGCAGTGTTTGCAGAGCTAACCTGTTTTTCAAAATCGCTATCTGCTTCACCGTACGCATCTGCCGAGTCACAATATAGTGTGAACGACTCAACACGAACATCACCTACATTAAGCAGACCGTAATCGCCAAGACCAGTACCAGTCTTATAGCTTGTGATATTGTAATTATCACCAGCTGGCACGTAAATATCCTTTGATCCTCCACTCAGATACTCCGCTGGGAAGGCATCGGCGCTAATGTCAGCGTGGCTCATCTCTGGCTCACTACCTGCTGTCCAGTGTACCGTAATCAAATCAAGGTTTGAACAGCCATAGAATGTCTGTCTTGTATAATTAGGGCTAGTACTAGATGTGCTATATTGCGTAAACGTAGTAACCGTTGCAGGAATATCGATCGATGTAAGACCACTATTCAAGAACATCTGTGCACCCAACTTTGTCATAGTCGATGGGATAGTGAACGACTTCAACGAAGTAGTGTTTGCAAATACCGCCTGAGAATCAATCGTTGGCGTAGCACCATCTGCAAAGCTAAACGATGAGAGCGAGGTACAACCATTAAAGTTATTCGACTGGAACGACAACGTAACCGCAGGCACATATACCGAACGCAAGCTAGTACAATTCTGGAAACCGCAAGGTCCAATCTTAGCAATACCCGTTGACAAAACCACCTCCTCAATTACCGTATCACCATAGAATGCGTAGTATGGATACATACCACCATTTGCAAAATACTTCAAAACATCTGAGTCATTTCTGACAGTATAGTAACTACTGTTAGTCTCACTAGAGGTATTTGCCCACACACTCTGCATATATCCGACACTCGCAGAATCCTTAAAGTCAATAGACCTAAAGCGATCACGGATCGAGAGGAAGTCACCGACATTGAGGTTTCCACTAATCTCTAGTTTACCAAAGATAGATCCTGCCTCATACTCATCCCAATAATCAGAATATTTAGACTTAAACTCTGTCTTAAACGTTCCCCAATCTGCACTCGCTACTTTACCATCTACAGCTGTAGTATAGTAAGGAGCAATATAGTCATAGTTACCTTCATCAGGCAATGCAGGCGAATCAAGAGTCAAACGGATTGTCACCCTAGATACATCAACCAAATCGCTAGCGCCAATGTCATAACCAGCAGTAGCCCAACTGTTATAAACCGTTGTCGATGGCACGGTGATGCTGTTGCTGCCGCCCGACAAGAACTGTGATGGGAATGAAGATTCTGTCACCGAAGGCGCAATCTCAAGATCCGCTGCCGTAATCGATGTGATCGCCGAGCAACCCTTGAAGACATTTACACCATAAGATGTCACACCATCCGACAACGTAAGCGATGTAAGTAGCGTACAATTCTCGAACGCCGATGCTCCGACTGAGGTGAGCTTACTATTCAACAGATCATCTACCGAGCCCAACTTAGAGCAACCCTTGAATGCACTCGCACCAATCGATGCCGAGCCTGCTGGCGTAGTCCACGTCACACTAGTGAGCGATATACAGTCCTCAAATGCGTTATCGCTGATTGTCAATACAGACGATGGCAACGAGATTGTCGTCAACGTTGTAAGACCCTTGAACGCCTCCGCTGGCAACGCTCCGTCCAATGAGCTATCGAGTGTCACACTGCTTAGGTCGATATACTTCAACTCATTTATCTCAATAAACTCTCTTAATGCCTTCCAACTGTTTTGTCCTGCGTCAACTGATGTAATGAAGTCATCCTCATTCATCACTCCTGTGATCGAAAGTGGGTTGATGCTCTCGATTCCAACCGATGACAACGCCTCAGCCAACTCACCTGCCTTGCTCGCCACTGTGAACGAGTCACTTGGCAAACACTCTAGGGTGTAGTAATCAAACCAATCTTCGTAGATACTCCCACTTTCAAGATCCGCCGTAGCTGGTACATCGATCGAGCTAGTTCCGCTCGTTCTAAATACCTCGGGGAATGTGTCATCTTCAATTTCCGCCACGGTGTGTCGCACTGTATCATACCACTGAGCCGTGATAGATGTGATCGAGCAGTCGTCGAATACATTGCTACCCATATAGGTAAGCGATAGTGGCAACACAACATCCGAGCTATACAGAGTACCTGCATAAGCCCTCGATCCGATCGATGTCATAATGTCGGTCATATCCTCAGGCACGAGCGATGCACAACCATCGAACGCATTATCACCGATCGCTGTGATACAGCTTGGCAACAAGATTGTCGACACGTTTGTATTACCTGTGAACGCACCTGCACAAACTGTATTCTCAGCAGTACCATTATCAACAGCCGCTACAGATGTCACACCGCTCATATCGATCTTCGAGCTACATACGCCCTTCAACTCCAAGAAGTGATCCGATGTCATCTTACCCTTGATGTAGATAGTCGATGGCGCTGAAGATCCTTTCCAACTTGCTGGAACCTCGAAACTATCAGCTGTAGCGTTGATCGTGTCATAAACATCCGACTCGATACAGTCGCTGAAGTTTGGCCAAGCCGTCTTATACAGAGTCTCACAATTCGCTGGAACCAAGATGCGAACATCCTCGCCACTGCCGTTGTGGAACTGCACTGGGAATGTACTGTTAGCTGGTGTCTCCTCATCGTACGTCACCGATGGGATCGAACTTGTCCAGTTCACCGAGATACGCTTCAAGCCCGAGCAGTTTGCAAACGCTGTACTTGTGATCGATGTTACACTCTCAGGGATGTCGATGCTCTCCAACTCCGTGATGTTCTTGAACGATGTGGCTGCTAAAGATGTTGTACCTGCAGGGATTGTGAAGCTAGTAAGCGCACAATTCAAGAATGTAGAGGTATTAATAGATGCAGCAAAACCACTTGGGAGTGACGCACTAGACAAATTTGTACAACCATTAAATATATTTCCACCCAAAGTCAAATCATCTGACGCTGTAGACAAATCCACCGACAAAAGTGACGTATTAGTCATAAACGCACCATAATTGATAAAGTATAGCGTAGATGGTATGTTTGTAACCGACGTAATAGCTGTCCTTGAGAACGCATAGTACTGTAGGTAACGTAGATCCATTCCATCAGGGAAGACAATCTCCTTAAGCGCTGAACAGTTGACAAACGCACCATAACCAACCGTCTGACAAGCCAATGGAAGTGTGATCTTAGTCAACACGCTATTACCCGATCCTGTTGGGTTCGCAAACGCATCAATCTGAGTGCCACCATCAGCAGTATCAACCGACACACCATCAGCAAGACACGCAAAGGCATAAGAAGGAATCGCACTAACCCAACCCTCAGCACTAGAGTAGGTCGCCGAAGCCGAGCTAGTTGTCGGTGTGATACAGATGTCACCCACGATCTCAACACCGCTCAAATCAACCTCCGCAAAGCGAAGAAGTGATGCAAAGTCCGCCTGATTCATCTGACCCTTGACGATGATCTTAGGATATGTCGTCGATGTCGATGTGTTGAAGCTGTAGAACGCTGGCACCTTAGCAATTGCTGCTGCAAGTCTATTCTCTGTTTTATCTGTTGCATTTGCCTCCTCTAGGATTACGATGTAGCTGTCGTCCGTTGAGGTCTTAACGTTCTCATCAAAGCGGTAGCTACTCCATCCCTCACTATAATTTGCCAATGATGTGTAAGCTATTAGGGACTTCTCTTCTGTAGTCGTTCCGCCTGTAATCGCGGCAAGCACATCTGTATCAAACTCAAGATTCTCATAACCCGAAGCTGAGTACTTAACAGGGAATGTAGTAGAGCCGATCTTAGCAGGCGCTTTCAAGCTATCATTTGAGTTAGTCTCATCTGTCGCACCATAACACCAAGGCAAGACAATTCTACCAGCGTTACAGCCGAAGAATGAGCTTGTCTCATCCAGCGCAAGTGTCGATGGAATATCAACATTTGTGATTGTCACACCCGAGAATGCGTTACCTCCGACATAAGTTGTACTCTCAAACACATCAGTGAAGTTACCGAACGTCAACGATGAACAACCGCTAAATGCGTCACTACCGACATAGACAATATCTGCACCCGATGTGATCTGCGTCAACGCTGTACAACCATAGAATGCCGAAGATCCGATCTGTGACATAGATGTTGGAAGAGTGATCTCCTTAAGGTATGTGTTACCCTTGAATCCCTCAGTCGGGATAGCGTTACCCAAGCTATTTAGAGTACCCTCCACAGTCACAACGCCTGTGATGTTGACACTCTTCATATCGATCGTAGTGAACGATGATGATGCAAGTGTAGCGAAGTCATCAGCGTTCATATCTCCGAAGATCGTGATCTTGTCGCTCAACGAGTTACCCTTCAATGCGATAACTGTCGCTAGGTTACCTGCTGTTGACTGAACCATATCGTCTGACTTCTCTCCTACGTTGTAATATGTCCATGCATATGTCCATGCATCGCTGCTTTCCAAATTAGCCACTGCTTCAACGAACGCCGCAGAAGCAATAATCTCACCTGTTAGATCTGGAGCATTACGGAACTGATCTGGGAATGTAGATGAAGTAAATCCATCCAACGTAGTAGGTATTGCACTCCACGACACTTCGATTGCTGACAAGCTACTACAGTTTGTGAATGGCGAACCTGGCTCTGTTGGAGTAGTCGCAGACGATACCGAAGTCAAAGTTGTAGGCAACGATATAATAGTCAACGCCTTACAATCTTTAAACGAATCGTCATCGATTGACTTCACACCATGGTTAAGAGCTGCATTCGACAACAATACACAACCCTCAAATGCACTCACGCCAATTGTGATATTGTGGCGAGATGTATCTGTTGCAGTACGTGTAGGCGTAGTGAACGATGTCAAGCCTGTCGCATTCTTAAATGCCGCCTCTCCAATTGTTGTAAGTGGATCAGCGAAGTCGATAGATGTCAAACCGATACAGTTCTCAAATGCCGACTCACCAATTGTCACAACACCATCCATCGTGATAGATGTCAATGTCGAAAGACCCTTGAATGCCTCCGTTGTGATCTTCGTAATGAACGATGGCAAGATCAATGTCTTAAGTTTGTAGTCACTTGCACTCTTCGTTACTGTGCCAACATAATCATAATCACCCCAGAATCCTTGAGGTATAACGTCGGCCTCAGAGCCTGTGATTGCAAGACCACTCATATCAAGAGATGTCACACACGCACCCAACTTCACACTATTTGAGCTTATGATTTCGCTCCACTTAATCAAGTCGCTATAGTCAACCGTACCCTCAACAACGATCTCAGATGGAATACTAGTGTCCCAAGCGCCACCCCACTTACTCTGAATAGCGTTCTCCAACGAACCGCCTGTCAACGTAAGTGTATTAGCACCGCCCGTCTCGAAACTAAATGTACTCCATCCCGAAACACTCTGATACTCCGCCTCAGTGAGCGCACTAGGGATCGAGAATGACTTATTCTTACTACTGCTCAAGAACTGCGATGGGAAGGCATCCGCCAAGATTGTTGGAATAGCCGACACCTCAGTCCAGTTGAGCGTCACATTAGAGAGTTTACTACAGCCTGAGAATGTGTCGCAACCGCTTGAATCACTCTCGATAGTCACAACCGTAGCAGGGATGTCGATTGTCTCCAACGATGTACAGTTTTGGAACGCACGCTCACCGATGTATGTCAACTCCGATGGCATCGTAACACTTGTCAACGATGTACAACCAGAGAATGTGTACTCAGGCAAGATCGACAAGTGGTCTGGAAGAACCACCTTCGCCAACGATGTACAACCATTGAAGAAATATGTTGTATAGATTGTAGTTGTCAACTCAGTTGAGTACGACAAATCTACACTAGACAAGATGTCGCAAGCGTAGAACGCATAGCTACCAAGCGATGTCAAGTTGCGCAATCCTGTAACCGTCAAGAGACGAGTACCAGCAAATGCGTAGCTACCGATCGATGACAACGATGTTGGGAAGCTGAACGACAAGAGGTTAGTACAGCCTTGGAACGCTGTTGACTCGATAGTCGTGATGCTCTCAGGGAGTGTCAAATCACCCAACGCTGTATTCTCAAAGAATGCACCTTCGGGAATTGTATTGTTCTGAATAAGACAGTCCGAAAGGTCGATGGTCTTAAACGAGTGGTCGAGGATCGTACCATCCGAAGATGTTGTCGAGAGCTGCAACGCCGCAAAGTCTGTTGAGTTCATCGAACCTGTCACCGTGATCGATGGATAGGTGTCGTTTGTCATATTGTAGAAGTCACGCCACTTCGAGAGGATCGCTGCCTCTAGTCCACCTGGAGTGGTGTTTACAGTGTCGTCTGCAGCCTCCTCTACGTTATAGTTTTTCCAACCATCAACTGAATAGCTTGACTCACCCTCTGGCAATACGATTGTACCTGCGTTGCTACCTGTTTTGAATGTCGCTGGGAATGTTGTTGCACTTACCTTTGGCTCATCACCGCTCTCCCAATAGACCTTGATCTTTGTTAGTGAGCTACAGTTGTCGAAGATGTTATCCGCCAAAGTGTTATTCTCACCCTCACCTGTAAAGTTAGTAGGCATAGAGAACAACTTCATAGAGAAACAGCTATCGAACGCTTTCTCTCCGATAGTCAACGGTGGCGCATCATCCGTATCTGTTAGCGACTCGAATGTTACACTTGAAAGAATATCACAACTTGCAAATGCTCTCTCATCGATCGATGTTACCGTCTTAGGTATCGTGATCGATGTCATCGAGCTACAGTCACTGAATGCGCTCTTTCCGATCGATGTTGTTGCCGATGAGAGTGTTACACTAGTCAATGATGCACAGCTGTTGAATAGATTATCTGCAATCTTTTCGATCTTTGCAGGCATAACCATACTTGTGATAGCCGTACCACTAAATGCTGCCTCGCCAATCGTCTCGATCTGCTGCGACAACGCAATAGATGCTAGCGAGCTACAGCCGCTAAATGCTGATTCTCCGATAGCCGTAACGTTTGGCAACGAGATAGATGTCAATGACTTACAGCCCTTAAATGCACTCTCCTCAATCTCTGTAGCAGTGCTTGGCACAACCACGATCTCCAACGATGTACAGCCCTCAAATGCACTCTCCAAAACCTTCTCGATTCCTTTTGTTGGGAGTGTCACGATCTTCAATTTTGTATTATCCTTGAACGCCTCTTGTGGAACATCGGTATAAGCTTCATCTGGGTCATTAACAAATGTCACTTCGCTCAAATCAAGGATCTCGATATTAAGTTCAGCTGGACTGATGCTCGATGGAGTAAGCGAGTAATTTTCACCATTAATATAGTCAAGGTCGGCAGCGTTCAACTCACCACTAAGCGCCAAAGTATTCGGCACACGTGATGCAAGCGAGTAAGCATTTGTCAAAGCTGTTCCCAAACCTCCTGCCTCAACGATCAACACATTATCACCACCAGCCTCAAGCGTATTGATTCCACTCCATCCCGAGATGTTCTTATACAGGCTCTCACCACCGCCATTGAGCGTGATGTAACGAGTTGCATCTGTACCGTAGAACGCCGTTGGGAATGTTGGATAGTTTGTGTTCATATCGTACGTGATGATCGCTGGAGGCACAACAGATTGTGTCGCACCAGCAGCAATCTGCTCATCACTCTTCTGATCCTCCCAATTCACCGTAACCTTAACCAACGACTCGCAACCATAGAACGTACCGCTCAATGTGAGTGATGACGAAAGCGCACCAACAACCGCCTTAGGGATGTTGATAGATGTCAATGACGAACAGTTATAGAATGAGCGATCACCCAAGTACATAACCGAATCTGGGATAGTGATACCATCCAAGTTAGTACAGCCGTAGAACGCCAATGTATATATATAGATAAAGTTAGATGACTCCTCTGGCAACTTCACAGATGAAAGGTTGGTACAACCTTGGAACATCGCCTGATTGACACCAATCAAATCATCAAAGTCCGATGTAGAGAAGTCAACCGTGTGTAGCGAAGTACAGTCGTAGAACAATCCTGTGCTATATGTGGTTCTACGAGGGAAGTTGATCATTCCTGTGTTACTCTTTTTATTGTAATAGTCTGCATCCATGTCCATCTCACCAGGGAGCTCCTCGATAGCACAACCTCTGAAGGCATATGTACCCACCGCTGTGATCGTCATATCCTCAGGGAAGATAATCGTCTTAAGATTAGGGCAATACGCAAGCGAATATGTACTCAACTCACCTACAGCCGTAGGCAAGACAATACGCTCCAAGTTGTAGTTGCGACCACTAGACGATCCACAGAACGCATAAGATGGAATAGCCATTGCCGATGTCACACCCGTATCCGAAAGTGTCGTTCCTACAATCGTAACATCCTTAATATCTACATCCTTGAATGTTCTCAAATACTCAAAGTCCGCATTGTTCAACGTTCCCGAAACAATGATAGTCTCCTCCATAGCATATGTGCTACCGAATACAGCGATCAACTGCTCCTCGATATTCGCCACCGTGTTGTCCGACTCGTTCGCTACGTTTGTCACACAGTGCGGCTCAACCTCAACTGAATTTGATGCATAGTCGTCAGCTTCAAAGTCTACCTTCTTACGAGAGTACTCCTTCCACGCTGTTGTATTATATAGTCCTGCTGCAGCTACTGGTACAAGCATCGTACCTACTGTTGCACTCGCCTTAAACTTATCAGGGAAAGCATTCTCACCGATTGTTGGAGCTGACTTATCGCCACGTAACTCGATCGTTGTCAAATTTTCACTAACCACACCTGCAAATGCGTAATCCTTGATCTCGCCAACGTTCGCTGGGATCACAAGGGTATCTAATGCTGTAGTGCTCTTCATTCCGAAGATACCTGTATCACCACCAAGGTTTGTTATATTACGGAACGCTGCCGAACCGATTGTTAGATATACATCTGTATCTGTGTCGAGATCCAACTCCTCAAGGCTTGCATTATCCTCGAACGCCGCATCTCCGATATAAGTCACCGTCTTAGGGATTGTGAAGTTCGCAAACTTACTCTTCGAGCCCGAGAACACACTTGCAGGGATAGCGTTACCCTCCTGTACCGTCTCAGCCGATGCCTTTGTAGTGGTGTAGCTACTTCCAATCGTAATGCTACCAACGATAGTTACATCGCTCAAATCCACAGAGTTAAATCCTGTGTAGAGCGCCGTAAAGTCCGCTTGGTTCATCGTTCCCGAAACCTTAACCTTAAGGTCATTATCCCTACTTGCGTAGTTCGAACCGTAAACGCCCTTCAACGATGCTGTAAGGTTGTTTACGGTATTAGAATCCTCAGCTGCCTCGTTGTAGACGATCTTCCAACCAGTTGTTGCACTCGCCTGTAGGTTGTAGTCCGACCAACCACCTGCATCTGAGTAGGCTGGCATCGCCACATCCTCGATAGTCACGATCTTAGCGTTTGTCTTGCTAGCCTTAAATTGATCTGGAATCACACCCGACAAAAGCGTTGGAACAGTTACATTATCTGAGTTACTAATACCATCACCCATCTTAGCCACGATCGTCTCCAAAGCATCACAACCTGAGAACGCCTCTGAGCCCAAAGCCGAGAGGTTGTTAGGGAGCACAACAGAGTAGAGTGCCGAACAGTTACTAAAGGCTGTAGCCCCAATCGAGAGACCCATCGATGCCTTCTCCAAATCGATCTCATAGAGCAACGAACAATCCGCAAAGGCGTTGTCACCAAGCGTAACGAGGTACTCACCAAAGAGCACCTTATCATCCTCACCAAGCACCGAACACCCCTTAAACGCTGCCGAACCGACATCTGTGATAGACTCCAAGCCATTAACCGCCTCAAGGCTAGTACAACCCGAGAAGGCACTAACTCCGACATAAGTCATCGCTTGGAAACCCTCCTCGAACGTATCGTCCACCGTTGCAGGGATACCCGAAGCGAGAGTGATACGAGAGAGCTTCGTATTATTAATGAATGCGCTCATCGGGATAGCGTTGCCTGTCACCCACTGCTCGGTAATCGAAGTACCGAAACCCGGTGTACCCACAACTCGTCCGACTTGGATCTCTCCAACGATCTGGGTGTGAGAGAGGTCGATCTCATCAAAATAGTTAAGTGTCTCGAAATCTGCGCTGCTGATAGTTCCGATTACCTTTATTCTCAATGGCATTTGAGACAAACGATAATCCGTTCCGAACTCCTTCTTAACCGCCGCCTCAAGGTTACTGTTGTCTAGGTCGTCGAGGTCAGCCTCAGTAACAACCTCTACAGCGTCTCCAGTAAAGATGATGACATCATAGATCTGATCATCATCCTTCTTACAACTTGTGGCACAAGTTACGCACAAAAGAAAAAGTAGGAAAATTTTCTTCATTGTGTTCATATTAATTAGTGTTTTTAGGTTTTTCAAATTCGACTACGGGGATTGATTTTCGTTGGTATTACTACATACCAATCCCAACATAGTGTATTCGGTCAATATCAAAGGTACACTATAACAACCTTATTTCCAAATTTTCGCACAACTTTTTTTGATTTTTCCGCCATTTAGCGCATTTCATTGCGGTTGCAACCCCCACAAAGGAGAAATTCGAGCCCAAATCACAAACTTTCAAGCCGTTCAGATCAGCCCAAAAATCACCACCCACAGCGCATAAATCGCCACCTACAGCGCATAAAAGTCACCACCTACAGCGCATAAAAGTCACCACCCACAGCGCATAAAAGTCACCACCTACAGCGCATAAAAAAAAACTCCCCAACGGATCACCGAAGGGGAGTTGAAGTTGAGCTACCTGGACTCGAACCAAGAAAGGCAGAACCAGAATCTGCAGTGTTACCATTACACCATAGCTCAATAACTATCTCGTTTGTGGGTACAAATTTAGCTAAAAAATCTCAATCTGCAAATTTTTCACCAACAAATTTACAAAAAAGTTTCACCGCCCGATCCATCGACCCCAACACCGCCTAATCCATCAACCCCGATACAACGCAAACCATCGCCTCACGATCGAGCCACTTCACCGCCAACGCCTGCAACTCCTGTGGTGTATAGCGCTCCAACCGCTCAACATTTCGAGCGATCAAATCATTATCCTCGCCACAGAGAATATTCTCGATCGTCACATCCGCCACACCAAAGGGTCCATCCAAGATCCTCATAATCTCGCCAACCATAATGCGCCTAACCATCTCCAACTCCTCCTCCGCAATCGGCTCACGACGCAACCTCTCCACCTCCTCAAAGATCAGCTCCACCGCCTCTCGTGTCACCTCAACACCCACCTGCGTAGCGATAGCGAAGTAACCCTCCTCAGCGAAATTAACCATTGCCGACATCACCCCATAGGTGTAGCCCCTCTGCTCACGCAACAGCTGCATAAGCCTCGACCCAAAGTAACCACCAAGTGTCGTAGCCAACATCTGCATACCCAAAAAATCGGGGTGCGAACGTGTGAAGAGTCTCCGCCCAATGCGTATCGATGACTGCACAGCCTCCGCCTGCTCCACCAAATGGAACGCTCGTTGCTGAACCGCTGGAAACTCCGCACGAGCCTCAACACCGCCAACCCTCAGCGCACCAGCCAACCTCTCAATGATAGCCATCTCAGCCTCGCCAACCCGTCCGCTGCAGACCACAAAACAGTTCTCCGCACAGTACAACCGCTCATAGATCTCCACCAAATCCTCACGCTGAAGTGTATCATAAGCCGCCTCAGGCGAACTCACTCCATAGGGGTGATCACCACCAAAGAGCGACTTCGCAAACTCCTCACGAGCCTTAACCTCCACCTTACCTCGCTCGATACGCAACCGCTGCTTGCGTTTATTACAATAGGTACGCAACTCACCCTCTGGAAAAGTCGGGTGCAAAATAATCTGCTCAGCAACTCTGAGTGTCGGCTCAACAAACTTCGAGAGCGAACAGAAACTGAAGTATGAGTAGTCCCGATCGACATTCACATCGAAGTACGACCCGTAGTAGTCGAGCTGCTCAGCGATCTCGTGTGGCGTCATCGTCTCGCTACCCTCGCTCATCA
>JBCQUE010000047.1:0-16400 GCA_047174325.1 Rikenellaceae bacterium | reverse complement strand
GGATCAAAAACCGGAAGGGAGCTAGCTCCCCTCCGGTTTTTGATCCTCACAGCCAACAAGCGTGAGCCCCGTAAAAGGGAGCTAGCTCCCTTCCGGTTTTTGATCCTCACAGCCAACAAGCGTGAGCCCCGTAAAAGGGAGCTAGCTCCCCTCCGGTTAAAAATGCTCACGAAGCCCCAAAACTGGCGCACAATAGAGCGTTAGCTGTATGAAAAACATCTCTGTACTCATTACTGTTTGCAGCTCTGTATGATGTTTTTCTTACACTCCAACTTATACAACGAGTGTCACTCCTTTTTCGAGTGATACCCGTTTTTACTTAACCTTTTTAAACCTATTTTAACCTTATGCAAAAATATAATCAATACATCGGCGGTGGCTGGTTAGCCCCTATCAATGGTCAATACACCGAGGTCTACAACCCTTCGGACGACTCAGTTGTTGCTATGGTCGCTAATGGCGATGAGCAGGATGCAGCATTCGCATTGGAATCAGCTGAGGCGGCGCAAAAGGAGTGGGCGGCACTCACGGCTCGTCATCGTGCAGAGCTGCTCTACGCATTCTGTGACGAGATCACAGCTAACCGTGAGGCGATCGCCAAGATGATCACAATGGAGCAGGGTAAGCTCCACAAAGTTGCCCTATTCGAGGTTGACGTATGCTGTTCATTCATCCGCTACGCTTGTGAGTGGGCTCGTAGAATGGAGGGCGACATCGTCCCTTCGGACAACCCTCGTGAGCATATCTTGATCCAGAAGATCCCTCGTGGTGTGGTCGTTGCTATCACAGCGTGGAACTTCCCCGTGGCGTTGGCTGGTCGCAAGATTGGTCCTGCATTGGTGGCTGGTAACACAATCGTTGTTAAGCCTACTACGGAGACACCTATCTCGACATTGATGTTGGGTGAGTTGGCTACAAAGGTGGGTATTCCAAACGGAGTGTTGAACATCGTCACAGGCTCGGGTCGTGTGATGGGTACAGCGCTGGTTGAGAATGAGATCACTAAGATGGTCACAATGACGGGTAGCACACCTGTGGGTCAGCAGATCTTCCGTTCGGCAGCTAAGCATATGGCTCACGTACAGCTGGAGTTGGGCGGTAAAGCTCCATTCATCGTCTTTGAGGATGCTGATATTGATAGCGCTGTAGATGCAGCTCTTTGGTCTCGTTTCGACAACTGTGGTCAGGTCTGCACTTGCAACGAGCGTCTATATCTTCAAGAGTCAATTTATGACACATTTATGGAGAAGTTTATGGCTAAGGTCAAGGCGCTCAAGGTGGGTAATCCATTCAATGCTGATTCGGATATGGGACCAAAGGTCAACAAGGCTGAGTTGAAACATATGTATGAGTTGGTGGAGGTGTCGCTCAAAGAGGGCGCAACATTGGCTTACGGAGGTAAAGCACCTGAGGGTGAGGAGTTTGAGAAGGGTAACTGGTTTATGCCTACGATCCTCACAGATGTTAAGCAGGAGATGACGATCGTTCACGAAGAGTCGTTTGGTCCTATCTTGCCTGTGATTAAGTTCTCGACTTATGACGAGGTTATCGGCTATGCAAATGATTGCGAGTATGGTTTGGCAGCGATGGTCTACACTAAGGATTTGACACGTGTGATGGATCTCAACACAGATCTTGACTTCGGTGAGATCTATGTAAATCGTGGTCACGGAGAGCTACACCAAGGTTTCCACAACGGTTATAAGTTGAGCGGAGCAGGTGGCGAGGATGGAAAGTATGGCTTTGAGCAGTACTTGGAGAAGAAGACGTTCTACATCAAATATTAGAGAGTATGGGACGGACAATTAAGTCACTGAAGGTTGATATTTTTCAGGTGCCGTTGGATGAGGTGCTCTCGGATGCAAAGCACGGTGACCACTTCCATTTCGAGCTCATCACTGCAACGATTACACTGAGTGACGGCAGCGAGGGTACGGGCTACACCTACACGGGCGGCAAGGGTGGTCAAGCTATCAAGGCGATGATCGAGTGTGATTTGAAACCTGTACTCATTGGTGCAGATGCCGATAAGGTTGAGGAGCTCTACGAAATGATGCAGTGGCACATTCACTATGTAGGTCGTGGAGGTATCGCCTCATTTGCGATCTCGGCTGTCGATATTGCGCTGTGGGACTTGCGGTGTAAAAAGCTTGGCGAGCCACTTTGGAGGGTCGCTGGAGGCACTTCAGATCGTTGTAAGGCTTATTGCGGAGGTATCGATTTGCTCTTTCCGTTGGAGAAACTTCTCTCGAACATCAAGGGCTACTTGGCGGCTGGGTTTGATGGCGTGAAGATCAAGATCGGACGAGAGAACCCCGATGAGGATGTTGAGCGAATCAAGGCTGTGAGGGAGCTCATTGGAGATGACGTTACCTTTATGATCGATGCAAACTACTCGCTCACGGTGGAGCAGGCTATCTCGTTGGCTAACAGAGTAAAGGATTGCAACATCACGTGGTTTGAAGAGCCTATCATCCCCGACAACTACAGAGGATACGCCGAGATTACGGAGGCTACGGGAATGGCTGTAGCGATGGGTGAGAACCTACACACGATACACGAATTTGAGTATGCGTTGGAGCAGTCGAAACTCGGTTTTGTACAGCCTGATGCCTCGAATTGTGGCGGTGTGACGGGTTGGTTGCAGGCGGCTAAGCTCTTTGAGACGAGCGGTGTTAAAGTCTGCTCACACGGTATGCAGGAGCTACACGTGAGCCTCGTGTCGTCACAGCCCCACCAAGGTTGGATCGAGGTGCATAGCTTCCCGATTGATCGCTACACGATGCGTCCGTTGGTTGTGGAGAATCATATGGCTGTAGCTCCATCCTCGGCAGGTGTTGGCGTGGAGTTCAACTGGGCGATGCTTGAACCCTACAGAGTGTAACACATAGAGTGTAAGACACAGAGCATAAATTATTATGCAGCAGGGGATTAACCACCCTCTGCTGTAACTTTTAACCATAGGGGAAATCTATTTTCTCCACTTAAAACTTCAAAATTATGAGTATCACAAAGATGACCTTCGGCTCGCTACCTACGGGCGAAGAGGTGATGAAATACACGCTGCAAAATGCGGCAGGTATGGAGGTTCACGTGATGGATTACGGTGCAACGATCACATCGATCTTGCTCCCAAATTCGGACGGCATAAAGGATAATATTGTCTGTGGATTCAACTCTGTAGAGGGTTACTTCTCGGAGCAATATTTGGCTAATGCACCATTCTTCGGCTCAACGGTTGGTCGCTACTGCTCGACTATCAAAGATGCTAAGTATGAGAATGTTACACTCACAGCAAATTGCGCAGAACACAATCTACACGGCGGCACAGTCGGCTTTGACAAACGTATGTGGAGCGTTGTCACAGCCAGCCAGTCTCAGATCACCTTTGCGCTAGTGAGCGAGGATGGTGACCAAGGCTACCCAGGCAGGGTCGAGGCGGAGGTGACGATGACGCTTACGGATGCCAACGTCCTTACATTCAGCTATAAAGCGACAACAACTAAGCGCACGCCATTCACGATGACCAACCACACCTATTACAACCTCTCGGCTTTCCGTGACACGGTGGAGAACCACACGATACAGATCGATTCAACGGTGGTGATACCGCTCAATTCGGAGGGTACATTTGAGGGTGCGAAAAAGTGTGTTGCAGGTAAGGCGGACGATGTCACTGTGCCAACTATCATTGGTGATGCACATAAGCAGATGGGCGAGGGATTTGAGCACTACTACTTCTACGCTTGCGGACTGCAGAATACGCCACGCAAAATTGGTGAGTTCGCCTATCCAGCGATGAATCGTAAGGTTGAGTTCTCGACAACGGAGCACGGAGGATTGTTCTACACAGGTAAGTACACCTCGGACGAGTTACGCCGTGAGAGCGGTGAGCAGTTCGGTAAACACCGAGGCTTGTGCATCGAGACACACAGGATTCCAAATGGACCAAACCTTACGGGAGCGCCCGACATTATGTTGGAGGCAGGCGAGACTTTCAAGAGCGAGACAAGCTTCAAGTTCTCATTCTAACAACTAACAACTAACAACTAATAACTAAAAAACTATGATCGAAGGAGTAATTTGGGCACTAGTAGCGGGCGTAATGCTCGGTCTCTACGCATTGCCAGAGAAATTTGTTAAAAACTATAAATATGAGAATACGTGGGCGTTGTTCTTCTTGATGGCGTTGGTGGTCTTTCCCGTCATTGTTGCGTTCTCGTTGATCAACAATTTTGGCTCGATATTGGGCTCGATTCCATCTGATACTCTGATGGTTATGATCGGTGCATCGGTCTTGTGGGGTATCGGTGTTCAGATGTGGAGCAAGGCTATCGACTACATCGGTGTATCGTTGGGATTCTCGATTTTCATTGGCGCTGTGATCTTGATTGGTTCGACACTGCCGTTCATTGTGGATGGTTTGCCGACTACTAACGCATTGACATTTATTGCGGCTGGATTGTTTGTTATCCTGTTGGGAATCTTCGCCAATGGACGTGCAGGAATCTTGCGTAAGGAGGCGGACGAGCAGAAGGAACATATGGAGCAGTTGGAGGCTGGTAAGGTTGCCCGAGGTATCATCATCGCTTTGGTTGGAGGTCTCTTCGCTACAGGATTCTCATTGGCTAATGCTGTGGGTGTTGCACCTATCACTAAGGCTGTTGTTGGCGAGGGTAACCCTGAGTGGATGAGCGCTATCGCTGTAATGTTTGTGATCTATGTCTCGGGCGCTATCTATGTGCTACCCTACTTTGCTATTCAGCTCACTAAGAATAAGTGTTGGGGTAACTTCACCGCTGTGCCTTTCAAGAGTAACTTTGGGTTGATCTCACTAATGGCGATCTTCAACTTTGCAGCCTCAGCAGTCTTTGCTTATGCAGCTTATAACTTGGGCGACAACGGCAACACGGTGGGCTACGCTATCTACAACACAGCCTCGGTTTTGATGGCTGTATTGGGTGGTCTCTTCGCTCGTGAATGGGCAACAGCGCCAGCCAAATCACGTGCATATCTCTATGCAGCCTTGGCGGCGATGATCGTCGGTGTTGTGTTGATTGCACTAGGCAACGGCGCTCAGTAGAGGAGCTACACCAAACAATTTGAGAGGCGTATCAGCAGGGGTTACTGCTTGATACGCCTCTCTTCTTTCTATTCAGTGAGCCTGTATAGAGCTCGTTTAGAGCCTGTTTAGAGTCTGTATAGAGCTCGTTTAGAGCCTGTTTAGAGTCTGTATAGAGCTCGTTTAGAGCCTGTATAGAGCTCGTTTAGAGCCTGTTTAGAGTCTGTATAGTGGGTTCTTGGCTGTGAGCTCCTCTCGGCACTTGTCGAGTATCTCTATGCAGCGGTCGATCTGTGTTGGGCGAATAACCGTGCTCGCTACATCGCCATCCGAAAAGGCGTACATATACTGAATAAAGACACCCTCCCTCGCTAAGCACTCCATCACACTCGACAACGCCCCTGCAACATTAGGCAGCTGTAGACCAATCACCTCAGTGGTGTTGACCTTGAAACCCTCCTCCTGCAACATCTTCTGTACATCGTCAGGATTCTCCACAATCAACCTTAAGATGCCAAACTCAGCACCCTCAGCAACACTAAAGGCTCTCATATTGACACCCCTATCGGCAAGGATCTTCGTCACCGAGTTAATCACCCCGACTTGATTCTCCATAAATATAGATAACTGCTTGATCTTCATATTTTTATCCTCCACATTATAGTTTACGTTTGTCAATCACCCTCACCGCCTTGCCTTGGCTACGCTCGATGGTGCGTGGTGCAACCAACTTGATCGTTGGATTGAGCCCCAGCATACTGTGCATACTCTGTGCGACCTTGCTCTTGATGCTCATCATCTGCTGCATATCATCGCTAAACGCCTCAGCCTTAACCTCCACCTTAACCTCAAATACATCTTGGTTGTTAACACGGTCAAGCTCAATGAGATAGTGTGGTTCAAGCTCAGGAATATTGAGTATCACCTCCTCGATCTGAGACGGGAAGACATTCACTCCACGAATGATAAGCATATCATCGCTACGACCCACGATACGTGTCATCCTCACATTTGTACGTCCACACTCACACGGCTCATCGATGAGCGAACAGAGATCCTTCGTGCGGTATCTCAACAGCGGCATTCCCTCCTTAGTGATCGTTGTAAAGACCAACTCACCCTGCTCGCCTGCAGGTAACTGCTCGAAAGTCTTGGGGTCGATGATCTCAGGGATGAAGTGATCCTCGATGATGTGAGAGCCATTTTTGCACTCGCACTCGTGCGACACACCCGGACCCATAATCTCACTTAGACCATATATATTATAGGCATCAATACCCAATCTCGCCTCGATCTCTCGTCTCATCTCCTCTGTCCACGGCTCAGCGCCGAATGCTCCGATACGTAGCTTTAGGTCGCTCTTTGTGATGTTCTTACCCTCCAACGAATCCGCCAAATAGAGCGAGTATGAGGGCGTACACATAATAACCGATGCCTGAAAGTCCCTCATCAACTGAATCTGTTTCTGAGTGTTTCCCGTAGACATTGGGATCACCGTGCTACCTAAATTCTCAGCGCCATAGTGAGCACCCAAACCACCCGTAAAGAGACCATAACCGTACCCCACCGAGACAATATCGCTCTGCGACACACCGTAAGCTGTGAGGCAACGAGTCATCATCTCCGACCAAATCGAAATATCCTTGCGAGTGTAGCCCACAACCGTAGGCAAGCCTGTCGTTCCCGATGATGCGTGTAGTCGCACGATCTCCGAGATAGGCACAGCAAAGAGCCCGTAAGGGTAGTTATCCCTCAGATCCTGTTTTGTGGTGAAAGGCAACTTCACGATGTCGTCCACCGTCTGAATATCGTCAGGTGTGACACCCATCTGTTGCATCTTCTCCCTGTAGAAAGGGGTGTTGTGGTAAACCCTCTGCACCGTTTTGTGGAGTCTCTCTCCCTGAAGTTTGCGCATCTCCTCACGGGACATACACTCCTTTGTTTTGTTCCAAATCATTTCTTTAGTTAGTAATTAGGAGTTAGGAATTAGGAATTAGGAGTTATCGGCTGCGAATTGTTGTAGTCGCTCCTCCATTATCTGCATCATCTCATCGGTCATACGTGATGTGCAAGCTCTTACGCCCTCTCGCTCGCTGCCCATCGATGATAGCGAAATCGAGCTTATTCCGTAGTGTATAAAGGCGTTCACCAGCTCCGCACAGCTCATATCTTTGTAGCCAATCGTGAAGAAGAAACCATCTCCGATCTCTCGGTCAATATCCTTTTCGTAGACGATATGAAAGCCATTACGCAACAGCATCTCTTTCATCTTCACCGCCCTACGTGCATACTCACTCGTTGCCTCCACGAAGTTATAACGCCCCTCTGTAGCCGCCTTAAACATCGCTGCCAAGGCGTACTGAGGCGTATGCGAAACACCCGAGCACAACATATCGAGCACACCACCAACAAGTGTTGTTCCGAAGTGACCGCCCCTGCCGTACTGCTCAGCCAACTCATCGCTGTGGCTATTAAAGAGCCTATCGCTCACACACATCACCGCAATACGTTGACCAGCGTAGCTAAATATCTTCGATGCTGAGACCATCAGAATATAGTTCTGAGTGTACTTCGCCACAGTAGGGATAAAGGGCTCTCTGTAGGGCACACTATAGTCCGTGCGTGAATCCATCCCGAGGTATGCTGCATCCTCTATAATCACTGTGTCGTACTTCATCGAGCACTCTCCGATGATACGCAACTCCTCCTCGGTGAATGTAATCCACGATGGGTTGTTTGGTGATGAGTAGATCACAGCCGCAATATCGCCTCTGCCGAGCTCCTCTTCGAGCTTTGCACGTAGTGCCTCACCTCTGTAGTTGAAGATCTCGAACGCCCTGTGTTCCACTCCCAAGACCCTTAGCTGTAGCTTCTGAATTGGGAAGCCCGGATCGATGAAGAGTATCTTATTGCGCTGCTTATTCATCTGCGAACAGATCGTAAATGCACAGAACGAACCCATCACCGAGCCCGTTGTAGGGATACACGCCACACTCTCAACCTCCACATCAAAGAGCGCCTTGAGGAACTTCGCTGCATTTTGCTTGAGCTCAGGCAACCCATCCGAGAGTGGATATTGCGAGGCTACACCCCGATCCAACGCCATCTTCTCAGCCTCGATACCCACCTCACACGCCGAGAGACCCGGTACACCCTGATCCATCCTCACGAATGGGACACCCGTCTTGCGCTCCAACGTAGCGGCTAGTGTCAAGACTTGACGTATCGTTGCGCTCGAAAGATCCTCGATGCGTATCTCCGCCATCGTCTCCTTTACACACTCTTTGCTAAATATCTCTGCCATCGCTGCTTACCTCTTTAACTGCTCTGCAACAGACTTCATACCCACCTCAAAAGCCTTGTGGTTCATCTCCACGATCTTCTCGCCCTTACGGCTAAAGATCCTTTCGATACCGCTCTTAAGATCCTCCGCCTCGATACCCAAGATAGATGATGCAGCACCCAACAAAACGATGTTAGCCGAGCGAGCAACACCAGCCTCCGCAGCCACCTGTTCAACATCAGTCATAAGCACATTAGGCAGCTCCCTGAGCTTAGCCATAATAGCCTCCGTCTCGGGATAATTCGGAATATTGATAAATGGTTTCGAGCTAGTCACAACCCAGCCATCACTCTTCAAGTAGGGCAAGTAACGCAACGCCTCCATAGGCTCTAGCGAGATGATTGCATCCGCTCCACCCAACGGAATTAGATCCGAGGCAATGGGCTCTGAGCTGATACGCAAATTCGTCTGTACATCACCTCCACGTTGGCTCATTCCGTGCACCTCAGCCTGTTTAATATTGAGACCCTCGGCACGTACCGCCTCACCTATTACTGCAGCGATCGAGAGGATTCCTTGACCTCCAACGCCCGATAAAATTATATCACACTTCATAATTAGTTATGAGTTATAAGTTGTAAGTTATTTGGCTTGCTTGTATGAGCTGAGTAGTTACTGAGTATTCCTGAGTAATTTCTGAGTTGATTATGAGAGCAAGCCAAGCTAAAAGGGAGCTAGCTCCCCAAGCCAAATAACTCATAACTAATAACTCATAACTCAGATAACTACTTCTTGTGTCTTTTAAGGGTTTGTATGCACTCTCTTCGAGGGATTATCACCGACAACCCGTCATATTCGATCTCCTCACGAAGTGTAGCTTCGATCTGAGCCATATTCTTTGGGAGCGGCACAACGACCTTTAGGTGGTCGGGATCAACGCCTAAACCTATACAAATCGCCTCAAATTTGTTTGTACCTGCAGAATCCTGTCCACCCGTCATGCCTGTGGTGAGGTTGTCCGAGATTATGAGTGTCATACGGCTATTCGAGTTCACTGCATCCAACAGTCCAGTCATACCTGAGTGTGTAAATGTAGAGTCGCCAATCACAGCCAACGATGGGTGGTGACCAGCATCCGCTGCACCCTTAGCCATTGTGACCGATGCGCCCATATCGATTGTGCTGTCGATGGTGTTGAACGGAGGCAACGCTCCGAGTGTGTAGCAGCCGATGTCGCTAAAGACCTTAGCGCCCTCATACTCTGCAACGATCTTGTTGAGTGCTGCATAGACATCTCTGTGACCACAACCTTGACACAATGCTGGCGGACGAGCTACGACCACCTCCGCAAGAGCCTCATAACACTGCTGAGACTTCAACCCCAATGCAGGTTTGATATTGTCGGGCGTAAGCTCTCCAACACGAGGCAATGCACCATTCAATCGACCGATGATGTTACCCTCATCGAGCAATCCACGCAGCTGCTCCTCGATGAATGGTTGTCCATCCTCCAAGACCAACACACTATCACACTCCTTAACCAACCGAGCGATAAGCGCCTTAGGTAGTGGATATTGCGACACCTTAACAGCCGAGTAGGGCAACCCCTCAGGGAAGTTCTCATTGAGATAGTTCCAAGCGATACCTGCCGCAACCACACCCAACGATTTATCCTTACCCTCCACGAAACGGTTGTACTCAGTCGTCTCCGACAAGCTGAGCTGCTCAGCCTGCTGTGCGACAAGTTCGTTGTAACGTCTACGAGCGATAGCTGGCAAGAGTACCCAACGGCGAGGATCTTTGGGGAAGTGAATCTCATTCTGAGCCACTTTAGCGCCAACCTTAACCACCGCACGACTATGAGCCATACGTGTAGTGATACGCAAGACGATGGGCTCTTGAAGCTGCTCCGAGAGGTCAAATGCGTAGCTCATCATATCGTAAGCCTCCTGTTGAGATGATGGTTCGAGGATCGGTATCATAGCGAACTTACCGTAGAAACGAGAATCCTGCTCATTCTGAGATGAGTGCATCGAGGGGTCATCAGCCGCCAAGACAACAACACCGCCATTGATACCCGACACAGCCGAGTTCACAAAGGCATCAGCCGCAACATTCATACCCACGTGTTTCATACAGACCAAAGCACGTTTGCCGACGTAAGACATTCCTAACGCCGCCTCCATAGCGGTCTTTTCGTTGACGCACCACTTGCTGAATACACTCTGTGCCTCTTTTGAGTTTTGGATGTATTCGGTGATCTCCGTTGATGGCGTACCTGGATAGGCATACACTCCCGAGATACCTGCGTGTATTGCACCCAAGGCTATCGCCTCATCGCCCAAGAGTAGGGCACTGCTCTCTAAATTCATAATTTATAATTCGTAATTCTTAATTCTTAATTCGTAATGCTTAATGCTTAATTTTCCAACCCCAAAGATAGTTATTTTTTAACTAATTCCTAATATTAATATGTATATATTTACTATCGCCTCGACTTTTTAGCTCGTCCCCTCACCTCTTTGCCTCCTTTCAGTTCGCCTTTTGCAGCTCCTTTGCCTCCTTTCAGCTCACCTTTTGCAGCTCCTTTGCCTCCTTTCAGCTCACCTTTTGCAGCTCCTTTGCCTCCTTTCAGCTCACCTTTTGCACCTCTATTTACGCCTCTATTTGCGAGTGCCTGTGTTACGGCTGGGGTCATATACGGGTGTGTTGTGACCACCTCAATAGGCTGGCGCATCAGTGTTGTGGTCTCGTTTAGGAGCTCTCTCTCATCGGGTTGAAGTATGGAGATGGCTACCCCACTCTCGCCTGCTCTGCCTGTGCGACCGATGCGGTGGATGTAGAGTTCGGGGTTGAGCGGTAAACCAAGGTTGAAGATGTGTGTCACACCATCCACGTGTACCCCACGAGCGATAAGATCTGTAGCGACCAAGAGTGTAGTTTCGCCACTCGTGAAGCGCCCGATGATGTGTTCTCGTGCAGCTTGACTACGCTCGGAATGTATCACCTCAGCGCTCATTTGCGCCTCTCTGACGAGCTCCACAACCCTATCAGCCATACCTCGTGAACGACAAAAGATGATCGCCCTAGAGGGCTTTAAACTCCGAATAAGATGCAGCAATAGTTGATCCCTCAGAGCGCTCTCAACGAAGTAAGCCACCTGTCGAATACTCTGAGCAGCAAGCCTTTGCGAGAGATCCTCCACCAAAGAGTACTCCCCCACAACATCACCAAGCATCGCCCTCACCTCAGCAGATAGTGTGGCGCTGAAACAGAGCCTCTGATGAGCATTGACACTGAGCCGAGCGAGGCGAGTAACATCATCCCGAAAACCCATATCGACCATCTGATCCGCCTCATCCAAGACCAAATACCGAACCCCGTCAAGCCCCAATAAACCCTGCTCCATAAGATCCAAGAGCCGACCAACCGTAGCGACCACAACCGTAGGGTTAAGCCTCAAAAGAGCCCTATGAGCCTCATAATCGACACCTCCATAGATAGCCACCACCGCCTCCTCACCACAAGCTCTAAACTCCCTAGCGACCTGCTCAGCGAGCTCCCGAGTTGGTAACAAGACCAACACCTCAGCCGCAGCTGTTGCGTCTGTTTCGGCTGTTGAGTGCGCTCCATTTGCTCCGTCTCGTCTCACGTCTGTTTCGTCTCGTCTCACGCTAGTCATCTGCAGCAGAGGTACGATATAAGCCAAGCTCTTACCGCTACCTGTCTGAGACTTCACAACCAAGCTCTCGCCCGTAAGCACCCTCGGGATGATCTCACTCTGCACCTTAGTGGGTGCGGTGATCCCTCGGCTCTCAAGCCGCTCGGCGATACTCTTCGCAATATCTAACTCAATAAATGTAGAGACACTCTTCATAGTGCAAATTTACAAAATATATTTTGCAAATCAACCAAAAAAAACTATCTTTGTTGATGAGTTATTATTGCTTGTCTGTATGAGCTGAGTAAGGCTGAGTAAGGCTGAGTAGCGCTGAGTAAGACTGAGTAAGACTGAGTAAGACTGAGTAAGACTGAGTAAGACTGAGTAAGACTGAGTAAGACTGAGTAAGACTGAGTAAGACTGAGAGCAAGCAATAATAACTCATAACTTATAACTAAAAAGCTCATACAGACAAGCAAAAGCTAAAAGGGAGCTAGCTCCCACTTATAACTCAATGAAACGACTTCTAACACTAATAACTTTGCTGACCGCCACAGCAGCCTCGGCACAGATCTGTCTAATGGGCGATGATGCACCCCACGGAGTAGTTGCCGATGGTGACTTTGGGGAGGTGTGGAGCAATTGGCGAACAGCCACACAGCCTCCATACTGGACGATGAGACGACTTCGGGAGGATGGTTCAGCCTTTGCAGGTGATGCAGCGATGGGACTACACTACGGCAGAATGTATGGTTCAGCGGCACTCACCGTTGCCGAGAGCAAACCGTTGGAGTTCTCTATGCAGTATCAAACGCCACACTCGTGGGATCTGATACGTTGGGAATTGGGTGCAGATGTGGAGTACACAAGCCGTGGTACGCTCTCTCTATCGCTGCTCTTTGGCGAGATCGAGCGCCCATTGGCTCAGCGAGTTAAGCTCGTTGGGTCGGACGGAGGGATGGTTGAGCACTTCTCGGGTGAGTATCGTCTGACGGCGGAGGATGCTGCGGAGGGTCTGCCTCGTTTGAGGGTGCGATTCGAGGCTGAGAACTCGATTAAGGTGTGGTGTGACTACATTAATATATATGTCGATCGGGGTGAAGCGCTCCCTCCCCAGCTCACTGCTGAGGCTACTGCAGAGCGAGAGATAACACTTACGTGGCGAGACAAACAGGCTGCTAAGGGGCAAGGTTTCAACATCTACAGAGCCTATATAGATACTCTCAACAGACGCACACGAGCCAAATATGAGCTCATAAAGAGCACTACAGAGTACTCATACAGAGACCAAAATGTTGTTGCAGGGCGACCCTACACCTACCTCGTAACACGTAGCGCAATGGTCAAATCACAAGCCGAGAGCCACCGTTCCAACCGAGTAACAATAGCGACAAAAGATAGCGTACCGCCCAAAGCACCCGAGGGTGTGGAGGTGACGGAGTACGACACTGAGGTGACCCTTAAGTGGCGCAAGAACCCCGAGAGTGACATCTACTTCTACTCCGTAAGTCGTTATGATGAGCTGACGAAACAGGAGAGTGTGGTCTGCAAATTGACACCCAAAAATAGCTACAACGATATGGTGATCCCCAAGAGCACCAAGTGCATCTATAGGGTCTACGCACACGACTTCAGCGGCAACACAAGCGAGGGTTCACGTCCCGTCACAGCGATGGTTAAGGCTGTTCGGGGTGCATCGTTTAGCGATCTGATTCTCCCCCTACCCATCACCTCACCGCTCAGTAGCGACACGTGGGGTGCGGAGGGTGTTCGTCCCCGTGATCTTCACAACGGTATTGAATCCCCCGAGTGGTCTTATTGGGGTGGTCGACCTGTAAAGTGCAGCGATGGAAAGTACCGAATGGTAGTCACACGGTGGCGAGAAGATGCTGTGAAAGGGCACTGGGAGTGGCCCAAATCGACCGTTGCACTGGTTGAATCGAAGAGTGCTGTGGGTCGTTATCGTGTGGTTCGAGATGTTGCGTATGACTATGCAGGTGGCTTGGGTCACAACCCCGATATAATACTTATGCGAGACGGAACTTATGCACTCTACTCGCTGATCAATTGGCGACCGATGATCTTCACCAGCAAGAGTATGGCGGGCGAATGGGAACTATTGGGCGAGATTAAGATCGATATGAGTGAGGCACAGAGGCGATTTAAGAGCCTAGCGAACCTCAAAACGACCTATCAATTTGAGCGCAACCTGTCGGGTGTAGAGCTCGAAGATGGCTCGATACTGATGGTGACGAAGTTCGGAGCGATGATGCGCAGCAAGGAGGGTCTACTCGGCACGTATGAGGTCTTGACACCGCCCATCAAGGAGAACACAACCATCCCCGAGCGACTACGCAACCTTAATTATGAGGACCCTGTGATTTGGCGAGATTCCGTACAGTTTCATATGATCATCAACGCCTTTTTGGCTAAGCGAGCGATCTATCTACGCTCACCCAACGGCATCGATTGGCACTACGAAACAGGTCTAGCGTACACCAAAGACTTCACCACCTACAGCGATGGAACAGTCAACCGTTGGGACAAATTGGAGCGTCCACACATCATACAGGACGAGAGAGGACGGGCGACACACCTATCGTTAGCGGTGATCGACATAGACAAGGATTTGGACTACGGCTCAGACAACCACAGCTCCAAGAACATAATCATTCCGCTACAGCCCTCGTTGCTAGTGAGGCTAATGAACCGAGAGAGGGTGGATCACACAACACGCAAGATAACCATCCGCATAGAGGCTGAGGAGGGTTTCGACCCACAGCGAGACCTCGACCTAGAGACGCTGCGTTTAGGTGCATCGAGTGTAGTGAACTTCGGTGGAGGCTACCGAGTGGAGAGCCACCGCAAACGAGGCAAGGAGCTAGAGATCACCTTCACGGGCGATGATAATGGTGTTGAAGATGGCGAGTTTGCCCTAAAACTAATTGGACGAAGAGTCGACAACAAATTGGTCGTAGGATATTGCCAAGTTACAGAGTAGAGCTGAGTTGTCCCACAAATAGAGTGGGACAAAAGAGGTTACAACCGACTCTTAGCAAGTCGCCGAGCATAGGATCTACGAGCGTGAAGTAGATAGTAAACCAAAGCCACCACAGCGAGTATTATACCGATGATGTAGATCATCTTGTATCCCCACATATAGGCGATCGTACCACCTACCAACATACCAAAGCCCGAACCCAAATCGAGCGCTATGAAGTATGTAGAGTTGGCTGTACCACGCCTAGAGGCAGGCACTAGCTCCACCATCATTGCCTGCACGGCAGGAGCTACAAGTCCAAACCCCAAGCCCATCATCACAGAGGCGATGGGTAGTGTCACATTGGTAAGGAGTAGTGTAAATATAACACCAGCAACAACAATCACTCCCACACCTCCGATGAGCACACCACTATGTAACCCTCTACGCAGCCACCTCGCACCCAACACACGTGAGGCGATGATACCCAACGCAAAGAGCATAAAGAAGTTACCCGACTTGATACTCAACCCACACTCACGTACATACAGCGACACATAGACCATCAATGTACCGTAGAGGAAGTAGAGCAGAGCGATGACCGTAGCCACCTGCAAACCATCCTTGAGGATGAAACGATCCAACGAGAGCGTATCACTATGCACCACACTCTCACGGGGCTTAGTGCGCACCGTGTAGGCAATAGCGAGTGAGACCCAGCTACAGAGAGTAGCGAATATAAATAGAGTATTATATGAGAAGAACTCGATCAAGTATAGTCCCAGCATAGGACCTATAGCCATAGCTAGGACAATAATTGCTCCGTAGTAGCCGATACCCTCAGCACGTCTCGATGAGGGTATCACATCAATAGATAGTGTATTAGCTGCTGTAGTGACCAACGAGAATCCAGCACCGAGCAGTACACGTGTGATAATTAGTTGTGTAATATTATTAGATATTATATAACCAATAAATGACACAGAGAAGAATAGGAGCACCGTAAGGTAGAACTTACGCCTATCATACTTATCGACTAAGTAGCCCGAGAATGGGCGTGTGAGTAGCGCTGTGATGATGTAAGATGCAGCAACGATACCTGCCGTAGAGGATGTAGCACCCATCTCATCGACGACATACATAGCGATGATGGGCATCATCAAGTAAAAGGCTATAAAGGTCATAAAACTCGCTATCGAGAGGATTATGAAGTTGCGTGTGAAGAGTCTCTCCCGTTGTGTCATACTGCTTTGCATATTATTTTGGCTGCAAAGATAGTAAATAGTTAGGAGTTATGCGAATTAAGGTTTGAAAAATTTAAACAAAAGGAACGCCGCAGCGAGTTTTCCGAAAATAAACGATAACAACCCAGCGGCACTTCGAACCTTTGATGCTCTTTGAATATTTGTTCTCT
>JBCQUE010000046.1:0-16661 GCA_047174325.1 Rikenellaceae bacterium | reverse complement strand
AACGACAGCGGCAGCGTAACGAACTGCTACAACACGGCAGCGGTGTCGGGAGATAACTTTGTCGGAGGCGTTGTGGGAAATAACGTCAGCGGCAGCGTAATGAACTGCTACAACACGGCAGCGGTGTCGGGAGAATACTTTGTCGGAGGCGTTGTGGGATATAACGACAGCGGCAGCGTAATGAACTGCTACAACACGGCAGCGGTGTCGGGAGAAGACTATGTCGGAGGCGTTGTGGGATATAACGACAGCGGCAGCGTAACGAGCTGCTACTGGTTAGATGTTACGGGTGATAATGCATCGGCAGGTGTCGGAAGTGGCACAGACACCACCACACCGCTACTCGCAGCCGAGATGCAGTCGGAGGTGCTACTCAATGCGCTCAACAATGGGGCGTACACTTACAACCAAAGCAAGGCGGAGGGCGCTGTGGAGGCTTACGCTTGGAGAGCGGTGACGGGCGGAATGCCTAAGCTTGACCCCTCGGGAACGGTTGATTCGATCTCGTACGATATGGAGTATGTCGGTGGCACTTATATGATCCGCACAGCGGTGGGTCTCTACGCATTTGCCGACCTTGTCAATGGCGAATTGAACGGTCTCGCATTTGTCGACTGGGGCGAGAACAACGCAATCTCAGCGTTCAGCACAAAACGACAGACGGCAATAAGTGGAACACTCACAGCAGATATAGACCTCGGCGGTTGCGAGGAGAAGCAGTGGACACCGATTGCTAATAGTAGCAGCGGTAGCGACTATCATACTGGTACATTTGATGGTGGTAACCACTTAGTCTCGGGGCTCTATATCAATGGCACAACAGAAACCTCTACTTCAAGTTATAAGGCGCTCTTTGGGTGTCTCGGTGGTCTTGGCAATGTTAAAAATGTCGGTGTGAGTGGTAGTGTCTCGGGGCATGACGATGTTGCTGGTGTCGTGGCAGATAGTTACGGTACGGTGACTAACTGCTACAACACAGCGACAATTACGGGAACTAGTACCTCTATCGGTGGAATCGTGGGAAATAATCGATCTCGTGATGTGATGAACTGCTACAACACGGGTGCGATCACGGGATACAGCTCTGTCGGTGGTATTACAGGAAATTGTGAGGATGCTAACTGCAACGTTGTGAAATGCTACAACTCGGCAGCGGTGACGGCAACGAGCAATAACGAGCCCAAAGTCGGTGGCATTGTGGGAAATAACTATTACAACTGTGATATAACAAACTGCTACTACAACAGCAGCTTTGGAACAACGTACACCAACACCGATGGCACAGCAATGACCATAGTCGAGATGATGTCGCAAGATTTTGTCGATACACTCAACACGTATGTCACAGATAATAGTGGCAACGGCTACTTTAGCTGGGCGCAGGTGAGCAACTCATTCCCAATCTTCTCGGTGACGGATTAAGTTTGTGAGCTATAGGAGAGTACAGAAGAGTCTGTTTAAGGGGACTTCTAATAATTCCCATTGAGTAAATTACAGAAGTATGATAGAGAGAGCCCATCTGGAGAGATTTAAACTTCCTTTGGCACTGCTTGCCGTCGGTGGTGCAGTGGTAAACGCAACGGCCGCTAAGCAGCCTAATGTGATACTTATTCTGGCGGATGACTACAGCTGTGGCGAACACGGATTCTACGGCAACGACATAATTCGTACACCTAATATCGATCGGCTCGCTACTGAATCGGTTTGGTTCGACAACTTCTATGTCGGCGCTACATCGTCTCCCACTCGGGCACAGCTGCTCTCGGGTCGACACGAGTTCCGTTGCGGTATCACTCATACGAAGTATCCTCGGGCTTATATGCGCCTCGATGAGAAACTTCTGCCCGAGTACTTCGTGGAGCAGGGATACGCTACGGCGCACTTCGGTAAGTGGCACTTGGGCAACGATGTATTTGATGATGAGTATAGCGCCCGAGCTCGGGGATTTCAACACTCAATCGTTAGCGACTATCGGGAGCACTTCGACCCCGTGATGATCAACGATGGCGAGTATGTTGCTTACAAGGGTTTCCGTGAGGATATTCTCTTCGATGAGGCTGAGGCGTGGATGAACAGCCAGCGCAAAGTTGAGAACCCATTCTTCTGTTACATCGCCACAAACTCGGCTCACTCACCATATGGTTGCCCCGAGGAGTATCGGGCGCACTACACTGGCAAGGTCAAGGGTTATGGCGACACCTATTACGGGATGGTCGAGAATGTCGACAAAAATGTTGGCGAGCTTATCGAGTGGCTCAAACAGAGTGGCGAGTATGAGAATACACTGCTGATCTACCTGCCCGACAATGGGCACACCTTTGGCGGTTATAACGCTGGTATGCGAGGCAACAAAAATAGTGAGTATCGGGGCGGTTCTCGTGTCCCCTGTCTGATGCACTATCCTGAGCGATTTGAGGGTGGACGCAAGATTGGCGAGTTGGCTGGCGGTATCGACCTGCTCCCTACGCTTAGTGAGCTGCTCGGTTTTAAGGTTGGTAAGGCGGTCGATGGAGTCTCGTTAGTGCCGCTATTGGAGGGCAAAAAGAGCGAGCTTAAGGAGCGTTACCTAGTCACTCACACGGGGCGTTGGGTCGATGGCGAGCTGTCGGAGAGTAAGCACAAAAAGTATGCTGTGCAGAGTAGACAATATCGACTGGTCAACAACACGGAGCTCTACGACATAGAGCAAGATCCGAGCGAGACGACTAACATCATCGACAAAGAGCCCAAGTTGGTGGCTAAGATGCGCAAGTTTTACGACAAGTGGTGGGCGGAGTCACTGCCCGAGATGGTCAACGATGAGCTCTCCTTAAAACAGGGTGGATCTCGATTGAGCATTGAGGATGTGGCGTTTCGTGAGCTGCAACGTAAGCAGGAGTTTCGCTACCCGTTGGTGCTCGATATGGTGCACCACAACCCTGGCGAGGCTACATATATCAGCCAATACAACAACCCAGCGATGATGAGCAGTATGGGTTACAACGGCAAGGTCTATTTCCTATTCGAGTCGCCTATGTTGGCGATAAATTGGGAATCAGTCGACAAAAATATCCTCCCCACGGGTACGCCCGATCGTGAGTGGGTCGACAAAAAAGCTGCCGAGATTAGAGCTATGCAGGCTGCTTGTACTCAGGCTGGGCTCTTGACATTGGCGCAATCGGATCTCGTGCTTCTTCCTAAACGCCTCATCGAGCAGCGTCAACTTGATGAGAGGATGGGCGAGCCTCGGGACGCTGAAATCGAGCGGTTGATACGTGCTCAGGTGGGCGAGATGTTTGACCAATTTCCTCTGCTCGATGGACTTGTCACTCGCATTGGCGAGACCTATCTGCACGATGCTCCGTATCATATCGGTAAGATCAACGAGAAGAATAGCCCCGAGAAAACCATCATTCCGCTCTTGGAGATATTGCGTGATGAGATCTGCGTTAAGCGTGGTAAGTTGCTGATATACAGAGGCTGGGAGAGTTTCGACCGCAAGGTGGCGGACTATATGGCGGTGAGTAGTGGCGTTGAGCCGCACCAAAATTTAGTCTTGAGCATCAAACATTGCGAGGGCGATTTCCACCGTGCAAATCCATTTAGTGCCGTGATCGGAATGGGTCGCCATCGTCAGATCATCGAGGTGCAGTGTGCACGTGAATATGAGGGAAAAGGTGCATATCCGAACTACATCGCCAACGGTGTGATCGAGGGTTTTGAGGAGCACAGATCGATGCCCTCGGAGCGCCTCAGCAGCATACGTGACTTCGCTGTGAAACACCCCGATATGTATGCAGGTATCTGGACGTGGACACGTGGCGGTGGCTGGGAGGGTCCTTATATCAAGGATGAGTTGTGGTGTGACCTCAATGCGTGGGTGATGGCTCAGTGGGCGGCTGATCCTTCGCAGCGTGAGGAGGCTATCTTTAGTCGATATGCAGCGGAGAGACTGCAGCTTAAGGGTGGAGATTTGGCGAAATTTCGCCGATTGTGCCTACTCTCGGCTGATGCTGTCATCAGAGGCAAGAACACCACTGAGGGCGATATAAATCCGTGGTGGTCACGTGATGAGGGTATCGGTTGGGCGATCTTCACTAAGGGTGCAGATCTCGATCGTGTTGTGGCGCAAAAGGCTGAGGCTGTGGCGATTTGGCGTGAGATCGTGAAGCTAGCCGAGCAGATCGAGTGGGGCGATGAGCAGCTACGTGAGCAGGTCATCGGCTCGTGTTATTATGGTCTCCATCTCTACGAAATATATCAAGCAGTGATCAGCGCTCGTGTGGCGGAGCTGCGCAACGATAGGGTCGCCATCCAAA
This sequence comes from Rikenellaceae bacterium, assembly GCA_047174325.1. Classification (GTDB taxonomy): domain Bacteria; phylum Bacteroidota; class Bacteroidia; order Bacteroidales; family Rikenellaceae; genus Alistipes. The sequence continues at coordinate 12,363 of JBCQUE010000046.1, read as the reverse complement.
GCGCTATCGAGCTATATGATGCAGCGTGGGAGCGATACAACGCACTCCCCAAGAGATTCTCATCACTCGCAACACTCTACACCAAGGAGTACAGACAGCGATACCAAAAGACACACGCCGAGAGCGAGATCGAACGGCTCAGAAAAATTAAACCCTAATAGCGTACTTCGAACGTTTAGGTCGATTGGGGAAGAGCGTATTGATGTTATACATCCTGAAACTCTTCGCCCTCTTGTCCCGTTGCGTCATATTGAGATACTTCTGGTCAATCTCGTAACGCTCAAATTGCCAATCAATTGCGAGGATCTCATCGTCATAAATAATCACCGACATCTCGCTGTCAATGTACTCACTGCCGTAGTTGCACACAACCTCCGTGCCAGCCTCCAACGTCATAAACCCGTGGGCAAAATAGGGCGGAATGTAGAGCATCGCCTCATTCTCATCGTTCAACTCAGCCGAAAATGCCGCACCGAAACTCTTGCTCTCAGGTCTCATATCTATCGCCACAGCTAAAATCCGACCCGACTTCGCAGCAAGCATCGTCCCCGTTGGCGCACTCTGATGAAAATATAACCCTCGCAATACTCCCCTCGAATATCGCTCCTCAGTGTGATCTACAAAACGCTCCGTGATCCCCATCTCAGCAAACTCCGAAATGCTGCTATCCGCCTCAGGATCAAAGAGATATTCACGTGACCCACCCGCCACCGAAGGACGAATAACCAACACCCCATCCATCGGTGCCGCCGCCGCCCTCACAATATATTTCGCAATCTGTTTCGCCATAATTCTAATGTTTAATTGTCATTTGTTACTTCTGTGGTCACCTCTGTGGTCACCTCTGTGGTCACTTCTGTGGTCACCTCTGTGGTCACCTCTGTGATCACCTCTGTGGTCACCTCTGTGATCACCTCTGTGGTCACCTCTGTAGTCAAGCGACCACTGCCCTAATGCCGGGCGGGCAGCCAGCTAGCTGGCTTTTAGCTTTGCTTGCGTTGTTGGGCTTAAAGCTCCGCTTTAAGATTTTGGAATATAATTAGTTAGGCAAATAAATTTGCCTAACTAATTCTTTTCCAAAATTTTATTAAAAGCCTTTGGCTTTTAAACCCAACACGATGTCTCATTTCGCAAATCATCCTCAGCTAATTACTCAGTCAATACTCAGCTTTACGCAGCCTTACGCAACCTTACGCAGCCTTACTCAGCCTTACTCAGTCTTACTCAGCCTTACGCAACCTTACTCAGCTCATACAGCCAAGCCAAAAGGGAGCAAGCAACCAGCAAATAGCCGTGCCCCACGTAGCCTTGATAGGTGGATGAAATTTTAAAGATCTCACCTAGAGGTGCGAGGGAGCGTACTTAATGTACGTGACCGACCACCTCTAGGTGAGATCTTTGAAATTTCGCCGCCTTGCAAGGCTACGCAAGCTGCCTTGCAAGGCTACGCAAGCCGCCTTTAAGGCTACGCAAGCCGTTTGCAAGGCTACGCACGCCGCCTTGCAAGGCTACGCTAGTACGCCCATCTGATGTAAATAGCCCCCCACGTGTACCCTCCTCCGAATGATGCCAAGATCAGGTTGTCACCCTTTTTGAGCTCCTTCTCATAATCCGCCAAACATAACGGAATAGTTGCAGCCGTGGTGTTACCCGTGCGGTCGATGTTGATCATACACTTGTCTGCTGTGATTCCCATACGCTTTGCCGTAGCATCGATGATACGTAGATTCGCCTGATGAGGCACGAGATAACGAATATCTTCAGACTTAAGGTTGTTGCGATCCATCACCTCTACAGCTACATCCGCCATATTGGATACCGCCGCCTTGAACACCGCCTGACCATCCTGTGTGATGGTGTGCCAATTGTTGCGAAGTGTCTCCTCCGATGCGGGGTAGCGTGAGCCGCCTGCCTTCATATAGAGGTGCTGAGCGCCCGATCCATCTGAGTGAAGTGACTGATCGATAAGACCATAGCCCTCTGTCGATGGCTCAAGCAAAACAGCCGCTGCTCCATCACCGAAGATTGGGCAGGTGTTACGATCCTTATAATCCACGATCGATGACATCTTGTCTGCTCCGATCACGATCACCTTCTTAGATGTACCCGACTCGATGAACTTCGATCCCGTTGCAAGCGCAAACAAGAATCCCGAGCAGGCTGCCGAAATATCATAGGCAAATGCGTTCTTACACCCCGCCTCGTTAGCAATAAGGTTCGCTGTCGATGGGAACAACATATCGGGAGTGATTGTTGCACAGATCACTAGGTCGATCGACATTGGGTCTGTACCTGTCTTCTCCAAGAGCTGCATCACAGCCTTTGCGCCCATAAATGATGTACCGATCGCCTCGCCCTTAAGGATGTGACGTGTCTTGATACCGATACGGGTCATAATCCACTCATCTGAGGTGTCGACCATTGTGCTCAACTCCTCGTTAGTTAGCAAGTACTCAGGTAGATAGCTACCGACACCTGTTATTGCTGCTGTAATTTTTTCCATAGAATTATTATTTTTCCAAAATCGATTAGACCGACTTTGCAAGTGACTCTTCGATTCTCTTCACGACTTGAGATTTCACAATCTGATTAGTCGTCAAGATCATACTTGCGATCGCCTTAGGTGATGAGCTACCGTGACCAATCACCACTGGAGCTTTTACGCCAATGACGGGTGTACCACCGATATTTTCATAGTTCATCGCCTCCCAAAATGGGTGCTGTTCAGCACCGCCCGTGAGAGCTTTATTTATACGATATAGACCCTCCGCCATCTTCAAAACGATGTTACCCACAAATCCGTCACAGAGGATCACATCCGCAATCTTCGAGCTAAAGATATATGAGCTCTCGACGTTACCCACAAAGTTAATACCCTCTGCCTCACGAAGCAGCTCATTCACCGCCTTACATTGAGCATTGCCTTTGGTATCCTCTTCGCCGATGTTGAGAGTTGCCACACGAGGGTTGTCGATACCCAACGTGTGTTGAGCATAGAGCGAGCCGAGTAGTGCATACTGTGCCAACACCTCCGCTTTGCAGTCGACATTCAGACCCACATCGAGCAGTAGTGCTGCACCACCAGTGATTGTTGGAAGTGGGCTAGATATTGTTGGACGGATCACGCCATCGATAGCTCCGATGACCTGTGTCGAGCCGACCATCATTGCGCCTGTGCTACCGGCGCTAGCGAAACCATCGATCTCGCCTTTAGCGAGGCTCATAAAGCCACGTGTGATGCTGGAGTCTGCCTTTTTGACAAACGCCTTTGCGGGATGGTCGCCCATCTCGATTACTTCGGTGGTGTGCACAATGTCGAACGTATCGACGTTACCACCCTCTGTTTCAATTACTTTCACTATTTGGTCTTTGTCGCCAAACAGTACGATACGTGAATTTTGGTCTAATTTTGCAGCTGCGAGCATTGCGCCCTTTACTGCCGCCTCGGGAGCGAAGTCGCCACCCATTGCATCTATACCTATCTTCAGCATAATCTTCTCTATTTTTAGTTACTCTTCATCGAATATCCAATAAAGAGTTTAGCGGCATCCGCTTAGTTAGGAAGCCGCTATTACTCATCTTTGCGTAGAGACTGAGCCTTTACACCGAGCCCATTGAGCTCCTGTTTCTGTGCTCCGTATCACGCTCAAAGTCAATTAGTTTGCGCTCTTCTCGATCGCCAACTTGCCACGGTAGAAACCGCACTCAGGACATACACGGTGGTACAGAGTTGCTGCGCCACAGTTAGAACAAGCTACTACAGTAGGAACTACAGCCTTGTAGTGAGTACGTCTTTTATCTCGGCGTGTAGACGAGATCTTGTGTTTAGGATGTGCCATTTTAAATATTTAATTAATTAGTTATACATATCTTTCGCTCGGGGCGAACAACGTGGATTACTCTGCCCCTCGACTATTTGTTACTCTTTCTTACTCTCACTCTCCTTCAGCACCCTCATTCATCTTCGCCTTGAGTGCCGCTAGCTTTGCCAACTCACCCTCGGGCATTATCTCTTTGTCACTCTCCTCAGCGTTCGCCTCTATCTCGGCCAACTCTTCGCCCGTCACCACTCTGAACCTTCTTGTCATCTCCTCGTCACACTCTCCATCGGGATGAACCCTTTGGTATGGTAGCGAGAGGATTATGCTCTCATATATATATTGCGCTAGATCGACCTCTGTAGCGCCTGTGGGCAACCACAAAATCTCACCATCATACTCGCTCTGCAGTGCCTCATCGTCGGAGAACTTCACCACCAACAGCCCCACGTAGTCAATCTCGATCGAGCAGGGCTCCAAACACCTATCGCACTCAACCTCAACCGCCCCCTCAATATCGACATCAATCGTCAACATCGACTCGTTACGCTGCAGAACAACAAACACTTCGCAGCTACCGCCCAACAATTCGCAACCCTCATACTGAGCAAATAGAGCCTCGTTTGCAACATACTCAAAGTGGTGCAAACCGAGGTCAAGCCTTTTAAAATCAATTATATAGCTGCTCTGCGTAGTTTCGCTCATCGCTTTTTACACTATAATTAGACTGCAAATTTACACTAAATTCGCATAATTACCAAATTTACTTGTCATTTAATCAAAAAATATTTATATCGGGTCTATTTTCAACATTTAAGAGCGATAATTTGCATTTCTCCAAAAACATTTATAAATTTGTACTCCGAACAAAAACATTGCTGTTGTAGCTCAGTGGTAGAGCACTTCCTTGGTAAGGAAGAGGTCGTGAGTTCAATCCTCATCAACAGCTCTCGTCTTGATCTGGCGGGTGATTTCGGCACTTTGGGGGAGCACCAAAATGCTCACTTGCTTTACTTTATATAAGTCATATTTTTATTGCCTATCAAGGTTACGCTGAGTACGGCTGAGAGGAACTGAGTAATTGACTGAGTATTGGCTGAGTATGGTTTGCGAAATGAGATTTCGTGTTGGGTTCTAAACCCAACAACGCAAACCAGCTAAAAGCCAGCTAGCTGGCTGCCTGCCCGGCATTAGGGCAGTGGTCGACTTGACCGACAATAATAATATCATCTATGAAAAAACTCTCCCTTATAATCGCTACTTACAATCGTGCTGCTCAGGTTATCGAGACGCTCCGATCGATTGTGGCTCAGAGTGCGCCTGCATCTCTGTGGGAGTGTGTTGTGGTCAACAATAACTCTACGGACGACACCATCGAGGCGGTTGAGCAGTTTATCACGGAGCACCGTTCGTTCGATATTCGGCTCGTCACTGAGACCAAACAGGGGTTGTCACACGCCCGAAATTGCGGTATCGACAACTCCTCAGCGCCCATCATCGCAATCATTGACGATGACGAATTGATCCTGCCGCCATTCATCGCAAGCTACATCGACTTCTTTGAGACGCACCCTCACGTAGCCTCAGCTGGTGGCGGAATCGTTGCCGTCTACCGCTCCGAGCGACCTCGGTGGATGACGAAATATACAGAGATACCCATCGCAAACCCCATCGACCTTGGCGACACACCTCGTCCATTCCCATCGGGCAAGATCCCTGGGGGCGGAAATATGGCGATACGAAGAGCAGCCATCGAGCGCTACGGAGCATTTGATCCCGAGCTCGGCAGGCGTGGTGAATCGCTAATCGGTGGCGAGGAGAGCAATCTATTTCAGCGGCTCAGAGAGGGTGGCGAGGAGTGTTGGTGGGTGCCCAATGCCGTGATGCACCACCTCATTCCCAACTCGAAATTGGGGTTGGATTACCTCACGAAACTTTGGTTTAATATAGGCGTAAGTGCCGCACGCCGTGGCGAAATAGAGGGTGTGGGTCAACTATCTGTGCGGCTAAATGAGGCAGCGAAGTGGTGCGCTACACTGCTGCTCTCCATTATATATATTGTATCCCTCGCCCCATCACGAGCCAAATATCTCATCTTGATGCGCCACCACATCACCCGAGGGATCTATAGTTTCAGACCCTCGAAGTAGCTCCAGAGGCTGTCACCGCTCGGTGTGGGCGCAACGATCGTGCACTCCTCTTTAGTGACGGGGTGCTGAAAACTCATCCTCCGAGAGTGTAGCGAGATGCCGCCATCTCTGTTCGACCGCTTTGCTCCATACTTCAGATCGCCCTTGATTGGTGAGCCTATAGCCGTGAGCTGTGCACGTATCTGATGGTGTCGACCCGTTAGGAGCTCCACCTCCACGAGTGTGTAGTTCTTGCTCGCCGCCAACACCTCATACCGCAACCGTGCCTCCTTGCTCGCCCCACGTGGAGTGTTCAGCGCACGGCTCTTATTCTGTTTGGTGTCTCTGAGGATGTGGTGCACAAGCTCCCCCTGCTGAGGCTCGATCGGCTGCTCCACCACTGCCCAATATCGCTTGCTCACCTCGCCTTTGCGGATCTTCTCATTCATACGAGCGAGCGCCTTAGATGTCTTAGCGAAGAGCACAACACCGCTCACAGGGCGGTCGATACGGTGCACAACACCCAAAAAGACCTCCCCTGGTTTGTTGTCTCGCACCTTGATAAAAGCCTTGATCTGATCCTCCAAAGCCGAAGTGCCATTCGGGTCGGGCTGCACCAAATCGCCACACTGCTTATTGACCACCAACAGGTGGTTATCCTCATATATTATATGCTCCTCTGAAAACATAATCTCTGTTTATCTATATTGATTTGTAAAGTGTATATTGATTTGTAAAGTGTATATTGATTTGTAAAGTGTATATTGATTTGTAAAGTGTATATTGATTTGTAAAGTGTATATTGATTTGTAAAGTGTATATTGATTTGTAGAGTGTATATTGATTTGTAAAGTGTATATTGATTTGTAAAGTGTATATTGATTTGTAAAGTGTATATTGATTTGTAGAGTGTATATTGATTTGTAGAGTGTATATTGATTTGTAAAGTGTATATTGATTTGTAAAGTGGAGAGATTAAACTCCCTCAAGAATTATCTGTTCGTCACCTCTCGAAACCAGCGCCTCAGTTGCAGGGTCGACTCTCTATTGTCGAGGAACATTGCGCAGGCGTGTGCCCCGAGGTTTGATGTAGCGTAGGTCGCTGTTACGCCCTCCTCTCGGAGCATCTTGTGCAGCGCCTCGTCACCATTGTCGGTGTGAAATTGAGGTATGGATCGCCCCCGCTCTAGTCGCTTCACAGCACCCTCCATCTTCGCTCGTCCCCAGCCATCGCCATCGAAGTGTTGACAGGGGTGTATGCCGCACCACAATGAACTGATCCGATCGTTGCGCAACCCAATGTAGCCACAGGCGATCGCTCCACGTGAGAAACCCGTGAGAACAACCCGATCGGGGTCTGCTCCAAACTGCTCACACATCTGCTCAACCATCCGAACCACATAATCAGCCGTCTCGTCCGCATCGCCCCAGCCGCTAGGGGCAACCTCACCACCCGTGATGAAGGGCAGCGAGAGCCATATTGCCCCCTCGCCACAACTCATCCCGTAGCCAATCTTACACTGGTCGGGTAGCCCCGTTGAGTAGCAATTTCGTGTGTAAAAAATATTCCCTGGGAACTCCACAATCAGTGGGTATCGCTCACCCTGCCGCCAATCCTTAGGCAGATACAACACCCCCTGCTCATACCTTACACGCCGCCCCGCCTCAGCTGCACGATCCTCCACGCTCGGAATCACCAATCGATCTGCACTCTTGCGCCACTCGGGGGCTGTGCCGTTAGGTTTGATCGCCTCGATCCTGTAGCGAGATGTTGGTTTCGGCTTGACGATAATCAGCTCAATGTGCGAAACCATCTCGGGATTTAACTTAGGTGTCCCATCCTTAAACGTCTCACGCAGATCACACGAGAGCTGCCCACGAGAGCCAACAGCAATCGTAGATGATGCCGCCACAGCATCCCAACCCCCATCGCCAACCACAAAGAGCAGCATATCGAGCGGCTCATCACCGCAATTTACAACATCAACATCCAGCCGAGCCGCACGATCCAGCGACCAATGCTCCGCCACCTCAATGCGCTCCACACGATACTGCTCGCTAGCCACCGCAACGCTGCTGCAGAGTAGCGAGATTAGTAGTGAAAATATTTTCACGTTCATAACTGTAATTGCGTATCTTAATTTTGCGAGTTTTACCTCCCCTTAAATAAAAGGCTACCCTAAATCAATACAACTGATTATGGATAGCCTAGAGAACTACGTTATGTGATGGCTACTTAGCCACCATCATAACTTGAACCTGTGCTGTTTTTCATAACTATGATTAGTTTATTAATGTTATTACGTATCCTTGGTTTACGAGTATCAAGCCCTTATATTCATACTCCATTATTTTTTGACTATCGATTGTTCGTTCATACTCCTTAACCGTACCCCTTGGCGTGAAGCATACTCTAATCTCATCCTCAACCTCAATTATTCTCTTCGCCTTATCTCTCCATCGAATAGTGTATTGCACCACCTGATCGAAAACCTAACAAGAAAAGGAATAGCCCGAGAGAGATTACTGTGACTGTTATAACAACACCTAACGGAAAGCACTCTAGTAATTTTTTTACGCTCATAATCAATCCTTTTTATCTATTGCAAAGATATAAAATTAAATTGAATATACGAAATATTGGCAATAATTGTTTTACACTACTTATTTATCCAAACGAAATGCAAAGGGCAAGAGCAGCGCCGCCGACTCAACAATCGTAGCGCTATCGCTACCGGCCATCACAACTCTGATGGGCGAACCCTGTCGCCTCTCGACATCGAGCAAGGTCTGTCGACAAGCACCACAGGGGTAACACTCCTCGTCACTAGATATGGAGCTCACCGCCATCGCCTCGATCTGCTGCCCACCATAGTTTGCCGCCACGAAGTACAGCAGCGTCCGCTCGGCACACAGCCCCTGAGGATAGACCTCGCTCTCGACATTCGCTGCCGAAAGAACCTCGCCCCCCGACAAGCGCACAGCAGCCCCCACCGAGAAGTGTGAATAGGGCGAAACAGAGCCCCGAGCCGCCTCCCGAGCCGCCACAACTAACTCCCGATCCAGCTGCGCCATATCGCTGAACCGCTCATACTTATCATACGTAAATTGCTCCGTGACCCTCATCGCTCCACTTTTTTTGTGATTACACCACAAAGATAGTGAAAAATCGCTATCTTTGCACCACTATGGGAAAGATGAGAAGAAAAAAGGCTAACTATCCACTCGTGGAGGCGCTAGAGATTACGACACTCGCCGCCGAAGGTAAGGCGATGGGACGATATAATGATGTGGTGGTATTCGTGCCGATGACCGTGCCCGGTGATGTGGTCGATGTGCAGATCCGCAATAAGCGCCGCCGATTTATGGAGGGCGTGGTGGTCAACTATGTCAAGCGCTCCCCGCTACGTGCCGAGCCATTTTGCGACCACTTCGGAGTGTGCGGTGGCTGTAAGTGGCAAAACCTGCCCTACAGCGAACAGCTCAAATTCAAACGAGATCAGGTGCGTGACCAGCTCACCCGAATTGGACACCTCTCGCTCCCCGAGATCGATGAGTGCGTGGGGTCGGCAAAGCAGCAGTTCTACCGCAATAAGCTAGAGTTCACCTTCACGCCAAAGCGGTGGTTGAGCTACGAGGAGATTGCATCCGAGGAGCAGATCAAGGCTGAGCCTGCACTAGGGTTTCATATACCCGGGATGTTCGACAAGGTGCTCGACATCGAGAGGTGTTGGTTGCAGGCTGAACCATCGAACTCGCTACGTATGGGGGTCAAGAGGTTCTGTATGGAGCGTGGATATACGTTCCACGATGCACGTTCGCACGAGGGGTTGATGCGTGGTATCATCATCCGCACCTCGACAACGGGCGATGTGATGGTGATCGTGCACTTTGGCGAGGAGGATCAGGAGCGAATCGATGCTTTGATGGAGTATATCAAGGTGACGTTTACGGAGGTGACATCGCTGTTTTATGTGGTGAACCTCAAGCTCAACGACTCAATTGCGGATCAGACACCTATATTATATGCAGGTAAGGATCATATAATGGAGCAGATGGAGGGGCTAAGGTTCAAGATCGGGCCTAAGTCGTTCTATCAAACCAACTCGGAGCAGGCGTATGAGCTCTATAAATTGACACGTGAGATGGCGGAGCTGGGCGAGGGAGATGTGTTGTATGATCTCTATACGGGCACGGGTACGATTGCGAACTTCTGTGCACGGAGCTGTGATAAGGTTGTAGGCGTGGAGTATGTCGAGGAGGCGATAGAGGATGCACGTGTCAACTCAGCCAACAACGGCATCGAGAATACGGTGTTCTATGCAGGGGATATGAAAAAGGTTTTGAGCGATGAGTTCGTGGCGGCAAATGGTCACCCCGATGTGATAATACTCGACCCACCGAGAGCGGGTGTAGATGAGCCAGTGATAGATGTGATCCTAAGAGCGGCACCCGAGAGGATTGTCTACGTAAGTTGCAACCCAGCGACACAGGCGAGAGACTTGGCGTTGATGGATAGGGATTATAAGATAGATAAAGTTCAGCCAGTAGATATGTTTCCCCACACGCACCACGTGGAGAATATAGTGCGACTAAGCAGACGGGAGTAGCGGATAGTGTGCGATAGGAGCGGAGGGTGTGACAGGCAAAAAAAAATTTTGTGCATAATGCTGATTACTAAAGCGTTAGAGAGTAGTGGTAGGAATTGTCAAAAAAAAGTGCAAAAAAATCATTGCAGAAAGAAAAAAAGTTCTTATATTTGCACCCGGAGAGATGGCAGAGTGGTCGAATGCGGCGGTCTTGAAAACCGTTGTGCTGCAAGGCACCGGGGGTTCGAATCCCTCTCTCTCCGCCAAGCGTAGCGGTAAAACAACGCAAAGCACTGTAAATGACACATTTACGGTGCTTTTTTTATATCCTTATATCTTCCAAATCGGCAGAATACAGCATCTAAAACGGTCTAAATCGCTACCACTTTTTTTGGTAGCTTTTTGGTAGCGATTTAGAATCTAACTATTTAATTTACAAAATCTTACTACTCATAATAATGGGGCAAAATGGGGCATTTATAACCATAAATCGCTACCATTATTGTTATACCCCTAATTTGGTAGCAGTTTCGGTAGCGATTACCACCTTAAAAGACTTCATTACAGCCTTTTGCGCCATTCTGCGCTGAACTGTATAATTCATTATCCACTCCCTCTTAGTAACTTTGCACCGTCAAAAACAAGAAATAAAAATATGGCAAGAACAACATTTAACACAGCATTCTACATTAGAATAAACAGATTATCTAAGAGTGGTGATACACCAATCTTACTTCGTGTAACAGTAAATGGCACACGAGCGGTCTTTACGACCCCACTTAAAGTTAAACCAGATCAGTGGAGCAGCACACTCGGCATCTCCACTGGTAAAGATAGAGCTTCAAAAGAAGTCAATCAGCACCTCGATATAATCAAGGTAAAGATTATGCAGCTATATAAAGATATGGAATTGGCTAGCGAACCATTCTGCGCTGATGATGTAATTGCTCGCTACACTGGTAAAGATATAAAGCCAAAGATTATGCTTATTGAGGTATTTCAGGAGCATAATGACAAATGCGAAAAATTAGAAGGAAAGGATTTTGCTCCTGGTACGGTTGAGAGATATAGAACTTCACTAAAACACACAGTCGAGTTTATGGAGCACACCTATGGTAAAAGCGACATTCCTATTGAGGAGGTAAACCACAAGTTTGTTACAGACTACGAGGACTATCTGAAAATTGTTCGTAATTGCGCTCACAACACAACGACTAAGTACCTCAAGAATTTCAAGAAGATTATCCGTATTGCGTTGGCGAACGACTATATCCAGAAAGATCCATTTGCCAATATCAAGTTCTCGCTTAACAAAGTAGAAAAAGAGTTCCTTACGGAGAATGAGCTGAAGGTTATCATCCAAAAGGAATTTAGTATTGAGAGGCTCGCTCAGATTCGAGACTTTTTTATCTTCTCTTGTTTTACTGGTCTTGCATTCTCGGATTTGCAGGGATTACGCAAAGAACATATTGTTATAGACAACGATGGAAGACCTTGGATTCGCAAGCAAAGGCAAAAAACCAAAGTAATGTGTAACATCCCACTCTTAAAAGCCTCCGTTGACCTTATTGAACGCTACAAAGATCACCCCGTATGCTATAATTCGGACAAAGTAATGCCAATTATCAGTAACACCAAAATGAACGCTTATTTGAAGGAAATTATGGATGTATGCGGTATTGACAAGGTAGTAAGTACCCACACAGCAAGTCATACTGCAAATTGCTACTCTCTCAAAATCAACACATTGCCTCTTATTCATCGGTAACTGCTAACGATTTAGAAACGAGCGAAGTGCTTTATATCGCTATATTCTGCTTTGCGCTG